>CAYMHO010000118.1:0-18824 GCA_964390195.1 uncultured Fimbriiglobus sp. | reverse complement strand
TACCGCCGTCGGCTCCGGCCGAAAGGTGACAACCAACTCCGGCTATGTGCTTAGACCAGTTTCAATCTCGGTGTAGCGTGTAGCCGGCGTGGTCGAGGTATCGGCGGCACTCGTCCGGTGGGAACCAGTCGAGCGAATCGCCGAGGGCGGCCCACAGCCCGTCCACCGTCCGCTCCTCCCGCCGCCGCAGTTCCGCCTTCAGCTTGCGGAACACCTGCTCGATCGGGTTCAGGTCGGGCGAGTAGGCGGGCAGGAAGGCGAGCGTCGCCCCGGCCGCCTCGATCGCCCGCCGCGCCTCCGCCCGCTTGTGGCACCCCAAGTTATCCCACACCACCACGTCCCCCGCCCTCAACGTCGGCACCAGCACCTGCTCGACGTAGGCGACCAGGTGGTCACCCGTCATCGCCCCGTCGATCACCATCGGGGCCGTCAGCCCGTCGCTCCGCAACGCCGCCACGAAGGTGGTCGTCTTCCAATGCCCGTGCGGGGTGCGGCCGATCACCCGCTCGCTCGTCGGCCCCCACCCGTACCGCCGGGCCATGTTGGTACTCGCCCACGTCTCGTCCACGAACACCAGTCGGTCGGGGTCCAGCCCGGCCTGGGCGGCCCGCCAGGCGGCGCGGGCGGCGGCCACGTCCGGGCGGTCCCGCTCGCTCGCCGTCACCGCCTTTTTTTCCAGGCGATCTTCAGGTCGGTGAGCGCCCGCCACAGCGTGCCCAGGCTGACCCGTACCCCCAGGTGCGCCCGCAACTCGGCCAGCGTCCGGTTGCCGTCGGCGGCGACGGCCGCGCGGAGGGCGTCGGCGTGCCGCTCGCGGAACCCCACACGCCGGTTGCGGCTGGATCGCGGGGTCGTCTCCCCGGTGGTCGACCGTCGTTGCTTCAGCCGCCGCACCCACGCCTCACTCACCGTGTACTTGACTGCCACCGCCCGCGTGCCCATCCCGCCGTCCACGTCGGCCAGCACCCGCACCCGCAGGTCCATCGAGTACGCCTTCGCCATTCGGGGGCCCTCCGAGGTGCCTCCGTCATACCCGACTAACGTCGCCCGCGCTAGAGTGAACCTGAAACTGCTCTAAGCCGATGCCGCCGGGAAAACCTGTCCCCAACGGCACGCCGGGAGCGGTGAAGCAGACCGAGGTTCTGGCCGAGTGGTACGGGCAGGGCATCCCGGGCCTTCCCCCGACCAAGCGGGTGCCGCTGGCCACCCACAAGAGGGTGGCAGAGATGGTGCTCGCCGACCTGGTGGAGCGGGCCGAGCGCGGGGTGCACGGCCTGCCCGACCGGCAACCGCTCGCCCCGCTGGTGGCCGAGTTCGAGAAGGCGGAGGGGCGGAGGGCGGGGGAGAAGGCGGAGGCGGTGAACACCCTTCCCCCTCCCCGGCTCGGCCCACGCCGGCGGGCATTCGCCCACCTCACCCGCACCCAGTTGGAGGCCATGGCCGAGTCGCTCACCATCACCCTGGCCGCCGTCGCCGTGGCGGTCCTGACACCGAATCGGGATACACACGAAACGGAACCGAAAAGGGACGCCGGTAGACAGTCCGGGACTGAGGCGAACGAACGGACTGAGGGGAATAAGAAGCGAACAGGCTGAAATATCAGGCGATTGGAACCGTCCGGGACGCTCTGGGACTTGTGAGGACAGTAACCCCGGTGCGGCTCGAACGCACAACCTGCCGCTTAGAAGAAGGGTGCGACAACCGACCATGTGCCTGAAATCTTAGGTGATTCGCACACACTGCCGTCCGGGATACCCGCCGGGATACCCGCCCCGTGCAACCGACCCCTGGCCCGAACCACCTCCCGCACAATCCGCACATTACGCGGAATAGCGGTCGTCAGAGGGACGGCCGAACCATCACCCGCATCGCCCGCATCGGCCGCGGCGGATACACTGACGGCCGCCCCACGGAGACCGCTTATGCGAATGCTCGCACTGCTCGCCGCCGGCCTGTTCGCCGCGGCGCTGACGGCCGCCGACTACAAGAGCGCCAAGTTCGTGGAGGGGTTGCCGCAGTCGAAAGACGGCAAGCCGGCCGCGAACGCCCGGTTCGAGTACGAGGTGACCGACCGGAAGACGAAGAAGACGGAGACGAAAACGGTCGACGTGCTGCTGTCGGTCGGGTACACGACGAAGGGGTGGCTGGACGAGAAGGGGAAGGCAATCCCGGTCGAGAAGATCATCGACTTCAACAAGCCCGGACTGGTGGCCGACATCAGCACCGAGAAGAAGCGGGATGGCATCGAGTACGTCACCGCCCTGAGGGTGGTGACGGCCCCGGAAAAGGACGAGAAGAAGAAGGACAAGTAGCCCGCCCCGTAGTGGCCGTCGCCAATACAGACCGCCCTAATAGGGACGGCTACCGCACCCGCACCCCGACCACCACGATCGAGGTGGTCGCCGGCACGTTCTGCCCGTTCACCACCGCCGCCGGGGTGGTGATCACCTTCAGCACGCCGATCGCCGTCAGCTTGTCGCCTTGGCTCACGTCCCACCGGCCGGGCAGCATGACGGCCGCCCACCCCACCACCTTGCGGACACCCGGCGGCAGGGACTTCCAGCGGTTCACTTCTTCTTCCCCTTCTTCGGGCTCGCCTTCTTCGCCGGCGGGTCGGGTTCCTCTTCCGCCGGCAGCGACGGCATCTGCCCCTTCTCGTCCCGCGGCAGCAGGTCGCACACGTCCACCCCGTAGGCCGCCGCCAGCTTGTAGAGCGTGGCCAGCGTCGGCGTCTTGGCGTCCCCTTCGAACTGGGAAAGGTTCGCCTGGTGGACTCCAGACTTGTCTACGGCCTGCTGCTGAGTCAAGCCGGCCGCGATGCGGGCCGCCTTCAGTTTTTCACCCAGACCCGGCACCGTATCCCGTTTGCTCACAAGCACCTCCGCGCAATCCGTCATTGCTACTTGACAGTAGATTGCTACTTGGCTATCCTCCCAGTGTACCGCACATGGGGTGCGGGTCAACCGGAGAGCCGCCCGTGTCCCGCCTGCTGAAGCTGCTCGACCTGTTCGCCGCCGCGTTCTGGGAGCCGGTCCGCCACGAGTTCGCGGGCATCGCCTACCCGGCCCCTCGGCCGACACCCCGGCCCGAACCGGCACCCGTGCCGCACCCCCGCCCGCAAACCCCACCTACGCCCATCGCCCCGCCGCCGGCGGTGGCGGACACTCTGCCGGCCGAGGTGCTGTTCACCCGTCGCGGTGCGGGCAAGGGCACGCGGTACGACGTGGCCCACCCCGACGCGACCGGCCCGCGGTTCCGCAAGCTGGTGAAGAACGGCCGCACGAAGTTCGTGCCGGCCAACTGACCCCGACCCATCATCACCACGAGGATGACGACATGAAGCCGTACGACCTGCCCGAGGTGGACCCGAAGCACCTGCCCCGTGAGGTGTCGGCGTTCGACGCCATGACGCTCCGCGACTGGTTCGCCGGCCAGGCCCTCGCCGGCCTGCTCGCCTCGCACACGGGCGAGATCGCCCCGCCCGACGACAAGCGGGCGGCCAAGGACGCTTACGACTACGCCGACGCCATGCTCGCCCGCCGGAATGCCCCGTCCGCCTGACCAACAACCCACCGCGCACCCCAAGGATCGCCCGCGTGTCCACCACCCCGCACCCCGACGCGAACGCCGACCGACTCCGCCGGCTCACCCTGGCACTCGCCCGGGCCGCCCGCCTGGCCCGCCGGCTGACCGCCCGCCCGCACCCGTGCGGCTGCCCGTGCGGGGTGTGCCTCGCCCGCCGCCCGGACGTAGCCATGGCCGCCGTGTCCGCCGCCGGCGGGCTGTGCGGGGAGCTGATCGCCACCCTGACCGACCACACCACCCCGCGGGCGAAGCGGGTGGCCTGACCGCCGACCGACGCCCAGACTGTTCCGCCCGCACCACCCCCACCGCACACCCCGCCGACGGCACCGGGCGCACCCCGGCGGGGAGTCCACGCGCCCGCGTTCCACCCTCCCCGGAGTCCGTCCCATGTGCAAGCCGTGTACGACCGCCGCCGAGAGCAGACCCGCCGCCGACAGACCGACCGCCAGACGGGACACCCGCAACCCGCTTCGCATCCCGAACCAGCTCGATGTGTTGACGGCCATCGGTCGGGCGATGGCCGACGCCGCCCTGGTGTTCGACCAATCCGTCAACATGTACGAGTGGGGCGGCGACGGCAGCATCTACGCCACCACCCAGGGGTGCGACCTGTCCTCGGCGGTGAAGCGGGCGGCCGAGCTGTGCGGGGCGGTGGCGGACATCCTGCACCCCCACTTCCTCAAGCGGGTGGACTCGTGCTCCCCCGTCCCGGCCACCGACGGGAACGTGCTGCGGCACGCCGCCGGGCAGATGGACCGCCTCGCCCTGGCCCGCGGGTTCCACGACGGGTACGAGGACAACTCGGGGCGGGAGTTCGTGAAGGAGGAGTTGTACCCCGAACTGCTGGCCGAGCGGTCGGCCAAGGACCCGAGCGTTTGCCCGCTGTGCGGCAGCGAGCGGGAGGAGACGATGGGCCACGAAGAGGACGGCGCCGTCCTGCTGTCGTGGTGCTGCTGGGCGTGCCGCAGCGACGTGCGGAAGGCGAAGCGGGTGCTGGAGCGGCGGCGGGTGAACCCGAACAAGCCGGAGCGGGCGAAGAAGGTGAAGGCCAAGAAGGGGAACCACACCCCCGCTCCGGCGGGTGAGTTCTGCCTGCCGCTGCTCGGCGTGCTGGACTGCCGCACTCCGGCCGAGCGGGCGGCAGACGACGCTAAGGGGGTCAAGGTGGCACCCCCGCGGATCCCCGTCGCCGGCGGGAAGGCGACCAGTGGGGCGACCAGTGGGGCGAGTGCGACCCCCAAGGCGAACGCGACCGTCAAGCCGCGGGCGGTGAAGGCCCAGCCCTGGCGCAACCGCATCGCCGAGCTGGCCGACCTCGACTGACCCCCGCGGGGTGGCGACGTGTGGCGGATGCGCCGGCCGGCACGGGACGCCGGCCACGCTCGCACGGCGGACCGGCCTTGCACCCGACGCCGGCGATGGAGTACCACGGGTGTACACCACCGGGGCGGCAGGGGGAGTAGCTACCCCCGCTCGGGGCGATCGTCGCGGCACCCTCGGCCGACGCCGACGCCTGGAACCGCCCCGGTGGCTCTTCGATACGAGGGAGCTTCCGATGAGTGCGACTGGCTCGGTCGATGACACCGAACGCGCCCGCCGTTGGCTGGCCGGCCGACTTGCCGAGAGCCTCACAGCCAACGTGCCCGCCAACCAACCGAGACTGTTGGCGATCCTCGACACCGAGTTCAACGCTCACCTTGCGACCTTCGGGGCGGACCCAGGGGCAACACACGACGAGTGCGAGCGGCAGGGGTGGGTTGGCCATTTCGTGATCGCATGCCCTCTCGTGGACCGGCTTCGGGCATTGGGTCCTGCCGAGGTGTCGTTCACTCTAAGACTTCCGTCTGTCGCCGCCCTTGGTGACAGCAAGACGACCGCCGCCCGCCTCCGCAGAGAGTCGCCGGAAGCCCTGCTGATGGCGATGGCCCGTCTCGGGGTCACGCCCGGTCAGCGTCGGGTCACGGTCATCACCGATCGCGTGTTCGGCCGGCCTGCATCACCAGCCAAGGATCGTGCCGGGCCGTACGCCTCCGGGTGCTTCGCACTGAATGGGCTGTCACTCACCGGCGTCCCGTCGATCCAGTGGGAGATACTCCGCCTGCTGTGGGACAGCGATTCGGGCGGGTTCCGCCACCAGGTGGGAGCAGGTGAGTTGTGGCGTAAGTCGCGGGGAACATCGAGAGGCAAGACCTACGGGGAAAAAGCACGCCGGGCGCTCGCCGACAACCTCGCCCAACTCCGCAAGCGGTTCCGGTCCGCCCGCAAAAAGCTCAGCGGGAACGCCCCGCTTGTGACGATCGCCTTCTCCGCACACGGGAGCGACGAGGTGACGGTGACGGTAGACCATCCGACGTCGGCAGACGGTTGCCGGTGACCGACGGACGGCGTCTGCCCGTGGGGAGGGTAGGGTGTGGTGCTGATCGACACTACCCCACCGGAGCACCAACAATGCTCACGCTCCCCAGGCCGGTGGCCTTCCCGCCGGCAAGCACCATCCGGCTGTGGATGGCAGACTTGGCCGGCGAAATGAGCCTCGCCCGGAGGATGCTCAAGCTGGCTCAAGAGTTCGAGCAGACGCAACAGTCTAGCATCCTAATCCCGACCGCCGACATCCTCACCCCCACCCCGAGCCAGAACGCCAATGCCCGCTGACGCCGCCGCCGCCGCGGCCCCGTCGCCGCACGCCCCTGCCGACCTGATGGCCGCCGTCCGGCAGGTGGTCGCCGAGGCCGTCGCCCAGCCCGAGCTGCTCGACCTGGCGGCGGTGCTCAGCCTGACGAGTCAGTCGCGGTCGAGCTGGTACCGGGCGGTGAGCAGCGGGGAGGCGCCGGCCAGTGTGGCGACGCCGAGCGGACCAAGGTGGCGGAGGAAGGACGTGATGCGATGGGTCGAAAAGCTGAAGTGACCTGACCCGACCAAATGAGAGCGGGCGGACACCCGGACCAGGGGTGTCCGCCCGCAGCGATCACACACACACGACGGAGCCTCGACGTGAGTATCATCGGTCACTCGCCCCCGAAAATCAAGTCCACCGCCTCGTGCTCGCAGTCCAGCCAGACGCTCCGCCGGATCGCCCGCGAGTTCGTGGCGGCGCTCGCCGCCGGCCACATCGCGCACGCCCCGGCCGCCGTCATCACCCCGGACTGCGAGCACGAGGCGGTGGTGGTCGCCCACACGCTCGACTCGCCGGTCCCGGTGCGGTCGCCGTGGCTGCGGGCGAGGCTCGCCCACTGGATCGATGTCGAGATCGTCGGGCGTCAGGATCGCCAGCTCCGGGCGACGAAGAGCGGGTACGGCCAGTGGACCATCGACCGCCAGGCGGTCGATGCCGTCGTCGAGTGGATCGTCGTCGATGCGTGGCTGACCGGCACGCTGCCGGCGGGGGAGGTGGCCAACGGATGACACCACCGACGCCCCCACCCCCGACCTTCACACCCGGGCAGCTCGCCGACCTGGCCGCATCCGGCATCCCGCCCGGCGTGGCGGCCGCCGCCGGCTGGTACAGCGAGGCCGACCCGAAGAAGGTTCAGGAGCTGCTCGGCTGGGACTACCCGGCCAAGAAGCTCGGCCCGTGCCTGGTCATCCCGTACTGCGACGCGGCCGGCAAGCCGACCGGGTACGTGCGGCTGAAGCCGGCCAAGCCGCTCACCGAGAGGCGGGACGGCAAGGAGCGGAAGCGGAAGTACGAGGCCCCGAAGGGCGTCCGCCCGCACGCCTTCTTCCCGCCCGGCACCTGCAAGGCGCTCGCCGACCCGACCGTCTCGTTGCTGATTACCGAGGGCGAGAAGAAGGCGTTGTGCGCATCCGACGTGTACGGGTTCCCGTGCATCGGGGTGAGCGGGGTGGACAGTTGGCGGGCGAAAGGCGGCAAGGGGAAGATGCTGCCCGAGCTGCTGGCCGTCGTGTGGCGTGGACGGCAGGTGAGCATCGTGTACGACTCGGACGCTGCCGCCAACCCCGACGTGCTGCGGGCCGAGGGCGTGCTGGCCGCCGCCCTGGTGGAGGCGGGGGCGGTGGTGAAGGTGGTGCGTCTGCCGCAAGGGGGTGTCGCGTGAACACGACCGCCCCCAAAGTCGGGCTGGACGACTATCTGGTCAAGTACGGCCCGGACGCCCTGGCCGAGCTGATCGACGCCGCCCCGGAGTTCACTTCCACCCCCAGCGCCCCCGACCTCGCCGACCTCGGCGACGGCAAGAAGAAGTGGACGGCGGCGGAGGAGCGGGAGGCGTTCGCCCAGGCCACCGCTGGCCAGTCCGAGGCCAAGGATGCCGCCAAGGACCCGCCGCCGCTCGCGCTGCTGGTGCGGCGGGCGCGGGAGCGGTACGAGCTGTTCCGGTCGGCCGACGGGGTGGCGTTCGCGTCACCCGACCGGGTGAGGGCGTTCCCGATCGACGGCGTGGCGTTCCGCGACCAACTGTACCGGCTGCACGAGCAGACCGTCAGCGCCCGCGACATGGCCACCCCGCACCTGATCAGCTCGGCCGTCGCCGTGCTGGCCGCCAACGCCCGCACCGGACAGTCTCTGCCCGTGTTCATCCGGAGCGGGGTGCACGCCGACACCGCCTACGTCTACCGCCACGACCCGGAGGCGGCGGGGGAGGTGGTGGCGGTGAGCGCATCCGGGTGGCGGACGGTCGTCACCCCGTCGGTGCGGTTCGCCGTCACGGCTTACGCCGGCACCCTGCCGCGACCCGCCGACACCGGCGACGTGGACGAGTTGCGGGGCCTCCTGAACCTCGAGGACCCGGACCAGTTCCCGCTCGTCGTGGCCTGGCTCGGGGCGGCCGTCCTGTCGGCGTGGCCGACCCCGATCCTGATCATCAACGGGGAACAGGGGTCGGCGAAATCGACCGCCGCCCTGATCCTCGCCAGGCTGGTGGACCCGGCCCCGGACGGCGAGCCGCTCCGGGGCGCCCCCAAGGATGAGGAGACGATCGCAGCCGCCGCCAAGAACGCCCACATGATCCTGTACGACAACGTGTCCGGGGTGAGCAACGACGTGGCCGACCTGCTGTGTCGGGTGAGTACCGGCGGGTCGTTCGCCGGGCGGACCAAGTACACGACCACCGACGAGACGCGGGTGAACATCCGCCGGCCCGTCATCATCACCGCCATCGACGCGCCGTCCCTCCGGCCCGATCTGCTCGAGCGGATGCTCACCGTCCGGCTGCGGACGTTCGCGGACGGCGAGCGGGTGACCGAGGCGGAGATCTTCGCCCGGTTCGACGCCGCCCGCCCCCGCATCCTCGCCGGCCTGTACGCCATGATCGCCCGAGGCCTCACCCCGTGCCCCGACCTGGCCGGGATGCGACTCACGAGGATGGCCGACTTCTCCCGGTTCGCCGCCCGTGCCGTCGGCCGTGACGTGGTGGAGTCCAAGCTGGCCGCCATCGCCGACGACAACGCCGCCATGTCCCTCAACGGGTTCCCGTGGGTGCCACCGCTCCGCGATCTGATGAGGCACCGCCTCGTCCCGTGGACCGGCACCGCGGACGAGTTGCTCGAGGAGTTGGAGGCGAAGTACCGCGAGGGGGCGAACAACCGCCGGGGCGACATGCCGAAGCGGTGGCCGGGTGGCCCCCACATCCTCGGCGGCCAACTGGACCGGGCCGCCCCGGCGCTGCGGACGGTGGACGGGATCGAGGTGAAGAAGGTGAGGAACAAGGCTACAAGGTCGATCAGAATCACCCGCCGTGAGGGTGACGCTTCGGGTGACGCTCCAAACCCGGTTGGAGCGTCACCGCTGGCCGTCGGAGCGTCACCCGAAGCGTCACCCGTGCCATTGACATTATTAGAACTGTTGGGCATTGGTCAAAACGGTGACGCTTGAGGCCCTGGTGACGCTTGGGTGACGCTCCAACTAAACTCGGAGCGTCACCCCGAAACGCCTGAATCAGTGGGATTCGCGGAGGCGGTGACGCTGGTGACGCTTCCTTTCTTCTCTTTTAGATTCAGAAGAAAGAGAGAGAGGAAGGGGGTGACGGGGCCTGAGAGGTGGCCAGTGTCCACAGCTCCGGTGGTGTTGGGCAACGAAGCGTCACCAGCGTCACCAGCGTCGCTCAAGCGTTATCGAGAACGACCGACACCCACCCCAAAGGAGACTCGCCCCCATGCCCGACTCGTTCCACGACACCCTGACCGGCGAGCAGCGGCTCACGCTGGCCATGCTGGTGTGCGACTACGAGGAGACCATCCCCGACGACCGGGACGACGTGACCGACGCCGAGCGGGCCGAGCGGGTGGTGGAGGGGTTGACGCCGATCGCCGCCTACGTCCACGAGCAGGGCATCCGGCCCGAGGACTTCCACCCGCTGGACGCCCGGCCGAACGTGTTGTACCCGGCGTACACCGTCGCCGGGTTCGTCCAGCGGCCGGAGGCGTTCGTGACCGTGACGCCGGACGACGTGTCCGGCGAGATCGCCCGTGAGGTGCTCGTGCGGGCGGGGCTGATCGAGGACTGGAGTAGCGACGGTGACGAGTGACCCCCGACGCGGGCGGGTGACCCCGCCGACCGACCCCAACCCGGTGCCATTCGGCACCACCACTGAGGTGAACGAGATGTCGAAGACGACTGCGACGAAGACGCCGACGGCCGACCTGATCGGCGAGCTGCACCGCCGGAAGGAGAGAGACGCCGCCGCGTACACGCGGCTGGTGCGGGCCACCGCCGACGGGGCGGACGTCTCCCCCGAGGAGGCCGAGCGGGTGCTCGCCGCCGCCGGCAAGACGGTCACCGACCTGAGCGACGCGGTGGCCGCCATCGAACGGCGGCGACGGGAAGACGCCGAGCTGGCCGTCCTCCCCGAGTTGGAGGCAGCCCTGGTCGCCGCGCGGGAGGCCGTCGCCGCCAAGCGGCAGGAGGTCGCAAAGGCCGTCGAGGCCATGAACAACGAGCTGGCGGTGCTCGGGTACAGCCAGGACCAGGCCGAACGCCGACTGCAAGCCGTGAAGGATCGAGAGCGGCAGATCCTGGCCGCCCGCGAGCGGCAGCGGAAGGCGGAAGACGCGGAGGAAGAGGAGCGGCTGTACGGGCACATCGACCCCCAGTTCCGGCCCAAGTTTGGCCAGTGACCCCGAACCCGCACCGACCCGAGCCACCGCCATGCCCAGACCAGCGACCAGCGACCCCGCCGCGTGGGAAACGTACTGTGCCGACCTCGACCGGATCGCCGCCGGGCAGGCCGCCGAGCAAGCCCATTGGGAATCCGTGGGGGCCGCGTGGGGGCACTCGCCCCCCACCCCGAGCGGCCCCACCCTCCTGCGGGTCATCCGCGGCATGCCGTGCGAACCCGGCCCGGATGTGGTGGACTATCACGAGGCCGCTCACCTGCTCGTCGCCATCAGGATCGGGGTGCCGACCGGGTCCGCCTCGGTGAACGCCGCCGGCGGGATGGTGACCGTAGACCCGGAGTTCATCGACGGCATGGACACCGATCCCACGGCCATCCCCCGCCTGGCCGCCGTCCAAGCCGCCGGGGCGATCGGGTCGGTGCTGTACCACAGCGACTATGACGCCGACCCCCGCTCCCACCTGAGCGAGCAGGACGCAAGGAACGTCGATAGGCTGAAGGCCAGGTGGGAGGCGGACCGGCCGGGCGAGCCGTGGCCCTGCCCGTTCACCCACGCCGCCCGCGTGCTCGGCGACGACGCCGTGTACCCGGCCGTCTACCCGCTGGCCAAGCTGCTCCACAACCTCGGCGGAGTCACGCCGACCACCGCCCGCGTGCTGCTGGCCGAAGTGGAGGCGGAGGCCCTGGCGGCCGCCCCGTTCAAGTAACCCGCCCCGGCAACGGGGCCTTTCCGACAACCGAGAGGAGCCGATATGACCGCGACGATGACGAACCTGGCCGCCGTGATGGGCGGTCTGAACGAGAAGAAGCAGGCGGCGGAGTTGGAGTACCTCGCCCTGGTCGAGTCGATGGCCGGGGGCGAGCAGATCCCGCCCGACGTGGTGGCCGAGGTGCTCGGCGACGCCGGACGGACGGCCGACCAGTTCCAGGCGGACGCGGCCCACAAGGCCGAGCGTTTGCGACTCAAGGGGCTGGCCGACCGCTACCCGGCGGCCGAGGCCGAGCTGGTCCGCACCCGGCAGGAGACGGAGAGGCTGGAGGCCGATCTGGAGCGGGTGACGGCCAGGCTGTCCGACCAGATCCGCGCCGGCCGGCAGGAGTGCGAGCGGCTCGCCCGCGAGATGGTCGAAGCCAAGGCCGCCGGGCGGGATCTGCTCGCCGGCTACCGCGGGCCGCTGCGGGAGCAGGCCGCCGCCGCCCGCCGGCGGATCGACGCGACCGAGCGGACGATGGACGCCGCCCGCAAGGAGGCCCACCGCCTCGCCCAACAGCTCGCCCAGGTCCACGCCGACCCCACCAGGTACACCGCCGACACCGCCGGCCGGCTGGAGGGGGCACTGGTCGCCCGCCGGCGGGAGCTGGCCGCCGCCGAGGCCGAGCGTGACGCCGCCCTCGCCGAGTCGAACGACGTCACCGCCGCCATGCGGCAGGCGTGACCCCCGCCCCGGCCCGCACATCCAACCCGCTTGCCCCACACGCTCACCACGCTCACCACGCTCACCACGCTCACCACGCCCCACACACCCCAGGCCGAGGACATCCCCCATGCCGTGGACAGACGCCGACCAGCGGCGGTACGACGAAGATGTCGCCCGCATCGCCCATTCGCCCTTCTCCCGCACACCAGGCCCCGCCGCCGGGGCCGGCCCCGGCCTGTCACTCCGGGCCGTCATCCGCCGGCTGACCGCCCGCCCCACACGCACCTCGATTCACGAGGCCGGGCACGGGGTTGTCGCGGCCCTCCTCGGGGTGCGGTTCGCCGACCTGCGGGTGAACGCCGACGGGAGCGGGATGCTCCGGCCGACGACCGATCAGTCGTTGAACCCCGCCGGGGCCGCCGCGATCACCGCCGACATCATCGTGAGCGCCGCCGGGCCGGCGGCCGAGGCACTGCTCAGCCTCGGGGACTGGCGGCTTGCCGCCGGTTGCGCCTCTCGCGGCGACATGGAAATGATCCGTGTGGGCCGGCAGGTCCTGGCCGACCGGCACCCGGATCACCCGCTCTCCCCCGACCCATTCGTGGACGCCCTCACCCTCCTCATTCGGCCGGGGGTGGTGGCGGCCGTGACGGACGTGGCCAAGCTGCTCGCCGCTCTGGGCAGCGTCACCGAGGGCACCGTCATCTGCATCGTGCGGGAGGCACTCGCGGAGTACGACCCGGAGAACGCCGGCATCCCGATTCGGCACGCCGCGACCGTGCCGGCCGACGACGTCATCCCGCTCACACCGGCCGCCGTGGCGGTGTAGGGCCAGCCGCCACCACCCCCGCAACCGTCACCGCCCGCCCCGGCGCCGGCCAGATCCGGTTGACCCCGGACTCCAGTACGGCCGCAGGTGTTACGATTGGGTGATACGTAGCACGACACGACGCACCGGAGGCCCGCCACGGGGCGAACGCACGGGGGTGGCGTGGTTTCAGCGACGCGACGAGATCGCCCGGCGTATGGCCGCCCAGTGCGAATGGAGGGCGGGTGCAGTGAAACGAGACACCCGGAGCAACCGACTCGCCCGAGACCCCAGACCCGCCCTGTGCGGTCGTGTCGCTCGTGCCGACGGCATAGGTTCTTCCGGCGAGTGATCGAAGGCTGACCCCAACGGGAATAGCGGTGGGGTCCATTATTGTTTCGTTTGTCACCCTGCCCCAGAGACCCCTCTCATGTCCGACTCACGGATCAACGCGGTGAACGAGCGGTTCCGCACCCTGCTGAAGAGGTGGCTCGCCGCCCTGCCTGCGAACGGGTGGGAGGGGACCTCGAAGGAGTTGGGGGACGCCCTGTACGCCTTCGGCCGGCAGCACCGCCTGTACGCGGCGGTCGGGGTGAGCATGGGCACTGTGTTGGAGCGGTGGGGCGAGGTCCTCGCCGCCGAGGGGTTCACCCTCACCACCCGCCGGACCAAGAAGGCCCGCCTGGTGCGGGTCGAACGGACGAAGTGACCACCGGGCCGATCGCCGGCGAGACGGAGCAGCCAGCCGCGGCGTGATTCACACCACCACCACCACCGCCCCCGCCATCACGGCCGGGGCATCTCTGACGGACAACCACTTCGGGAGGGGCGACCATGGCGCTAGAAGGGGGCGGCGGCAGCGGCGGGGCGAAGGGCGTCCGCATGGGCGGCGCCTACGTCGAACTCGGCGTCAAGGACTCGATGAGCGCCGCCCTCAAGCGGGTCGGCCAGAAGTTCGCCCAGTTCGGTCAGATGGTGCTGAAGCTGACCGGCGTCGGCGGGGTCGTCGGCGGCCTGCTCGGCGGCATGTCGTTCAAGTCCACGGCCGACGACATGGCCAAGATGCTCGACGTGGCGAAGGCGTTCGGGATCAGCGGCAAGCAGGCGTCGGGGCTGTTCGGGGTGTTGGCCGCCGCCGGGGGCGAGTTCAAGGAGAACCTGGAGGGCGTGATCCAGTTCTCGGACACGCTGAACGAGGCCCTCAAGGGCGGGGACACCCAGGGGGCGAAGCTGTTCGACGGGCTGGCCGTCACCGCCAAGGAGATGGAAGGGCTGGAGGTGGACGAGCAGTTCTACCGCGTCCACGAGGCCATCCGCCAGTTGCCCCAGCCGTTACAGGAGGCCAAGCTCGCGCTGCTCGGCGGGACGGACAGCATGAAGCAGTGGCAGCGGCTGCTGTCCATGAGCAGCGAGGAGGTGCGGCAGATGGCGGCCGACCTGGCCATCAGCACGAAGGAGCTGGAGGACGCCCAGGCGGCCAGCCGGGGGATGGAGCAGGCCGGGGCGGCGCTCGGGCGGGTGTGGCAGCAGACGGTGATCATGCTCGCCCCGGTGGTCACCCAGGTGGCCAACGCCGTCGTCGGGGCACTCAAGCCGGTCATCGAGTGGATGCGGGGCCGCACCCTCCAGGACCTGTGGGACGAGTTCGCCGCGTGGGCCAAGTTCGCGTGGGAGCAAGTGAAGCAGTGGGGGCGGCAGGCGTGGTCGGCCGTGTCCGGGTGGGCCGAGGACGCCTGGTACGACATGGAGGCGGCCGCCAAGCTCGCCTGGATCAGCCTGATGGAGTGGCTCGACAAGATCCTGTCGAAGGAGTTCTGGAAGGGACTGCTCGACGGGTTCATCGTCCAGATCAACGCCATCGTCAACCTGTTCACGACGGCGATCAAGAACATGGTGGACAAGGCCGTGGACTTCTTCAAGGCCCTTGGGCAAGCGTTGTTAAACCCGTTGAAGGCGCTGGAGCTGCTCGGCGGGATCCCGCTCGACGTGGTTCCCCTCAACCCCGAGGACGTGAGGAAGGCGGTCGAGGACGCCCAGAAGGAGGCGGAGAAGGCGGCCGAGAAGGCGGCCGAGGTGGAGGCGGGCGGGCGGAAGGCGGCACTCGACGAGGCCGAGCGGAAGAAGCTGGCCGCGGCCATGCGGCGGGCGGCCGAGCTGGCCGAGGGGCAGAAGGGGGTGGACGACGCCCTGGCCGAGGTGCGGCGGGTGCAGGCGGAGATCGAGGCCCGCCGGAAGAAGCGGATGGAGGAGGAGCCGGCCGCGCTGAAGAAGAAGCGGGACGAGGCCATGAACCGCCTCGGGTTCGCCATGGTCGCGGCCGGGCCGGGGGCCTTCTTCCGCCAGGCGTACGGGGTGCAGTCCGCCTCGGACGACGTGGGCAAGAAGCTGGACAAGGGGAACAAGCTGGCCGAGAAGCAGGTGGGCCTACTCGCCGCGATCGACAAGAAGGTCGGTCCCGCCGTCGCCACCGCGTGACCCCGGCGTCGCCCGCCCACTCGCCCACGCCGCCGAGGCCGTTATGAACGCCGCCGAGTTCACCGCCCACGTCGGCACCGTCCACGCCCTGCTCTGGCATCACGCCTTCAGGCTGTCCCGCGGGCGAGCGGTGCCGGCCGAGGACCTGGTGCAAGCGGCCCTGCTCGCCCTGTGGGCCGACCGCCACAAGGCGGCCGAACACCCCAGCCCGTCCCACTGGTTCGGTCAAGCCGGAAGGTGGGCCATGTTGAGGCACCTCGAGCGGCAGGGGCGGCGGGCGTGTGAGCTGGACATCGGCGTCCACAGCCCGGCGGTGTGGGACCCGGAGCCGTGCGAGTTCGAAACGCTGGTGGAGTTGCTCCCCGCCGACCGCCGGCAGTTGGTGCGGGAGCGGTTCGAAGCCGGCCGCACGTTCCAGGACCTGGCCGACGCCGAAGGTGTCACCCCGGCCGCCGTGCGGCAGCGGGTGGAAACCGCCCTCGACCACCTCCGCCGCCACCTCACCCCCTGACCACCTCCCCCACCACCCTCCCGCCGGTCGGGGTTCACACCCCGGCCGCGCCTCGCTACGTCATCTCCCCCGCCCCGGAGTGCCCGCCCATGGCCCGTCTCGTCAGACAGCGGAAGACGTACTACGTCGACGCCGGGGGGAAGCGGGTGCCGAAGGGCACGCCGGGGGCGGTGAAGAAGTCGGAGTTGCTGGCCAAGTGGTACGGCCAGGGCATCCCCGGTTTGCCCGTCGACAAGCGTGTCCCCCTGGCCACCCACAAGCGGGTGGCGGAGAAGATGCTCGCCGACCTGGTGGAGAAGGCCGAGCGGGGCGTTCACGGCCTGCCCGACAAGGACGCCGGGCGGCAACCGCTCGCCCCGCTGGTGGCCGAGTTCGAGCAGGCGGTCGGGCGGAAGGCGGGCGAGAAGCACACCAAGTTCGTGGTGCTGAACGTGAACCGGGTGCTCGCCGGGTGCGGGCTGAACGCCGTGGGCGACCTGCTCGCCGCCGGGCTGACGCCGCGGGTGGAGGCGTTCGTTCACGGGCTGACCGGGGGAGATGACCCCATGTCCGGGGTGAACGCCGCCACGGTCGGGAAGCACGCCCGCCAGTTCACCCGCTGGCTGTGGCGGAAGCGGAAGGCAATCGACCACGACCCGCTCGCCGGGGTGGACCTCCCCTCCCAGGCCACCGCGGGCAAGCGGCGGGCGTTGTCACCCGCGGAACTGGCCACCCTGATCGACGCCGCGAACGCCAGCACCAGACCCTTCCGCGACCTGACCGGCCCCATGCGGGCGGCGCTCTACCTGACCGCCGCCGCCACCGGGTTCCGGGCGGGCGAGTTGGCCGTCGTCACCCCCGCCCACGTCCGGGCCGAAGTGCCCTCAATCCGCCTGTCCGCCGAGGAGACGAAGAACGGCAAGGAGGCCGACCAGCCCATCCCGCCCGCCGTGGTCAACCGCCTCGCCCCCCTGCTCGCCTCCACCCCGCCCGCCGCCCGCCTGTGGCCGGGGTCGTGGTGGGAGCGGGCGGCCGACATGTTCCGCGACGACATGGCCGAGGCCGGTCTGGCGGTGGTGGTGGGCGGGGAGGAAGCCGTCTTCCACTCGCTGAGACACACCTACGGCACGATGCTGGGCCGCTCCGCCCCGATCAAGGTGGTGCAGGAGCTGGCCCGCCACTCCACCCCCGTGCTGACCATCGGGCGGTACGGACACACCGACATGAGCGAGAAAGCGGAGGCGGTGAACGCCCTCCCCCTCCCCGGCTCGGCCCACGCCGGCGGGCCGTTCGCCGGGTGCTCCCGCCCCGACCTCGAGCGGTACGCCGAGGCCGTCACCCTCACCTTGGCCGCCTTGACGGGGGTGGTTCTGGATACCCGCCGGGATACCCGAGAAGTGGAACCGGCTGGGGACACCGGGGGACACTCTGGGACAGAGGCGAAGAAACGGGGCCGGGGGAAGAATGGTCGCAAGGGCTGAATTTGCAGGACTTTGGAACCGTCCGGGACGCTCTGGGACTTGTGAGGACAGTAACCCCGGTGCGGCTCGAACGCACAACCTGCCGCTTAGAAGGCGGCTGCTCTATCCAGTTGAGCTACGGGGTCGAAGAGGGGGTCATGTTACCCCGACGAGCCGATTCGGGTCAACCGCCTAGCCGGCTGCGGGCGAGGACGGCGTACTCCGGACCGGTTCGTCGAAGCTCGCTCGAGAACACCAGCAGTTCCTCGACCGCCGTCGAGCCGCCGTCCCACGCCAGCCGCTTCGGCAGTTCCGGGGCGAGGCGGTTGCTGTCCTCGTCGGCGTTCGCCCGCCCGAGGGTCAGGTGCGGGGTGAAGTCCCGATCCTCCTTGCGGTAGATGCCGGACTCGATGAGCGGTGCGGCGGTCGCCGCGTACAGCCGCAGCAGGCTGTCCGCCCCTTCGCCGATCCCGCCCCAAAGTACCTTCGGCCGTCGCGGGGTCGGGAACGCCCCCAGACCAGAGACACGCAGGACGAACGACGGTTCGCGGCGGGCGGCGGCGGTCGCCACCTTGCACACCTGCACCAGGTCACGGTCGTCCAGTTCGCCCAGGAACAGCAGGGTGACGTGCAGGTTCGGTGGCTCCACCCACTTCACGTCGGCGACGGCGGCCAGTTCCTGTTGGAGGGCGGTGCAGCGGCGGCGGGTGTCGTCGGACACGGCGACGCCGAGGAAGGTGCGGGTGCGTGACATGGAAGAAGTATACGGCGAACGGCCCGACGTGAGTTCGCCGGTGTGCTCGGTTCGTGACCGGCGGACTCACGTCGCGCCGTTCGCCCGGTGGGTCGTATGACAACCGTTTCCCCCGTGAGGCTCCCCCCGATGGCCGACATCCGCGCGTTCCGTGGCTTCCGATACGACCTGGGCAAAGCGGGCGCGCTCGCGGAAGTGGTGTGCCCGCCCTACGACGTGATCGACCCCGCCCTGCAGCAGACGCTGTACGACGCCAGCCCGTTCAACGCCGTGCGGGTGGAACTGACCCGCGACGACCCGGCGACCGGTGAGGACAAGTACCAGCTCGCCGCCCGCACCCTGAACGGGTGGGTGTTCGACGGCGCGCTCCAACAGGACACCGCCCGCAGCCTGTACGTGTACGAGCAGGAGTTCACCGCCGAGGGGACGACGTACACCCGCCGCGGGTTCCTGGCCCGCGTGCGGCTGGAGCCGTTCGGCACCGGGCGGATCTTCCCGCACGAGCAGACGCTGAGCGGGCCGAAGGCCGACCGGCTGAAGCTGTACCACGCCACCGGGTTCAACATCTCGCCGGTGTTCGGCCTGTACCCGGACGAATCGAACGAGGTGGCCGCCGCCCTCGAGGCGGTGGTGAAACACGCCCCACCGCTGGCCGCCAAGGACCACCTGGGGGTGACGAACCGCCTGTGGGTGGTCACCGATTCGGCGGTCATTTCCAAGGTGATCGGGCTGATGGGGCCGAAGCCGGTGTTCATCGCCGACGG
>CAYMHO010000117.1:2605-18834 GCA_964390195.1 uncultured Fimbriiglobus sp. | reverse complement strand
GTGTGCCGTCGCACCGAACGGCACACGGAGTGTGCCTACTACATTTCCCGGCCTCACAGAGGCCGGCTACAGAATGATCACTTCGGGTGACAGCACGCACACCCTTCGCCCAGTTCGCTCCGGAGCAGTTCGTTCAGCATTAGCCCGCTCCCCTTGGTCACCACCAACTCGCCCGGCAGCACGCCGGCGATCACCTCGGTCGTCTTCTCTCCTCGTATCCCGATGCGCACCTTGCGGACGTGGAACACCTTGAACTCCGACTTCTGGTAGTTCCGGTCGCGGACGAACACGACGTGGCAGCAGCCGTCCCAGTGGACCGCCTCGTTCGGTACGACGATCGCCTTCGCCTCCTCGCGGAGGATCACCCGGCCGGTGCCGTAGGTGTTCGCCACGAGCGATCCGTCCGGGTCGGCGATGTCGGCCCGCACCTTCACCGTCCGGGTCTTCGGGTCGGCCTGGGTGTTCCGCCAACTCAGCTTGCCGGTCAGTTCCCCGCCCCCGCCGTCCGGCCGGAACCGCACCCCCTGCCCCACCTTCACCCGCCCGGCGTCTTCGCCCTTCAGGTCGAGCGTCAGCCACACCGCCCGCGTGTCCACCACCTCGAACAGGATGCGGGCGGTGTCCACCACCTCGCCGACCACCATCTCCCGCGACATCACCCGCCCGTCGATCGGGGCGACCAGCGGCAGCAGGGTGTTCGGGGCGGCCTTCGGGTCGATCCCCTTCGCCACCTCGGGCGGCAGGCCGAGCAGGTGAAGTTTGGTCCGCAATTGCTCGACCGCCGCCGGCTTCACCTCCGCCTCGTCCACCCGCAGGCCCAGGTTGGTGAGCGCCTGGCACGCGGCCGTCACCCGGATCTCGGCCTCTACCACCGCCGCCTCAGCCTCTTTCAGTTTGGCCGGGGCGACCACACCCCCGGACGACGCGATGACGGTCTGCTCCTTTGCCCGCAACGACGCGACCGCCAGCAGCAACTCGGCCTTCGCCTTGCCCACCTCGGCCGCGTCCACCAGTGCGAGCACCTCGCCGGCCTTCACCTCCTGCCCCAGGTGTCTGAACACCTTCCACACGCTACCGGGCGAGCGGGACGACAGGTGGGCCACTTTGGACTGGTCGTACCCGATCTCGCCGGGGGCGGACACGAACTCGACCGCCGGGGCAGTCCACACCAGTTCGGTCTTCACCCCGGCCTTCTCGGCGTCTTTCGCGGTGGCGTACTGAATCCGCCGGTGGTGCTTCGTGCAGGCGGCCGTGTTGGCTTGTCGGTCGGCGAACACGAGGGCCTTCTTCGCCCGCTCGCGGATGGCGTCGAGGTCGGCCGGTGGGGCCGCCAGAGCCAACTCCGGGTGGCACAGCACGCACTCGGGCACGCCGTGTTCGTCGCACCAGCCGTGCGGCTTCGGCCGCGGCATCAGCGAGTCGTCGCACTCGACACACCGCGATTCGGGGACGTTGTGCTCCTCGCACCAGTCCTCCGCGGGCTTCACCTCGCCGTTCAACTCCGAGAACTTCGGCAGCTTCCACTCGTGCGTGTGCCCCCACCAGCCGACCGCCCCGATGGCGGCCAGCACCAGCAGCGTGGGGATGGCACCCAGGGCGGTGCGCACGGGGCAGCGCCGGTCGGCGTGTTCGGACATGACAGAACCCCAGATGCGTGGAGGTGACGGGTAGCTGTAGCCGGCCTCTGGCAGGCCGGTCGGACCGGGGTCACAGACCCCGGCTACAGTTGAGAGCGGAGTGACGAGCCGCGGTTACAGGACGAGCGCGCAGTGCGACAGGTAGAGCGGCGGGTCTGTCGGCCGGTGTGACGTGTTGGGCACCGACGTGGCGACGGCCGGAGTTGGTTCAGCGATCAACAGGGTGATGGCGGGGAGTGCCAGCACGGCGACGAACTGCGGCGCCGGCTCGACCCACTTCAGGCTGTCCGGGCCGGGCGAAGCCGGGCAGCCCGGCATGTGGTCGTCGGCCGGCGGGGGACAGCGTTGGGAAGTGAGTGAGGGGGCGCATTCCCCAACGGAATCAGCACACCGCGAACAACACCCCTTCTTCTTGGCAACGGGCGGGGCGGGTGGTTGAACGACGCCCGCCAGCCGCGACGGCTCGACCGGCCCGCCGACTTTGCACAGGCAAAAGCCGGTCGGCAGGAGCAGAGGCCCGGCGGCCAGCAGCATCAGGACTCGCGCCAGAATGGCCAATCATACCCTCTCGAGTCGCGCCAGTCCGTATCGTAGCAGTTTCAACTCACCTGGGGGAGGGTCAACGTGGGCGTGGAGCCGCGCCGGGTCCGGCGCGGGAGTTGCAATTGAGGCGGATCACCCCGTCCGAGGCACAGAGCGAGCATGACCGGCGACGCGCCCACGCCCCCAAAACTGCAACGCCTCCTCCACTCCCTGGCCGCCGAAGGCCTGTCCGCCCGCCCACCCGCCCGTGACCACCTGGCCCGCCGCCTGAAGGCCCACGCCCGCCCGATCGCCCGCGCCTACAAGGCGGTGTCGCACCTGCCCGACGGCACGCCCCTGCCGCTCGAGGCCGAGTGGCTGCTCGACAACTATTACGTCATCGCCGAGGCGGTGCGGCAGGTGCGGACGCAACTGCCCCCGCGGTTTTACCGCCAACTGCCGGCGGTGGCGTCCGGGGTACCGCGGGCGTACCTGTTCGCCGAAGCGGTGCTGGCCAGTTCCGATTGCACGCTCACGGAAACCGCCCTGGTGGCGGCCGTGCGAACATACCAACAGGTGGCGGCGTTCACCACCGGCGAGCTGTGGGCGGTGCCGGCGCTCCTGCGACTGGTGGCGCTCGAGGTGCTCCGCCGGCTGGCCGACGGCCTGTACGCGGCGGTGTCCGACCGCCAGGCGGCGGTGGCCGCGGTCGCCGCCGCCCGGGGCGGGCAACACCCGCGACTGCCGAAAGACCCGTCCGATGCCTACGCCGCGGCGGTGTGGGACGCGGTGCAGGACGAGACGCCGCCGGAGGCGGTGCGGCTGTGGCTGACCACCCACCTGGCCGACCCGCCGGCCGTCCTCCGCCGGGAGTCCGTCCGGCAGGCGACCGCGCAGGTGTCGTTCGGCAACGCCGTCACCACCCTGCGGCTGCTCGGCGTCATCGACTGGACCGCCTTCTTCGAGTCGGTCAGTCTGGTCGAAGCCACGCTCCGCGGCGACCCCGGCGGGGTGTACCCGACGCAGGACTTCCCCACCCGCGACCGCTGCCGGCGGGCGGTGGAGGATCTGGCGAAGGGGTCGGACCGTACCGAGACGGACGTGGCCGCGGCCGCCGTCGCAGCCGTCGCCGGCAGTTCCGACGACCACGTCCGCGGGCAGGTGTCGTGGGTGCTAATCGGCGAGGGGCGGGACGAGTTCGCCCGCCGCCTGAACTACCGCCCGCCGCCCGGTCTCCGCCGCCGCGAGTGGGTCGCCCGCCGCCCGGGACTGGTGTACGCCGGCCTGCTCGGCGGATTCACCCTGCTCGCCCTCGCCGTCGCGGCCGCCGTGCTGCTCGTCGCCCCGTGGTGGGCGGCGGTGCTGTTGCTGGTGGTCGCCACGTTGCCGGCGTCCGAGCTGGCCGTCGGGCTGACCAACTTCGTCGTCAGCCGGACCGTCCGCCCGCGGGTGCTGGCCCGGCGGGAGTTCAAGGGCGGCATCCCCGCCGAGTGCGGCACGTTCGTCGTCATGCCCACGCTCGTCGGCGTTCCCGAACACGCGGCAGAGTTGTTGGAGCGGTTGGAACTGCACCACCTGTCGAGTCCCGACCCGGTGTTGCGGTTCGCCCTGTTGACCGACTTCACCGACGCCGCCACCGAAACCACTCCGACCGACCAGGCCTGTGTAGACGCACTGCTCGCCGGCATCCGCCGATTGAACAACACTTACGCCGCCGACGGCCCGCCGCGGTTCTTCCTGTTCCACCGCAAGCGCCGGTGGAACGCGGGCGAAGGGGTGTGGATGGCGTGGGAGCGGAAGCGGGGGAAGCTGCACGAGTTCAACCGACTGCTCCGCGGCAAGGCCGACACCGACTTCGTCGTCACCTCACACCCGCTGTCCGAAGTGCCGCGGGTGCGGTTCGTGCTGACGCTCGACGCCGACACCGTGCTGCCGCGAGACGCCGCCCGCAGCCTGATCGCCGCACTCGCGCACCCGCTCAACAGCCCGCGGCTGAGTGCGGACGGCAAGCGGGTGGTCGGCGGGTACGCGGTGCTGCAACCGCGGGTCAGCTTCCTGTACCGGGTCGGGTTCAAATCGCTGTTCGCGCGGGCGTTCGCCGGGAGTGCGGGCGTCGATCCGTACTCGGCGGCCGCGTCCGACACCTACATGGACCTGTTCGCCCGCGGCACGTTCACCGGCAAGGGGCTGTACGACGTGGACGCCTTCGCCGCCACCGCCGGCGAGGCGTTCCCTGACGACCACGTCCTCAGCCACGACCTGATCGAGTCGAACTACGCCCGGAGCGCGCTGGTGACGGACGTGGAGGTGTTCGACGGCTTCCCCACCCGCTACCCGGCGTACGCGAAACGCGAACACCGCTGGATCCGCGGCGACTGGCAACTGCTGCCGTGGCTCGGGGCGAGGGTGCCGACGCCGGCCGGCCGGGAGCGCAACCCGCTGCCGCTGCTGGAGCGGTGGAAGGTGTTCGACAACCTGCGGCGGAGCCTCGTCCCGCCGGCGGCCGTGCTGCTGCTCGTGCTCGGCTGGCTGGCGTTGCCGCTGGCGTGGGCGGCCGGGTGGACGCTGCTGGTCGTTTCGCCGTGGCTGCTGCCGGCGGGCCAACTGTTGGCGTCCACCGCCCGGCGGGTGGTGACCGGCCCCGGCCGCCGGAGTGCCGTCGCCCAGATGCGGTTCGACATCGGCAACACGCTCCTCCAGGCCGGGCTGCAACTGGTGTTCCTCGCCGACCAGGCGCGGCTGGCCGCGGACGCGGTCGCCCGCACCCTGTTCCGCGTGTACGTCACCCGCCGCAAGCTGCTGGAGTGGGAAACCGCGGCGGCGGCCGAGTCGCGGCTGACGGGCGGGCTGGGGGTGTTTGTGCGGCGGATGTGGCCGGGGGTGGCGATCGCGGCGGCCGTGGTGTCCCTGCTGGCGATCTTCGCCCCGTGGAACCTGCTCGCCGCCGGCCCCCTGCTCCTCGCGTGGCTGTTCTCCCCGTTGGTGGCCTACGCCGTCAGCCGGCAACGGGTGTTCGCCGACCAACCCCTGACCGCCGAGCAGGAGGCCGAACTGCGAGCAGTCGCCGACAAGACGTGGCTGTTCTTCGTGAAGTACGTCGGGCCGGAGGACCACTGGCTGCCGCCGGACAACTTCCAGGAACACCCGCTCGGGGAGATCGCCCACCGCACCTCGCCCACCAACATCGGGCTGTACCTGCTGGTGCTGCTGGCGGCGGACGAGATGGGCTACGCCACCCGCGAGGAGGTGGCCGACAGGCTCGCCAAGGCGTTCGACACCCTGGACAAGCTGGAACGGCACGAGGGGCACTTCTTCAACTGGTACGAGACGAACACCCTCCGCGTGCTGCTCCCGCCGTACGTGTCCACGGTGGACAGCGGCAACTTTTTGGCGTGCCTGCTGGCGCTGAAGAACGGCCTGCGGGCGAAGGGCGGTGACGCCTACGCGTCACTGGCCGAACGGGCCGAGCGGATGGCGGCGGGCATGGGCTTCCGCTTCTTGTACAACCCGGACCGCGAGCTGTTCAGCATCGGGTACAACGCCGCCACCGGCCGGCTCGACCAAAACCACTACGACCTGCTCGCGTCCGAGGCGTGCATCAGCAGCTTCCTGACGGTGGCCCTCGGTCAGGTGCCCCGCAAGCACTGGTTCGTGCTCGGCCGGCCGGCCTTCCGGAGTGGCGGGCACACCGGCCTGGTGTCGTGGGGCGGCACCATGTTCGAGTACCTGATGCCGCGGCTGTTCCTGTCGGTGCCGCCGGGCGCATTGCTGGACGAGGCCCAGCGGTCGGCCGTCCGCCGACAGGTGGAGTACGGCCGGGAGTGCGGTCGCCCGTGGGGGGTGAGCGAGTCCGGGTTCGGCCAACTGGACCGTCACCAGGTGTACCAGTACCAGTCGTTCGGGGTGCCGGGGCTGGGGCTGAAGCGGGGGCTGGACCGCGACCGGGTGATCGCCCCGTACGCCTGCCTGATGGCGGCGGACGTGGACGCGGCCGCGGCGGTGGCCAACTTCGCCGCCCTGCGAGCGGCGGGGGGCGAAGGGCCGTTCGGCTTCTACGAGGCGATCGACTACTCGCCCGATCGGGTGGGCCGCGACGGGTCTCCCACCGTGGTGCGGTCGTACATGGCGCACCACCAGGGGATGGGGCTGTTGGCCATCGTCAACCGGCTGACCGGCGGGCTGGTGCGGCGGTGGCTGCGGGCCGAGCCGGCAGTGCGGGCGGCCGAGTTGCTGCTGGAGGAGCGGGTGCCGTTCGACGCCCCGCCGGTGCCGACCGACGAGGCGGCGCACGCCCCGCGGCTGGTCGCCGCCGTCGCCCCCCCGACCCGCCGGCGGATGACCTCCCCGCACACCCCTGCCCCGAGGACGCTACTCCTCTCGAACGGGCGGTACGCGGTGATGGTGACGAACGCCGGGGGCGGGTCGAGCCGTTGGGAGGACGCCGACATCACTCGCTGGCGGGCGGACGCCACCGCCGACGCCGACGGGACGTTTGTGTACGTCCGCGACCGGAAGCGGCGGGCGGTGTGGTCGGCCGCGTATCAACCCACCCGACAACCGCCCGACCACTACGAGGTGACGTTCTCGTTGGACAAGGCGGAGTTCCGTCGGGTGGACGGGGTCATCGAAACGGTGCTCGAGATCGCCGTCGCCCCGGACGACGACGTGGAGGTTCGCCGGCTGACGCTCGTGAACCGCGGGGACACCGAGGCCGAGTTGGACGTGACCAGCTACGCCGAGGTGGTGCTCATCCCACATGCCGCCGACCTGGCCCACCCGGCGTTCGGCAAACTGTTCCTCGAAACCGAGTGGCTGCCCGAGCACCACGCCGTCATCTGCCGCCGCCGCCCGCGGTCGGCCGACCAGCCGCCGGTGTTCGCGGTGCACGTCCTGTCGTCCGATCAGGGGGACGGCGGGGTGACGTGCGAGACCGACCGCATGCGGTTCGTCGGCCGCCGCCGCACCCCCGCCGACCCGGCCGCCCTCGACTTCGCCGTGACGACGCTGTCGAACTCCGTCGGCCCGGTGCTCGACCCGGTGTTCGCACTGCGGAAGGCGGTGAAGCTGCCGCCGGGCGGGAAGGCGGTCGTCGCGTTCACCACCGGGTACGCCGCCACCCGCGAGGACGCGGTGGCGATGGCCGACCGGTACGACGCGCTCTCGGCCGTCCATCACGGGTTCGACCTGGCCTGGGCACACGCCCGCATCGAGCTTCAGCGGCAGAACCTGAAGGCCGAGGACGTGAACCTGTTCCAGCGGCTGGCCGGGCACCTGCTCTACCCGACCGGCCCGCTGCGTGCCCCCGCCGAGATTCTCTCGGCCAACCGGCTCGGGCAGAGCGGGCTGTGGGCGTTCGGCATCAGCGGAGACCTGCCGATTCTGCTGCTGCGAATCCACGGGGACGGCGGTCTGCCGAAGGCCCGGCTGTTGCTCCAGGGACACGCCTACTGGCAGGGGAAGGGGCTGAAGGTGGACCTGGTGCTGCTGCTGGAGAACGCCAGCGGGTATCTGGACCAACTGCACACCGAGACGCTGGAGGCGGTGCGGGCGGCCGGCCGCGGCGACCTGATCGACCGCCCCGGCGGGGTGTTCGTGCGGAAAGGGTGGCAGATGGCCGACCCCGAGCGGACGCTGCTGCTGACCGCCGCGCGGGTGGTACTCGACGACCGCGCGGGGGCGCTGTCGAGTCAGGCCGAGGCGGCCACCCCGCCCACCCCGCGGCCGGCCCCCCGCCCGCCCACCACCCTGGCCGAGCGACCGGGGGCGGCGGCCCCGTGGCCGGGCGAGTTGCGGTTCGACGGCGGGTACGGCGGGTTCACCCCGGACGGCCGCGAGTTCGTGGTGCGGCCGGACCGCCCGCCGCCCCTTCCGTGGTCGAACGTGATCGCCAACCGCGGCGGCGGGTTCCTCGTCACCGACGGCGGCGGCGGGTACGTGTGGGCCGGAAACAGCCAGTCGAACCGGCTGACCCCGTGGAGCAACGACCCGGTGAGCGACCCGCCGGGAGACGTCATTTACATCCAGGACGAGGACACCGGGGCAATGTGGTCGGCGACCCCGCGGCCGTGCGGCGGGCCGGCGACGGTGCGGCACGGGTGCGGGTACACGGCCTTCAGTAGCACCGTCGGCGAGTTGACCCACGAGCTGACGGTCTTCGCCCCGGCCGACGACGCGGTAAAGGTGTCGCTGCTCACCCTCCGCAACCCCGGCCGCCGCACCCGCAAGCTGAACGTGGCGTACTACGCCGAGTGGGTGCTCGGCACGCACCGCGAGGCGACCGGCCCGCACGTCGTCACCCGCATCGACGCCGACACCGGGGCGGTGTTCGCCGTCAACCCGTACCACCCGGACGTGCCCACCCACGTGGCCTTCGCCGACGTGTCCCTCCGCCCGCGGACGGTGACGGGCGACCGGGCCGAGTTCCTCGGGCGGAACGGCGACCCGGCCTCCCCGGCGTCGTTCACCCGCGTCGGGCTGTCCGGCTCGGTCGGCCCGGGCCTCGACCCGTGCGCCGCCCTGCGGGGCGGCATCACCCTGTCGGCCGGCGAGTCCCGGACGCTGGTGTTCGTCCTCGGTCAAGCCCCGGACGAGGGCACCGCCCGGCGGCTCATCCACACGCACATCGCCCCGAAGGCGGCGGCCAAAGCCCTGGCGGCGGTGGTGAACACGTGGGACGAGCGGACGGGGGCGGTGACGGTGGAGACGCCCGACCCGGCGTTCGACACCCTGATGAACCGCTGGCTCATCTACCAGACGCTCTCGTGCCGGGTGTGGGGGCGGAGCGGGTTCTACCAGAGCGGCGGGGCTTGGGGCTTCCGCGACCAGTTGCAGGACGTGTGCGCGCTCGTCCACGCCGCCCCGCGGGTGGCCCGCGAACACCTGTTGCGGGCGGCCGCCCGTCAGTTCCCCGAGGGGGACGTGCAGCACTGGTGGCACGAGCCGAGCGGCAGCGGCGTCCGCACCGACTACAGCGACGACTTCCTCTGGCTGCCCTACGCCGTCGCCCATTACGTCGAAACGACTGCCGACACCGGCGTGCTGGAGGAGAAACTTCCGTTCCTCGACTTCCCCCCGCTGAAGGAGGGCGAGCACTCGGTGATGGGCGTGCCCGGCCAGACCGCCCGCACCGCCAGCCTGTTCGTCCACTGCCAGCGGGCGCTCGAGCACGGCCGGCGGCTGGGCGAGCACGGGCTGCCGCTGATGGGCGGGGGGGACTGGAACGACGGCATGAACCAGGTGGGGGCGAAGGGGAAAGGGGAGAGCGTGTGGCTGGCGTGGTTCCAGGCGCACACGTTCGACCGCTTCGCGGCGGTGGCCGACGGGCGGAGCGAAACCGACCTCGCGCGGGAGTGGCGGGGGTACGCCGGCGCGCTGCGGGAAGCCGTCGAGGCGACGGCGTGGGACGGCGAGTGGTACCGGCGGGCGTACTTCGACGACGGCACCCCGCTCGGGTCGGCGGGGAACGACGAGTGCCGCATCGACGGCATCGCCCAGAGCTGGGCGGTGATCGCCGGCGGCGACCCGCACCGGGCGGCGGCGGCGATGGACGCGGCGGACAAGTGGCTCGTCCGCCGCACCGACCGGCTGCTCCTCCTGTTCGACCCGCCGTTCGACGCCGGGCCGCTACGACCGGGGTACGTCAAGGGGTACCTGCCGGGGGTGCGGGAGAACGGCGGGCAGTACACGCACGCGGCCACGTGGGCGGTGAAAGCGCTCGCCATGCTCGGCCGCGGGGACGAGGCGCACGCCGCGTTCGACCTGCTCAACCCGATCCGCATGCCGGCGGACGTGTACAAGGGCGAGCCGTATGTGCTGGCCGGCGACGTGTACTCCCACCCGCCGCACACTGGTCGCGCCGGCTGGACTTGGTATACTGGCTCGTGCGGGTGGCTGTATCGCGTCGGGCTGGAAGACATCATTGGCCTCCGCCGGGTGGGCAACACGCTGCGGTTCGACCCGTGCGTGCCGGCCACTTGGGAGCAGTTCACCGTCCGATACCACTTCGGCCGGACGGTCTATCGGATCGAATTTCACAACTCAAACAAGGTGTGTCGCGGCGTCCCCCGGGTCAGTCTCGACGGGCGGGCGGTCGAGTCGGGTGTGGTCGAACTGACCGACACCGGCGGTGAACGCCTGGTGAGAGTCGAGTTGGACCGGATGACACGCGACGGTGCGCAGGCAGGTGCCCAGCCGGGCGAGTGGGCGGTGCCGGCGGGCTCGAATCCGGTGTGACGAGCGAAGCATTTCCGACACGCCCGGCGAATTCCGGCCGGCTTGTGGCCCGAACGGTACGGCGGCTGCTGACACGCACTCGCCCCCATTACACCACCTCGGACGTCTCTTTTCCAAAGTGACGATGGTCAGCCTGTTCACACCCGTCACCCGACGGGGCGGTGGCCGGCTGATCACCGAGTCGGGGTGGGGGAGGAAGTGGTGATCATGAGACGAATCCGGACGCAGCGGTCACTCCCGGCCACCGACACCCCAGAGCGAGGACGCGGACACATGGAACGGTTTCCCGAGACGGTTCACGCGACCGGCATGTTGGATGAGAGCGCAGGGTACTTCGAGGGGGATGAGGTGATGGTGGCGGATGACCGGGCCGGCCTGCGGCCGACCGACGAGGTGCAGATGAAACTGCTGCGGGCCATGCCGTCCACCGCCGTGCCGGTCAGTTGCCTGCACACTCACCGCGACACCCGGCGTTCGGCGAACTGACCGTTCACATCACGCGGGTCGCGCCGCCGCCACGCGGCGGCTGTCCTGCCCGTCGGCACGTCCACTGCACCGCCCTCCCAGCCCATTCCGGCAGGTGCGACATGGCCACAGGCAAGTTGCGGTTCGCCGTCGTCGGGGCCGGGTAGTTCGGCCAGACGGCGGTGCTGCCGGCGTTCGCCAACAGCAAGCGGGCGGTGTTGAACGCCGTCGTGTCCGGCGACGCCGAGAAGCGGGACGATCTGGCGAAGAAGTACTCGGTGCCGGCCGTCGGTACGAGGGTTATGACGACCTGCTCGGCGGGGCACCGTGGACGCGGTGTTCATCGTCCTGCCGAACGCCATGCACTGCGAGTCCACGGTGCGGGCGGTGAATCGCGGCGTTCACGTTCTTTGCGAGAAGCCGTTGGCCGTCACCCCGCCCGAGTGCGGGCAGATGATCGACGCCTGCGCCACCGCCGACGTGAAGCTGATGACCGCCTACCGCCTGCACTTCGAGCCGAGCCACCTGGCCGTCATCGAAGCCATCCGGGGCGGTGTGATCGGCCCGCCGCGAGCGTTCCACGGGTTCAACACCCAGTCGGTCGAGGACGAGGGGAACATCCGCCTGGACGCCGACCGCGGGGGCGGGCCGCTGCAAGACCTGGGGTGTACTGCGTGAACGCCGCCCGCTACTTCTTCGGGGCCGACCCGGTCGAGGTGAGTGGGTTCGCCGCAGCCTCGGGCGACCCGCGGTTCCGCGAGGTGCCCGAACTGGAGTCGGCGGTCATGCGGTTCCCGGGCGACCGGCTGGCCACGTTCACCTGCGGGTTCGGCGAGGGCAAAGTGTCCGAGTTCCGGGTGGTGGGCACGAAAGGCGATGTCCGCATGGACCCGGCCTTCTCGTTCACCGGCGACCTGTACTCGTACACCGCGGTGGACGGCAAGACGACCACCAAGAAGCACCCCGCCCACGACCAGGTGGCCGGCGAGATCGACCACTTCGCCGAGCGGGTGCTGGCCGGCGAGGATCCGGAGCCGGACGGCCGCGAGGGGCTGATCGACGTGACCGTCATGGACGCCATCATGCGATCGGTGAAGGAGGGGCAGGCGGTGAAGTTGCCGGCGTTCCCGGCCAAGCCGCGACCGACGGCCGAGCAGGGGAAGAGGCGACCGCCGGCGGAGGGGGTGACGACGGTGAACGCCACCGCCCCCGACGGGAGCGAGTGACGAAAGAAAAGCGACACGGGCACAAGGCCCGTGTCGCCGGTGAGACCGCGAGCGGTCTGCGGTTACGGCTGGATCAGGTTCGAGGAGCGGCTGACGACGGCGGTGCGGAAGAGGCGGAACTGCGGCCCGCGGCCGACCAGCGCCCCGCCCATCGCCGCCGCGATCGACAGCAGGGTGCCGCCGAACACCGACCACGCGGCGACCATCGCCCCCTCCCGCGCCCGCTCCTGGTTGGCCGGGTCGCTCGCCTGCTGCTGCACCCTGCTCGGCTCGGTGGCCGCCTTCACCTCTTCGATCTTCTGCTGGGAGACGCCCGCGTCACGGGCCAGTTGTTCCCACCCCTTCTGCTGCACGTCCGGCGTCTGCTGGGCGATCATCGCCCCGCTCACCAGCGCCAAGTACCCGGCCCGCACCCCCATGCCGACCATGCCCAGGGTGAAGGCGGTCACCACCGCCCACACGAGGACGCCGTAGATGGTCGCCTCGCGGGTGGTTTCCCCGACCGACAGTTGGGTGCTCACCCACCCGCCGACGAACATGGAGAGCGCCACGGCGATGAGTGCGGCGACGACCGCCCCGATGCCGACGGCGTTCGCCCGCACCCCGGCCTCGGTGAGCGACAGGCCGATGGCGGCGAACAGAACGGTGAGCACCAGGTAGGTGGCGATGGCGATGACCGCCCCGCCCAGGATGGCGGCCCAGGAAACACGGCTCTTAACCCCGGTCACGTCCTCGATGCCAACGGGGGAGGTGACGCGGTCTGTGGAAGTGACGACTGCGGCCATGCGGGAATCCTCTGAATGGTGGTTGGTTCGACGACCGGCATCCGAGACCGGCCTGTCGGTCGGGAACACCGCAAACGATGTGCCGCCCGACGGTCCCGCCAGCCAGTCCGCTGCCGACCGCATAAGTTACCCAAACCACCACCCGGCCGGCCGGTCGGGTCACGCTGCACCCCGGAGTTCGCTCCATGTTTCACCACACGCTCCGCCGGCTCGCCCTCCTCGGGCTGCTGGCGGCGGTGGCGACCGCCCCGGCCGTCGCCCAGGACCCGCCGAAGGACAAAGACCGCCAGCAGATCGCCGAGTTGGAGAAGCAACTCGCCGACCTGCAGAAGCGGGTTGCCGACCTGAAGAAGGCCCTCCCGCCGGACGCCCCCAAGCCGGACACGCCCAAAACGCCGCCCGGCAAGAAGCCCCTCACCGTCGCCGAGACCGACACCTGGCGAGCCATCCGCGGGGCGGTGCTGTCGAACGACGGCAAGTTCTTCGCCCACCGGGTCGCCCCGGCCGAAGGGGACGGGGAGGTGATCCTGCGGGCCGTCGCCGACGGGAAGGAGACGAAATTCCCCGGCGGGGGTGGCGGGTTCGGCGGGCTGCAGTTCTCGTTCGACTCCAGGTGGTTCGCCCTCACCGTCACCCCGTACGTGAAGGCGGGTGGCACCCCCGGCGCCCCGCGGCCGAAGTCGAAGCTGGTGCTCGTGAACACCACGAACGGCGAGAAGACGGAACTCGAAGGGGTGGCGTCGTTCACCTTCTCCGGTGAGGCGGGCACGCACCTGGCCTACCGCAAGGCGACCGAAGCCCCCGCCGCTCCGTCCGGCCTGCCCACCGGCCCCCGCGGGCCGGGCGGCCCGCCCGCCCCGCCGGCGGACGCCCCCGCCTCCGCCGGCCACACCGGCACCGACCTGGTGCTGCGGGAACTGGCCACCGGCACCGAACTGGTGCTGGGGAACGTGGCCGACTTCTCGTTCGACAAAAAGGGGGCCTGGCTGGTGACGGTGATCGACGCCGCCGGGCAGGTGGGGAACGGCATCCAACTGCGGGACATGAAGAGCGGGGCCGTCCACCCAATCGAGTCGGCGAAAGCCGCCTACCGCGGGCTGCGGTGGAACGAGGAGACGACGGCGTTCGTGCTGACGAAGGCGGTTGACGATCCGGGGTACGAGACGAAGTGGCTGAGCCTCCTCGGGTTCAGCGACCTGGGACCGAAACCGACCCGCACTGCCTACGAGCCGAAGGACGACAAGGACTTCCCGAAGGACCTGGCCATCAGCGCGAACGGCGGGGTGCAGTGGACCGACGCGATGGACGCGTTCGTGTTCGCGGTCGCCGAGCGGAAGAAGAAGGACGAGCCGAAGAAGCCGACCCCGCCGTCGACGGCCGTGGCGAGCGGCGAGAAGAAGCCGGAAGGGGACGCCGAGAAGAAAGAGGGCCAGCCGAACCAGCCGCGGCCGACCGCCCCGGCCGCGCCCACCGCGTCCGGCCCGAAACCGGACCTGGTCATCTGGCACTGGAAGGACGACCGGCTGCAGCCGATGCAGCAGGTGCAGGCGAACAGCGACAAGGTGGTCACCTACGCCGCGATCTACCGCATCAAGGAGAAGAAGTTCATCCGCCTGGCCGACGACACGCTGCGGAGCGTGACCCCGGCGGCCAAGCACAAGTTCGCCATCGGCCGGGACAGCAAGCCGTACGACTACATGGCGAACCTGAACGGCCAGCGGTACGCCGACGTGTACGTCATCAACCTGGCGACCGGGGAGAAGAAGAGGGCGCTCACCAAGTCGCGGAACCTGTTCGGCGCGTCCCCGACCGGCACGCACTTCCTGTACTACGACGACGGCCACTTCTTCGCCTACGACATGGCCGCCGGCAAGGGCACGAACATCACCGAGAAGGTGACGGCCGCCAGCTTCATCGACACCGAGGACGACCACAACGTGGCGAAGCCGCCGCGGTTCCCGGTCGGCTGGTCCCGCGACGGGGGGACGGTACTGCTGAGCGACGGGTGGGACATCTGGGCGGTGAAGGCGGACGGCAGCGGCGGGACCAACCTGACGCTCAACGGCAAGCAGTCGGCCACCCGCTACTCGGGCGTCACCCAGTTTGAAGCGGAGCCGAAGCCGGGCGTCGACCTGAGCAAGCCGCTGTTCGTCGCCACCTACGGCGAGTGGACGAAGAAGGACGGGCTGGTGAAGCTGGAGGCGGGCAAGCCGGCGGTGACGCTGCTGAGCGGCGACTGCTCGTTCGGCCAGCCGATGAAGGCCCGCGACGCCGACGTGTTCGCGTACACCCGGCAGACGACCGCCGAGTACCCGGACTACTACCTAACCGACGCCGCCTTCAAGGACGCGAAGAAGGTGACGGACGCCAACCCGCAGCAGAAGGACTACCTCTGGACGGCGGGGGCGAAGCTGGTGGACTACACCGGCACCGGCGGGAAGAAGCTGCAGGGGGTGCTGCACCTGCCGGCCGGGTACGAGCCGGGCAAGAAGTACCCGACGGTGGTGTACATCTACGAGAAGCTGTCGCAGGGGACGCACCGGTACAGCGCGCCCAGCTACCGCGGCGGGTTCAGCCCGGCGATCTACACGTCCAACGGGTACGCGGTGTTCAACCCGGACATCACCTACCGCATCAACGACCCGGGCGTCTCGTCGATGGAGTGCATCAACCCGGCGGTGGACGCGGCGATCGCCACCGGCATCGTGGACCCGGCGAGGGTGGCCCTGCACGGGCACTCGTGGGGCGGGTACCAGACGGCCTTCGCGGTGACGCAGACCACCCGCTTCAAGTGCGCCATCGCCGGCGCCCCGCTGACCGACCTGGTGAGCATGTACAGCAGCGTGTACTGGAACACCGGGTCGGCCAACCAGCCGATCTTCGAGAGCAGCCAGGGGCGGTTCACCGGCGGGTACTGGGAGCAGCAGGAGGCGTACATCCGCAACAGCCCGGTGTACTTCGCCAAGCAGGTGCAGACGCCGCTCCTCCTGCTGCACAACGACAAGGACGGGGCGGTCGATTTCACCCAGGGGGTGGAGTACTACAACACCCTGCGGCGGCTGCAGAAGCCGGTGGTGATGCTGCAATACAAGGGCGAGAACCACGGGCTGGCGAAGCCGGAGAACCAGAAGGACTACGCCGTGCGGATGCGGGAGTTCTTCGACCACCACCTGATGGGCAAGCCGGCCCCCGGCTGGTGGACCGAGGGGGTGCCGCACCTGAAGATGGATGACCACTTGAAAGAACGGAACAAGTAACGGACCGGGCGAAACGCGGCGGGGGGGGGCGGGGTTTGGCCCCCCGCCCCCCCGGGGGGTGGTGGGGATCCCCCCGGTGGGGGTGGCCGACCCGCAGGCTGCGGC
>CAYMHO010000117.1:0-2595 GCA_964390195.1 uncultured Fimbriiglobus sp. | reverse complement strand
GTGGACCGCGGGGGTGCCGCACCTGATGTGGGATGCCCACTGGAAACACGGTACCAAGTCACGCACCGGGCGAACGGGGGGGGGCGGGGGGGGCCCCGCCCGCGCCGCCCGCCGTGCGTTTCCTGGATCACGACTCGTTCGTGTCCTCCTCCCAGTAGAAGCCGAAGTCGTTGTCGTCGGACAACTCGCCCGGCGCCAGATAGATGAGATACTCCGTCGCCCCGGTCGGCCCCTCCCAATTCGCTTGCCCGATCACCCCGATGCGGAAGTAATCGTCCCCGACCGTCGCCTTTAGTTGTTCGAACTGGTAATGCCCGTCGTCCCCGGTGGCGTACGAGAGTTCCGTTTCCGGGTTGAACAGCCCGTCCTTGTCGGCGTCGATGAACACCGTCGCCCCGTTCAGACCCTGCTCGCCTTCGTCCTGGTCGCCGTCCCGGTTTCTGTCGAAGAAGACGGTGCCGGTGATGGCCCCCAATTGGGGCCCGTTGGGCGACCCGCTCACCCCCACCGCCCACTCCTGGAAGCCGGCGTTCGAGGCGAACCGCTCGCCGAACTTGCTGTACACCGTCACGTACTCGCCGCCGGCGAACAGGTCGTCGCGGACGTAGAACAGCATGTCCCCCGACCCGCTGCCGGAGTTCAGGCGGTAGTCCAGCTTCACCCAGTTGTCCGCGCCGGTGGGGTCCATGTCGTACACCGGGGCGGCCCCGCCGAGTGTGCCGGCGTTCACGTCGAACCCGGCCGTTTTGGTGGTCGCGTCGGTGACGAACACCTTCAGCTCGTCCAGCGACAGGTACGGCTGCGAACTCCGCTGGTTGACGTCGAGGAGGAACTCGCGGTAGTTATACCCGCCGACGTTCACCAGCGGCAGTTCGCTGACTTTCAGGTCGCGGGTGAAGTTCGGGCTTTTGTTCTCGTTGAACTGGAGCGGGCGGGCGGAGGTGTTGAACCCCTGCTGCTCCGCGGCTCGCGAGGACGCCCCCTGGATGCGGAGGAACGAGTCGATCTTGCCGGTACCGGTCGGGCGGGCGTCGTACTGCTCGAACCGCGCCCCCTCGATCATCCCGTACGCCCCGGCGGAGGTCAGGTCGAGCATGGCGGGAACGAGCCGGCTTTCGAGCGACTCAACCTGCAGGCCGGCGGGGGTGGTGGAATCGAGGCGGCTCATGGCGGTCTCCAAATGTGAGCGGGGCTGGGCGCGACGAGAGAGTAGGCCAGGCCCGACCGCCCGCAACTTTCGGCCAGTTTTTCCCCCTGATCCCGACCGGTCGGCGTGTGTGGGCCCGCTGCGAAATGTCGCGCCACAGCCGCAGTGCCCCCGGCACGGGGTGCCGGAAGGTAACAGTTGTGACCCGCGTGAAGCGCGCGTGAGCGCGGTTGAGGCGATCGGACGTGTGTCCGCCCAGTCGGATCAGGCGTAAGAAAACCTCCCCAGGTCCGCCCTTCTCCCCAGGTTCCTCATGCCGCCGACGAACACCCCGCAGCAGTTGCCGCACACCCGCGTCCCCACCCTGCGGTTTCCCACCAGCACCGCCGCCGCCCGGCACGTCGCCCGCGAGATCGACAAGCTGATCCGCGCCCGCAACGCGGCCGGCAAGCCGACCGTCCTCGGGCTGGCGACCGGCAGCACCCCCGTCGGCCTGTACCGCGAGCTCATCCGCCTGCACCAGGAGGAGGGCCTCGACTTCTCCCGCGTGGTCACGTTCAACCTGGACGAGTACTTCCCCATGCCGAAGGAGGACTCGCACTCCTACTTCAAGTGGATGCACGAGACGCTGTTCAACCACATCAACCTCAAGTGGGAGAACATCCACATCCCGGACGGCACCCTGCGGGCGGAGGAGGTGGACGAGTTCTGCATCGCGTACGAGCGGAAGATCCGGGCCGCCGGCGGGATCGACATCCAGGTGCTCGGCATCGGCCGCACCGGGCACATCGGTTTCAACGAGCCGGGCAGCCCGCGGAACAGCCGCACCCGCCTGGTGACGCTCGACAGCATCACCCGCCGCGACGCCGCCGGCAGCTTCTTCGGCGAGGAGAACGTGCCCGCCCAGGCGATCACCATGGGGGTGGCCACCATCGCCGACGCCCGCCGGGTGTTCCTGATGGCGTTCGGCGAGCACAAGGCGGCGGTCGTGTACAAGGCGATCGAGCACCCGCCGACGGAGGCCATCTCGGCCAGCTTCCTGCAAGACCACCCGGACGCCACCTTCCTGCTCGACCCGGCGGCCGCGGCCGAAACCACCGCGGTCAAGCGGCCGTGGCAGGTCGGGCCGGTGGACTGGACGCCGGAGCGGGTGCGGCAGGCGGTGGTGTGGCTGAGCCTGACGGTGAAGAAGGGCCTTCAGAAGCTGAGCGACGAGGACTTCCGCGAGCACCACCTGTACGAGCTGCTCCGCGAGCGGGGGCCGGCCGAGCGGATCGGCGAGGCGGTGTTCCACGACCGGCTGGCGACGATCCAGCCGTACCCGGCCGGGCGGGGCACGGCCGAGCGCCGCGGGCGGGGTCTGGAGGGCAAGTCCGACCTGCCGAAGCCGGAGCCGCGGACCATCCTGGTGTTCAGCCCGCACCCGGACGACGACGTGATCAGCATGG
>CAYMHO010000116.1:3494-18891 GCA_964390195.1 uncultured Fimbriiglobus sp. | reverse complement strand
CGCGGCGAGCGGGAGCGAGCCTGGCACCCAGGCTCGCTCCCGCTCGCCGCGAAGACGTTTCGGAGGTGACGCATGACCCACCCGCAGCTCCGCCTTGCCGCCGCCAAGTTCGCCCTCGACCTGATCAACGCCGGCGAACTGGTGGACGCCGCCCACTTCGCCCTCAACGACGCTTTCTACGCCGACGGGCTTGCGGTGATTGCCACCACCTGGGACATCGCGGAGCGGGAGGCGAAACCGCACTTCATCGTCGCCCTACGCGATCTGGGCCACGCTTTTGATTCCCCAGAGGACGCGCTGAGATACCTGCGGCTGAGCCACTTCGGTCCGGTCGCAGAGGGGACGGAATCACCGGCGGTCGCCCTCGACCGGTACGCTGAACTTCGTGATGGGAGGGCGTACGGCCCGTTGGCCAAGTTCGGTGACACGGGGAGGCCGGCGGCGAGCACGCTGGTGTCCCACTGGTACGACCTCGGGTACCTGCGCGCGGTTCATACGGCCAGCACGTTCGACGACCTGCCCGAAGGCGTCGGCCGTGGTTGGGATGAACGCGCCGTCCATTTGTGCCGGGTCTGGTGCAGGGAGTACGCCCGCCTCAACCTACAACCCGTCTGGCGGTCGCCTGCCGTCGACTCGCTCGCGGCGGCCATTCACGCCGACCGTGCGTTCGACCGCTTGCCAGTCCTGGCCGACGCCCTCGAAGAAGCCGGGTGCGACCACCCCGACCTGCTCGGCCACTGCCGGCACAACACCCCGCACACCGACTACTGCTGGCTGGTCGATGCGGTGCTGAACGGCGAATAGTGGTCTGCTCGCTCCGCGAGCGGTCTTGGCAGCCGCTCGCGGAGCGAGCAGACCACGACAACCGCACTGGCACCGCCCGCTCTTCCCCGTTACCGTCGCCGGTGGAGGGCTTCCCATGACCGCACTGCTCACCCCGCCGCTTTCCGCCCCGGTTCAGCCACCCACCGGGCCGCGTCCGTTTCGCTGGACGCTCGCGCTGTTCCACCGCATGGGGGATATGGGCTTGTTCGAGGGCCGGCGGGCCAAACTCATCCACGGTCAGCTCATCGAGGAGGGGCCGATGGACCCGGCACACGCCATCGCCGTTGAAAAATCGGACGCCGAACTGCGAACGGCGTTCGGAAAAGGCTGGCGATACCGGGTGCAACTGCCGCTGGTGCTGGGTCAGGACACCGATCCGATGCCCGACATCGCGGTGATCCGCGGCGCCCCTGGGGCACTCGTCCACCCCACCTCCGCTGAACTGGTGGTGGAGATCGCAGACAACTCGTTGAACTTCGACATCACCACGAAGGCCGAGTTGTACGCCACCGCCGGCATCGCCGACCACTGGGTACTCGACCTGGACGGCCGCCGGTTGCTGGTGTTCCGCGACCCGGTGCCGCTGCCCGCCGGCCTCGGGTCCACCGCCTACCGCACGCACCTCACCTTCGGCCCGACCGATTCCGTTTCGCCGCTCGCCCACCCCGCCGCCGTCGTCCGCGTCGCCGACCTGTTGCCGTAGCCCTTTGCCGCCACCCCCTCGCCTACGTCTCGACGGGAACCGGTTCGGCGGCCGACGGTCGGCGGACCCGCACCACCCTTGGCCCCACGACCACCCGCCAGCCGCAGTGGTTGCAGCACTTGGTGCCGACGGCGAACGTCGGGTCCACCTCCTGCCGGCAGCGGGGGCAGTCGAGCGGGTGTTTCCGTTTCGAATCCCCCACCGCCGCCCGGCAGACCAGGCACCCGACCGCCACCGCCGTCAGCGCGACGGCGTACGGGGCCAGTTCTTCGATCAGCCCGGCCGTATTCCGGTCCAGTCCCATCTTCATGAGCGGCCACCGCCCCCACAGCTTGTGGCCCGACGCCAACACCCACACCGTGGCGACCGACACCCCCAGCACCAAGGCCAGCGCCCGGCCGTTCGCCCGCCGCCGGTGGGGGTGCGCCGCCCGTAATTCTTCGACCGTCATCCACCCGCCGGCGTGCGGCGGCGGGAGCGGGTGGCGCCGGGGCGGGACGGCCCGGCACCCGCAGCAGGAGCAGTGCCCGGTGGCGGCCACCAGCATGGCGTCCCCGGTGAGCGGCTCGGCACACCCCGGGCAGGCGAGCGACGGGTCCCGCTTCGCCCCGGCCGCCATCCACCGCAGCACCAGCACCATGGCCACCGGGGCGGTCATCAGCAGGAGCATGAACAGCACCCGGCCGAGCGGGTCGGGCAGGTCGAGGCGGTCGAGCACCACCGCACCGGCGACACACCCCAGGAACGTGGCGGCGACCGCCGCCAGCATGAGCGGGCCGGTCCGCCGCCGCTGGCGGGCGTGGGCGGCGAGGAACTCGGCCCGCGGGATGAGTGCCTCGGCGGGCGGCTCGGTCGGCCGCCCGAGCACCCGCCGTCCGCAGTGCTGGCAGCACCCGCCGGCCAACACTTGGGGGGTGTTCGCCGTCAGCGACCCGCGGCAGTGGGGGCACCACAGGCACGGCTGCCGGGCGTGCCAGCACAACGCCCCCAAGACGAGAGTGAGCAGACCGCCGCACGCGGCCGCCCCGAGGAACCCGAGACTGATCTCGTCCTTCCAGTACGGCCCGCGGTCGGAGATGTACAAGAGGGCGAGGCCGCCGAAGACGGCCGTCACGGCGGCGGCCCGTCGGTCGGCGGCCCGTCGGTCGGTGGCCCGGCGGGCGGCGGCGCGGAACTCGGCGGTGGGGTACACTGGGCAGGTCCGCGGTGGTGGGGGCCGGGCGACCCTCAACATGTAGCACAATCGTCGGCGGGTCGCCCGGAATCGCGGGTGTCGCTCACGCCCGCCCCGCCACGATCCGCCAGCCGCACAGGCTGCAGCACTTCGTACACCGGGCGAACGCCGGCAGGAACTCCCGCCCGCAGCGGGGGCAGTCGAGCGGGAGGCCGCGGAGGCCGAACCGGAGCACCCACCGCGGGACGAGGAGCAGCACCGCGACCCCCGCAATCGCCGTCGTCAGTACCGGTGCGGAGTGGGACACCAGTTCCCCGAACCGCCACCCGAGCCACATCCGCACCGGCGGTTCCAGTCGTTCGGCGACGAGCATCCCGAGTGGGTAGGCGAACGGGACGAGCACGCCGGCGGTGAGTGTCAGCCCGAGCGCCCGCCAGTACCACTTCCGCCGCTGCTTGCCGACCGTGTCGATTCTGGCCACGGTCCACATCGGTCCGCGGTGCGGCGGGGGGAGCGGGCGGGTGCGGGGGACGACCGCCCGGCACCCGCACTGGTGGCAGTGGCCGGTGGCGGCCACCACCATCCGCGCCCCGGCCAGCAGCCGCCCGCACGCCGGGCAGGCGAGGGCCGGGTTCCGCCTGGCCGCGGCCGCCCCCCAGTTCAACAGGACGATCAACGAGGTCGGGGCGACGGCCGCCACCGCCAGGGCGGCCACCGCCGGGAGCGGGTCCGGCCAGCGGACCCGATCGACCACGCCGAACGCGCCACAGATGCCGACGTAGGTGGCGAGGACGCCGCCGATGACGACCGGCACCACCCGCCCCTGGTAGGCGGCGTCGGCGGTCAGGTAGTCGGGGCGGGAGATGAGGCCGTCCGGGGGCGGCGGGTCGGGCGGTTCGAGCACCCGCACCCCGCAGTACGGGCAGCACCCGCTGGCGATGGTCAGCGGCACGGAGTCGGTCAGCCGCCCGCGGCAGTGCGGGCAGCGGGTGAACGGGTGTCGGCCGACCTTCCACCGCACCTCGCACACCAGTGTGAGACCGGCGGACGCGAGCGTCCCCCACACCAGCAGCAGGGTCAGGCCGACGTCGCGGACGGCCCAGCGGTCGGCCAGGTGCTGGGCGGTGAAGGAGAACAGGACGAGCGTGCCAAACCCGAACATGAAAGTGAACGCCCCGCGGCGGATGGCCCGGCGGGCGGCGGTGCCGAACTCGGCGATGGGGTACAGCGGCAACCGTCACCCCTTCGGGTGGTCGTCCGGGTCGGACAATTCGGGGCTGTCGTCGTCGCGCCCGCCCTGCCGCAACTTCTCGCGGGCGGAGGCGGCGAGCGCTTCGTACTTCGCCCGGATGGCGTCCAACTCTTGCTCGTTCAACTCCTCCAGGTCGAGCATGGCGTTGTGCGCCCCGTTCACCGCCCGGATGAGTTCGTCCAGCTTCAGTTGGAGGGCGGCCGAGTCGCGGTTCTGGCTGTTCTGGATGAGGAACACCATCAGGAAGGTGACGATGGTGGTGCCGGTGTTGATGACCAGTTGCCAGGTGTTGGAGAACTCGAACAGCGGGCCGGTGATGAGCCAGACGACGATGACCCCGAACGCCAAAAGGAACGCCGCCGGCCGGCCGGTGACGCGGGCCGACCACTTGGCGAAGCGGTCGAACAGGGAGCGGGCGGGGAGCATGAGGGTGTTACCGCGGCTGGCAGGCCCACTTGAGGACGGCCATCCGCACGGCCACCCCGTTACTCACCTGGTCGAGGATGGCCGAGTTGCGGCCGTCGGCCACGTCCGGGGTGATCTCGACCCCGCGGTTGATCGGCCCGGGGGCGAGGATGAGCACGTTCGGGTCGGCCCGCCGCAGCCGCTCGCCGGTCATGCCGAACACGTGCGCGTACTCGCCGACCGACGGGAAGAACGCGCTCCGCTGCCGCTCGAACTGCACCCGCAGCAGGTTGATCACGTCGCACCGCGGCAGGATGGCGTCCAGGTCGTGGGCGATCTCGACGCCGAACTGGGCCACCTCCGGCGGGACGAGCGTCGGCGGCCCGCAGGCGATCACCTTCGCCCCCAGCTTGGTCAGCCCGTGGATGTTGCTGCGGGCGACGCGGCTGTGCAGGATGTCGCCGACCAGCGCCACCGTCAGCCCGTCGATCCGCCCCTTCCGCCGGCGGATGGTGAGCATGTCGAGCAGCCCCTGGGTGGGGTGGGCGTGGGCGCCGTCGCCGGCGTTCACCACGCTCACGCCGGGCAGGTGCCGCGTGAGCAGGTGCGGGGCGCCGGAGCTGCTGTGCCGCACCACCACCACGTCCACCCCCATGGCCACGATGTTCTGGGCGGTGTCCACGAACGACTCGCCCTTCGCCGTGCTGCTCCCGCTGGGGGAGAAGTCGAGCGTCTCGGCGCCCACCCGGCGGGCGGCCAGGGTGAAGCTCAGGCGGGTGCGGGTGCTCGGCTCGTAAAACAGGTTGGCGATCACCTTGCCGGCCAGGTCGGTCCGCTTGGGGGTGTCGCGGCCGACGCCGAGGAACTCGGTGGCCGAGTCGAGCAGGCCGACGATCTGGTCGCGGGACAGGTGTTCCAGGCCGAGCAGGTGCATGGGACGCTCCGGATGTGCCGGGGGAAAGTGTACGGGTCGCCCCCGCAACCGGCCCGGCGGTTGCTTCGACAATTCCCCTTGCCGGGCGGCGCAACTTTCCGTATGTGCCGCGTGGTACAATAGGGCAGTCCGCTCTCCTCTCCCACGGCACCTTACCGCGGAGGGCACGACATGTGGAACGCACCGCCCGAACACCCGCTGCGGCGGCTGTTCGCCGGCATCACCGAACACGCCTTCATCACCAGCCTGGGCGTCGCCGACCCGCCGCTCATCGACTACCTGTCCGAGATGCTCTCCCGGTTCGTCCACGTGGACGGGGTGTTCCGCCTGCGGGACGGGCACGGGCGACCGATCCAGGAGCTGGCCGGCATGGCCCTGGAGGCCGAAAAGCTGCCCTCCGAGGGACGCACCCGCCGCGAGTACCACCGGCACATCGGCGACTTCGCCCTCTACTGGAGCGGTCTGTTCCCGGAACAGGTGAACCGCATCCAGCACCGCCCGTGTAAGGACCATCTGGTCAGCTTCGCCGTGCTCGGCAAGCGGAGTTACCGCATCGCCAGCGAGTGCGAGGCGGAGCGGTTCCCGGACGAGGCGCAGGTGCTGCGGCGACTCGGCGACGAGTTCGAGCTGTGCGCGGTCGGCCTGCACGAGGTGCGGAAGGAGTGGGACGAACTGGCCCGGCACCCGCTGCCCGACGGCCGACTGGTGCAGTGACGACCGGCTCACCCCGCCGGTCGGCCGGCGACGCCGAGCCGTTCGAGCGCCCGCCGCCGCTCCCAGTGGGCGATGGCGTGGGCGGCGATGTGCCCGACGGCGACGGCGAACATCTGCTCGTCGGGCAGCCACGCCCGCTGCTCGCCGACGTGCTCGTGGCACAGCACCCCGTTCGGGTGAACCGGCACTTCCATCATCGACGTGATGCCCAGGGGTACGAGGTAGCCGTCGGCGAACTCGCGGGTGCGGGGGTCGGTGCGGGCGTCGGCGGCGGCGATGACTTCCGTGGCGGCGAGGGCGGCGAAGTAGTCCGGGTAGTCGGCCGCGTTCAACTCGAACCCGTCCGAGTGCCGGACGGCGGCCAGTTCGAACAGGGAATCGCAGTGCAGCCTCTGCCCGTCCGGGGTGAGCCGCCAGATGCTCACGCGGGCCACGTTCAGGGTGCGGGCCGACACCTCCACCAGTTGCCGCAGGATGGCGTTCAGATCGGCGGCGGTGAACACGTCGGCGTGAACGAGGGCGGCGAGGGCGGCCTGTTGCCGCCGCAGGCGGCCGAACGCGTCCCGCAGGTCGTCCTCCGCCTGCCGCCGCTCGCGGTCCTGCCAGCACTGGATTTCTTGCCCCAACTCGACCGCCGACGGGTACCGCGCGGCCGGCTCCTTGCTCATCGCTTTCAGGCAGATGGCTTCCAGGCCGGGCGGCACCTCCGGCCACCACTCCCGCGGCGGGGGGAACCGCAGGAGCATCGCCTTCAGCAGCACGTTCTGGTACGTCACCCCGGAGTACGGCGGGCCGCCGCACAGCATCTCGTACAGGATGGCCCCGAGGCCGAACACGTCCGAGTGCGGGCCGACCAGATCCGGCAACCCCTCGGCCTGCTCCGGGGCCATGTACGCCACCGTGCCGACCACGTCGCCCAGGCGGGTCTGACCGGCGGCGAGGGTGGACGCCCGGCTGGCGATCGGCGGCAGGGCGTCCGGGGCGTCCTTCTCGTCCAGCACCTTCGCCACACCCCAGTCGAGCACCACCACCTCGCCGAACTCGCCGAGGATGATGTTCTCCCCTTTCAAGTCCCGGTGGACGATGCCGCGGGAGTGCGCGTACCCGACGGTGTTGCACACCGACACGAACGCGGACAGCAGTTTGACCAGATCCAGCGGCGGGTGCCAGCCGGGGCGGCGGGCGGAGTGAAACGCGCGGGCGGCGTCGGACAGCGTCCGCCCGCGGACGAACCGCATGACGTAGAACGGCCGGCCGGACTCGGGGTCGCGGGCCAGTTCGTACACCGGCACCACGCCGGGGTGCTCCAGCCGGCCGGTCAGTTTCGCCTCCCGCACGAACCGGGCTTCGCCGGCGGTGCTCTCGTCCTTCAACTGCTTGAGTGCCACCTCCCGCCCGAGGGTGGTGTCCCACGCCCGCCACACCTCGCCCATGCCCCCGCTGGCGTGCAAGGTGGAGCGGGTATAGCGTGGGCCGCCGGGCAGATCGGACAGCGGGGTGAGTTCGCCGGTGCCGGACGTGTCGGCGGGTGGGTCGGAGGTGCTCATGCGGGCGCTCCGCCGGGGGGCGATGGGCGGCGCCGCCGGCTGCTTTCAGCGTAACGGGGTGGGTGCCCGCGCCGCAACGCCACCCGGGCGCTTCTCACCCGTTGCACGCGGCACGGCGGTTCCATGGCATCTTGGCCATCAGCAGGCCCATGCCGCACCAGTCCGTAACGCCGGCGAACACCAGCCCGGCGCCGATGAACGCCGGGATGCCGGCGAACCCCGGGTGAACGGTCAGTGCGAGGATTGCCCCCGTGAGCGCGATGCCGCCGGCCGCGATCCGCACCTGCCGTTCCAACGACATCACCTTTTTGCCACGGACGACTGGCACGCCGGCCTGTTCGCACGCCTGTGTGCCGCCGCCGATGTTGATCACATTCGTGAACCCGGCGGCGGCCAGCTTGTCGCACGCCTTCTGCCCGCGGCCGCCGCTCCGGCAGATGACGTGGATGGTGCGGCCGGTGTCCGGGTTGGGCCACATGAGGGTGGTCGGGTTCAGTTCATCCAGCGGGACGTTCTTCGCCCCGACGACGTGAACCTCGCCGAACTCGAGCGGGGTTCGGACGTCGATCAGTTCGACCGGGCCGCGGGCCAGCAGGGCTTGAAATTGGGTCGGGGTGATGGTGGGCATTGGGGTCTCACTTCGACCCTGAAAGGGTCGCTTCTGTCAGCCCAGGGCGAGCGAGCGGAGCGAGCGTAGCCCTGGGTACGCAGGAGGGATCACGATCCGCCCTGAAGGGGCGGCTTCAACGAACCCGCCCCTTCAGGGCGGTGGTTTTTGTGGCATTCGTAACCCAGGCCTTACGGCCTGGGCTGACTGAACCCGGCCTTTCAGGCCGAGTGTTGGGCCGCCTTCCACGTTTTGAACGAGCCGGTCAGATTCCGGCACTTGAACCCGTGCTGTGTCAGCACCCGGCAGGCGTTGTACGACCGCTGCCCGCTGGCACAGTGGACCAACAACTCCTTGTCCTTCGGCAACTCGTGCAACCGGTCGCGGAGGCTACCCAGCGGGATCGACCGCGAACCGGGGATGATGCCGCCGTCGCGTTCGCCCGGTTCCCGCACGTCGACCACCACCGCCCCGCCCGCAATCAGCGCCGGCACCTGGTGCCACTGGGCGACGGTGACGAGGCCGTCGGTCACGTTCTGGGCCGCCATCCCGGCCAGGTTGATCGGGTCTTTGGCACTGCCGAACGGCGGGGCGTAGCACAGTTCCAATTCGGCCAGGTCGTCGATGGTCAGGCCGGCGAACAGGGCCGTGGCGAGTACGTCCATCCGCTTATCGACGCCGTCTTCGCCGACCGCTTGGGCGCCGAGCAACTTGCCCGACTCCGGGTCGAACAGCACCTTCAGCGCGATCGGCTTGGCGCCGGGGTAGTACCCGGCGTGGCTGTTCGGGTGCAGGTGAACCGCCTGGAACGGGGTGCCGATTTGTTTCAGGAGGGCCTCGTTCGCCCCGACCACCGCCGCCGTGACATCGAACACGCGGACAACCGCCGTCCCGAGTGTGCCGCGGTAGTGCGAGTCGTTCCCACAGATGTTGTCGGCGATGATCCGCCCCTGCCGGTTGGCCGGCCCGCCGAGCGGGATGACCGCCGGCCTCCCCGTGACCCCGTGCGTCACCTCGATCAGGTCGCCCGCGGCCCAGATGTGCGGGTCGGACGTTTGCAACCGACTGTTCACTTTCACCCCGCCGCTGGTACCGATTTCCAGCCCCCCGTTTTTGGCCAACTTCGACTCCGGCCGCACGCCGACGCCGACGATCACCACGTCGGCCGGGATGCGGGTACCGTCCGCCAGAACCGCGATCGACGCGCCGGTCGATGCGTCCTCGAACCGCTCGACGGGGTTGCTCAGTTCCAGCCGCACGCCGTGCTTCTTCAGCTCGATCTGCACGTGGGCCGCCATCTCCGGGTCGAGCGGGGTGAGCACCTGCGGGTTCTTCTCGGCGATGGTGACGCTCAGCCCGCGGCGGTGCAGTTGCTCGGCCGCCTCCAGCCCGATGAACCCGCCGCCGAGCACCAGCGCGGTCTTCGCGTTCCGCTTCGTGATCCACTCCATCACCCCGTCCATGTCCGGGATGGTGCGGAGGGTGAAGTGGCCGGGCCGGCGGATGCCGGGCGTCGGCGGGATGACGGCGGACGCGCCCGTCGCCAGGATGAGGTCGTCGTACCGTTCGGTGCTTTCTTCGCCGGTCAGCACGTTGCGGGCGGAGACGGTCTTGGCGGCGCGGTCGATGGACACCACCTCCGTGTTCGCCCGCACGTCCAGCTTGAACACCTGCTTCAGCCGCTGCGGGGACTGCACGATCAGTTTGCCGCGGTCGGCGATCTCCCCGCCCAGGTGGTACGGCAGCCCGCAGTTGGCGAACGACACGAACGGCCCCCGCTCGAACACGACGACGTCGGCGAACTCGTCCAGACGGCGGAGGCGGGTGGCGGCGCTCATCCCGCCGGCCACCCCGCCCACGATCAGAACCCGTTTCGGCATGATTCCACTCCACAGGGTCGGTCTGTCTGCTACGATATACCGCCGACGCACACCGACTATATCACCAAATGGCAATATTGTCAACGGAGGTGCCCGTGCTCGACCCGTCCACCCTGGAATCGGTCTCCCGGCTGTTCAAGGTGCTGGCCGAGCCGACCCGCCTGGACCTGCTCCAGCATCTGAAATCCGGCCCGCTGACGGTGTCGGAGTTGATCGACGCGACCGGGCAGAAGCAGGCGAACGTGTCCAAGCAACTGGGGGTGCTGTTCACCGCCTGGCTGGTGTCCCGCGAGCGGGACGGCAACCTGGTGCGGTACGCCATCGCCGACCCGATGGTGTTCGACCTGTGCGAACTGGTGTGCGGCAAGCTGCGGGCCGACGCCGAGCGACAGTTGGCCGGCCTGCCGAAGAAGGGGAAGGTGAGGCGGGGGTGACGGTCACCCCCGCTCTCGGCGAACACTACGCCGTGAACCACTCGACGAACCGCGTCACCCGTTCTTCCAGGGCGTCCACCTCGCGGGCCAGGGTCTGGCTGGACGGCCGGCGTTCGCTCCCAGGCAGGCAGTCGTCGATCAATTTCTTCTCCGCCTCGGTGAGCGTGTAGCTGAGCGACACGTCCCCGCCGGCCGGCAACTCGAACGCCGGCGTCACGAACGGCATCCGCCCGTCGAACCGCTGTCGCATCCGCTGGTGCAGCAGGTGTAACAGGTTGTCGTTCCGCAACACGTTCCCGCTCGCCCGCGCCTGGTACTGGCCGGTCGGCGGGGTGGTCAGCCACTCGGTGCCCAGCTCCACCGCGGTCGGCGGCTCGTCCGTCGGGCGGGTCATCAGCCGGTCGGCGGTACTCAGCCCGTCACGGATTTGCACGATCGCCACCCGGCTGGCCACCTGTTCCACCCAGTCCAGGTTGTTGAACAGCCAACTGGCCGCCACCCCCACCCCGTAGTTGTCGTAGTACCCGGCATCCACCACCCGCCGGCGCGGGTGCGTCGGCAGCGGTACGGCCGGCAGCACATACGGGAAGCTGCCGGACATGCGGGCGGCGGTGCCGACGCGGAAGCCGGTGGCGTCGGGGAACAGGCGGAAGAACTCGACCGCCTCGCGGGAGATGAGCTGTCCCGGCTGGCTCGGGTCGAGTGAGTCGCCGCTGTTGTGGATCACCTCCATCAGGTCCAGGTTGCTGATGAGCAGTTGCCGCCCGTCCTCCACCGTCATCGGGCTGAACACCAGCGACGGCCGCCACCCGGCCTTCTCCCCGTCCCACAGGTCGTCGAACGTGTGCGTCAGCCCGCCGCGGGCGGCCGACGGCCGGCGGCCGTGTTCGCGGTAGCTGTCGGCGTCGCGGTGCAGCATCGTCTGCCACGCCCACTCGAGCGCCTGCCCGCGGTCGTACCCGGCCAGCGGCGGGAGGAACCGCGGCAGGAACAGCCCCGGCAGGTCGCGGGTGAGCATGGTGTGGACGACGGACGTGAGGAAGTCGCCGCGGACGGTGTGGTTCAGTTCCCCGAGCGTGAGTTCGGCCGGGCGGACCCGCTTGCCTTTCTTCACCTCGTCCGCCAGATACCGGTGGGCCGGTGGGCGGTCACCGGAGGGCGGGTCGAGCGTGCTGACGTAGTAGGCCGAGCCGATGATCCCGCCGGACGCCCCCGCCACCACCCGGATGTGGTACGGGAAGGGCCACGACTTCTTCCCCTCGATGCGGCGTTCCAGCTCGGTCAGCACCTTCATCGTCCACGCCGCCGCCCGCGACCCGCCGCCGCTCGCGCACACCAGCACCAGCGGCCGTTTCTTGCCGTCGTTCCACATGCCCAGCTGGCGGTTGAACAGCTGCGGCTTGCGAACCGGGGTGGCGGGAGTGGCCGGCGGTGGGGGCGGCGGGGTGCCGTTCAGCCGCGCCTCGTACTCCTCCGCCACCTTCTTGTAATGCTCCTCCAGCCCGCGGAGTTGAGGCTGGTCCGCCGGCAGCACGTTCGGGTGACGCAGCTTGTACCGGCGGGCGAACACCACCGTCAGCAGCACCAGCCCGACGTACACCAGTTGCGGCACCGGGATGAAGTAGTCGGCGACCGTCTGCACGAAGAGGGCCAGGTGGAGCAGGAACACCAGCCCGGCGACCGGCGAGAAGGTGGGCCGGCCGAGCCGCAGCAACCGGTACGCCGGGTCGGCGGCCAGCCACGCGAACACGGCGAACGCCAGCGACACGCCGACTAGGAACAGCCCGTAAACGGGGAAGTACGGCTCGTACCCCTTGCGGGCATCGGCCTGGGTTTTCTCCCCGGCGTCACGGGCCTTGGTGATCGCGGCTCGCCGCTCGTCTTCGGTGGCGTGCGGGTTCTTTCGGAACTCCTCCCACCGTGCGCCACGCCCGGCCGCCCGCCCGTACCCGGCCGTGTCCACCGCACACCTGCCAATGTCCCGCAGTGCCCCGCGGAGCGGCTCGCGGGTGGCGCCCGCGTTCGCCCCGACCCACTCGTCGGCCGATGCCAGCCAGCCGGGCTGCGTGCCCCTGCCGGGCAACAACAGCCACGCGGCCGTCGTCATGAACAGGAACCCGACAGCCATGCCGACCACCAGCAGCGGCAGGCCGGGCAACTTCTCCAGGCGGTCGGCGGCGGGGTTGGGTGCGACCGCGGCGGGCGGCTCCGGATTCCGTCTGCGTTCGATCGCCATCACCACCCGCCGCACCAGCACGAACGGCCCGCCGAGGATCACCACGCTGAAGCCCGCCCCGAGGGCCACCGACCCGGCGTACCACAAGATGGAACTCACGGCGGCGGGCGGCAGGCGGAAGCGGCTGGTGCTGTCCGGTGCTGCCGATTCGAGCGTCCGCCACTCGCAGAACGGCGGGCGGTCGAAGGTGTAGTTGGTGGCGAACTCTTCGAACAGGTACCCGGCGAGGACGGCCTGCCAGATCAGCACGCCGACGCCCATGCCGATGAAGAAGCGGTCGTAGCCGCTCTCGCGGCGGAAGAGTTGCGGCAGGCCGAACGACCGCCCCCCCTTGCCGAAGATGATGACCAGCGGGACGAACACCACCAGCGGGCGGACCAAGTTCACGCAGAACCCGTTCAGGAAGAAGCACCAGAACGGCTCCCACACCGCCACGAGCAGCCAGTGCCAGAATGCGTCCACGGGTGAACCCTCTGTGGTCGGTGCGAACGAAAAGCGATTGGACACAGGCGCGAGCGGCGAAGCAAATCAATTTCTGATGACGTGTATCACCCCCGCAGGAACACCCATACCGTGCTGACGGCGTTGAACAGAATGTGCGTTACGGCTCCCGCGGCCCAACTGCGGGTGCGGGCGGCCAGGTAGCCGAGGCCGAGTGCGAGTACGAACAGGGGGACGGGGGTCGGCCACACGGCCGAGTGCGCCGCGGCGAACAGGGCCGACGAACTCCAGACCGCCAGGGCGGTGCGGGCGGGGAACTTCGGCCACCGCGGGCCGGCCCGCTGGATCAGGTACGCCCCCGCCGCCAGCACCAGTACGAACACGATCGCCGGCGAGTTGAACGAACCGTCCGCCTTCAGCCCGCCCAGGAGTGCGAGCGCCGCCGCGGCACTCAGCAGACACCACGGGCGGTACCATCGCTTTTTGTGCCCCACGGCCCACGGCACCAGCAACCCGCGGAACAGGAACTCTTCGACGAGCGGGGCGCAGACGCACGCCGACAGGGTGATCAACACCCCACCCACACCGTCGCCGTTCGCCCCCATCCTCGCCAGGGCGTGTTCGGTGATCGGCCAACCGAGGGCGTCGAACAGGAACACCAGGCCGACGTGGATGGCGACCGCCAGCACGCCGAACGTGGCCCACCCGAGGGTGCCGAGGGCGATCGTGCGGGGGAGTTGACGAAGCTCGGTCCGCCAATCCGGAGGGGAATCGAACACCCGAACGCGCACCACTCCGGCGGCAACCAGGAACAGTGGCATCCAGACGAGGCCGAGCCAATACGCCTTCAGGCTGAAGGCCACTTGTCGGGCGTCTTCGTCGGTGCCGCCGGCCGGCGGGGTGGGGAACCCGTTCGGGTAGATCGCCTGATACAGTCCGAGTCGGTCGGCAATCGGGATGGCGATCGAGGCGAGCAGCGCGAGAAAATAGTAGGTGAGGAAGACTCCGAAAACCGCGAGGCCAGGCCAGACGAACGGCGGCATCCGCCACCGCGGGCAGAGTGTGCCGAACCGCCACCGAGCGACCAGCCCACACGCGACGGCAACCGGCACGGCCACCGCCGCGACGTACCCGCCCGCCTGGAGCATCCGCAGGGTGTCGTCGGCGGGTGAAGTCATAGGACGAGCCGCGACCGCAAGGGAGCGGGTAAAAGTGACACCGCTCCCTTGCGGTCGCGGCTCGGAATTTACTCCGCCACCACCGGGTTCTTCAGCACGCCGATGCCCTGGATCTCCACCTCGCACACGTCGCCGGCCTTCAGCAGCACCTGCGGGTTCCGCGAGATGCCGACGCCCGGCGGGGTGCCGGTGAAGATCAGGTCGCCCGGTTCGAGCGTCACCACCTGCGAGATGAACGCCAGCACCGCCGGCACCTGGAAGATGAACTCTTTGGTGTTCGAGTTCTGCATCGTGTTACCGTTCAGCCGCAGTTGCACCTGCAGGTGGTGCGGGTCGGTCAACTCATCGGCCGTCACCAGCACCGGCCCGATCGGGGCGAACGTGTCGAACGTCTTGCCCACCGTCCACTGTTTCTCCGCCCCGCGGAACTGCCAGTCGCGGGCGCTCACGTCGTGCCCGCAGGTGTACCCGCCGACGTACTCGAACGCCGAGTTGTCGTTCGGGATGTGCTTGCCCGTCTTGCCCACCACGATCACCAGTTCGGCCTCGTAGTCCACCTTGTTCGCCACCTTCGGCAGCTTGATCGGGTCGCCGGGGCCGCAGAGCGTGTTGATGTACTTGGCGAAGATGACCGGCTCGGTCGGGATCTCCTTGCCCCCCTCGCGGGCGTGGTCGGCGTAGTTCAGCCCGACGCACAGGATCTTCGCCGGGTCCGGCACCGGCGGGAGCAGCTTGACCGCGTTGTGGGCGTACTTCACCGCGTGGGCCGACTTGGCGGCGTCGGCGGCGGCCTTGCGGACGGCCGGCGAAGCGGCGAGCAGCCGCTTCACCGAGCACGGCAGGCCGGGGTCGGTGGCGTACAGATCGACGTAGTGTTCGGCGGTGGCGACGGCGGCCCGTGGGCCGTGGGGGGTCTGGATGGTGGCGAGACGCATGGACCGGCTCCGGGTGAGAGACGGGTAACTTACGGGCGAAACATCTTCGCGGGGGGGGGGCGCCGGCCCGGGGGCCCCCCCGGCGCGGGGGGGGGGGCGCGGCCGAGGGGGGGGGGGGCGCCCAAGCCACAA
>CAYMHO010000116.1:0-3484 GCA_964390195.1 uncultured Fimbriiglobus sp. | reverse complement strand
GGCGGCCCCCGCGGCGGGGGGCCCCCCCCGGGCGGGGGGGCCCCCCGCCGCGAAGATGTTTCGGACTTACCCCAAGTCAAACAGCAGCACTTCGCCCTTCTCGACGCCCACCACTTCGATCGCCTCGCCTTCGACGGCCACCGCGTCCCCGCCCACCAGCCGCTGGCCGTTCACGTCGACGGCACCGGTCGCCACGTGCAGCCACACCCCGCGACCAGGTTTCGGCTCGTAGCTCAGCTTCGTGCCCGCTTCCACCTTCGCCGTGTTCAGCCGCACGTCCTGCCGCACCGCCAGGCTCCCGTCCGCCCCGTCCGGCGACACCGTCAGCGTCCACTTCCCGACCGGCGCGTCCGCGAACGACTTCTGCCCGTACCGGGGGGTGTACCCCTTCTTGTCTGGTACGATCCAGATTTGCAGCAGGTGGACCGGCGTGGTCTCGCTGCTGTTGAACTCGCTGTGCGCCACCCCGGTGCCCGCGCTCATGTACTGCCACTCGCCGGGCCGAATGGCGGAGCCATTCCCCATGCTGTCCTTGTGGGCCAGTTCGCCGCTCAACACCCACGTGAGGATTTCCATGTCGCGGTGCGGGTGGGTGGGGAACCCGCCGCCGCCGGCGACGATGTCGTCGTTGATCACCCGCAGCGACCGGTAGTGGTGGTTCGCCGGGTCGAAGTAGTCGCCGAAGCTGAACGAGTGCCAGCTCTTCAGCCAGCCGATGTTGGTCTTCCCGCGGTCGGTGCCCTTGCGAATCGTGAACATGGCCGAAGCCCGTGAGGTGACGGCAATGTCCGGGGCCGTCAAGCAATCATACCGGCGGGAGAAGGCGGGTTTACAAGCAGGACTAACCACAGAGGCACAGAGACACAGAGAAGACAAGAGGGAGGTCGAAGACACAACCCTCCCTCTTGTCTTCTCTGTGTCTCTGTGCCTCTGTGGTTAGTCCTCGGTCTTCACACGCCCGCCACCCACGCACCGTGGAAGCCGTACGGCACCCGCGTCGGCAGATGCACCCGGGCCACCGGCTTCGCCGTCATGTCGGCCGCGTCCATCACCACCAGCTCGCTCTTGTCGGCCGCTTTGTCGAACACGAAGGTGAGCAGCCAGCCGGCGTCCTCGCCCTTGCCGTCCGGGTTCGGCACGAACACCCCTTCGCCCCCGAACCGCCCCTTGCCGTAGGTGTGGTCGCTGAACTTGCCGGTCTTCAAATCCAGCTTCCGCAGGCCGTCGAAGAAGTCGCCTTCGCCCACTCCGACGTACCCGTACCTCACCGCCTGTCCGACGAGCGTGTCGTTGTGCCGCGGGAACTCGGCGGCGAAGTCGTGCAGCGGGGTTTCGGTCAGCTTGTCCGTCTTCAGGTTGAGCGTCCACTGGTACGGCACGGCGGCGTTCGGCGTCTTGTCGTCGTCCTTCTCGCCGAAGGTGAGCGCGCCGGGAAACCGCGGGTATCGGCAGCCGACCACGGTGATCTCGTCCCCGCTCTCCCACGCATTCAAGAGGTGGAACGCGAACGCGGTTTTCGCCTCGAACGTCTTCGGCTTACCGTCGCCCGCCCGCGGCACCACCACCCACCGCGTCGGTTGTTGCTTGTCGAAGAACCACGGCGATTCGCCCTTGGCCAGCCGCTTCAGGTCGAACGTCTCGGGCCAAGCCGGGAACAGGGCGTAGTTCTTCGTCACCACGAAGTCGTGGATCATCGCCGGCTTTTCGAGCTTGACCGGCAGGGGCTTTTGCCACTCGCCCTTCTTGTTCAGCGTGCCGAACAGCACCAGCGGTTGGTTCGGCACGTACCCGAAGTAGAGCATTTCGCCGGTGACGGGATCGACCTTCGGGTGGGCGGTGAACGGCTGCTTCAGCTTCCCGCCGAACGTGGCCGGCCCGACGGTCTCCAGATTCGGCAGCTTCAGCTCGTACGGCTCGCCGACCTCCCAGAGTGCCAGCAGCTTGTCGTGGTGATACACGAGGGCCGTGTTCGCCGGGTTCTTGAACGGGTTCTCGCCGGCGAACAGCTTTTTCATGTCGGGCGTGTCGAGAATGCCGCCGTACAGCGGCTTGCCCGCCTTCTTCTCCTCGGTGTACCCGGCGGTGCGGACGAACCGGTTGCGGTAGCTCGCCTTACCGTCGCGGAGCCGCACCCCGTGCACCATGCCGTCGCCGTCGAACCAGTGGTAGTTGCCGACCGGGTCGAACAGCGGGTTCGGCCCGTTCCGCACGAACATGCCTTCCAGCCCCTTCGGCAGCGTGCCGGTGACCTTCAGGTTCTCTTCGGTGAACTCCTCTCGCACCGGGGCGAAGTTGCCTTCGAGGAACGGGCTGACCGGCTTCTTCTTGGGCGAATCGGCGGCGAGGAGCGACAGGCCGGGGTGAAGCAGGGCAGCGGCCGCGGCGGACTCGACCAGGAAGTGACGGCGGGAACGGGGCATGGCGGACACTCCGGGGTAGTGGGAGTGTATTCGCCACGGGGGTGGTGATCTTGCCGGGCCCGCCGCCCGTCACGGCGCGTGGTTGAGCACCCGCTCGATGTACTGGCGGATCTCGCCGATCGCCGCCTCGACGCCGATCTGCACGTTCGGCAGGCCGACCGGCTGCTTGCGGGCGTCCACCACCAGCATCCCGCGGGTGAGTTCGCCTTTGGTCTCCACGTCGGCGATGCGGCTCTCGGCGGAGATGCACCCCGGCAGGGCGACGGCCGCCACCCCGAGCACGTCCTTCAGGTGGAACCCCTCGATGCCGTACAGGTTGGAACTGGCGCGGATGGCGAACGGCACGATCTTGCCGAGGAACTGGCTGGTCTTCGACTCGGGGTTGGGCAGGCTGAGCAGTTCGGACGGGGAGAAGATGAGCCGGCGGGTGATGTCGAGCGGCACGATCAGCGGGTGCAGGCCGGCGTGCAGGCACCGCTTCGCCGCGTCCGGGTCGAGGTAGAAGTGGAACTCGGCGGCCGGGCCGGCGTTGCCCGGCTCTTTCCAGCACCCGCCGACGAGGACCAGTTTGTCGAGCAGCGACGGCAGTTCCGGGTCGCGGTCGAGGGCGGCGGCGACGGTGGTGGCCGGGCCGAGGCACACCAGGGTGATCTCCTTCGGGTGCTGGCGGGCCAGTTCGACGATCACCTTGTCGGCCGGGTGCAGCTGGTGGCGGGTGCGGGCGGGGAAGTGGTTGTTGCCCAGCCCGTCGGCCCCGTGCATGGCGGTGCCGTCGATCTCGTACTCGGCCGGCAGGGCGGCGGCGGTGCGGGGCCACCGCACCGGGTCGAGCTGGTCGATGAGCACGTTCACGTTCAGCGTCGCCTGCTGGGCGGACACGTTCCCGGCGGACGGGATCAGCCCGACCACTTCCAGGTTCGGGTCGTGCAGGGCGAGGGCGACGGCGAAGGCGGTGTCGATGCCGGGGTCGGCGACCAGGATGACCTTCTTCGGCATGGCGAGAACCCGTACCGGACGTGGGAGGTGAATTGTACCCAGAGGGAGGCAGACTAACCACAGAGGCA
>CAYMHO010000115.1:0-19098 GCA_964390195.1 uncultured Fimbriiglobus sp. | reverse complement strand
GCCCCGTTCGACGGGGTGGTGGTCCGCCGCACCGTCGATCCGGGGTCGTTCGTGCAGAACGCCACCACCGGCAACAGCGAGGCGCTCATCTCCCTCGCACGGGTGGATGTGGTGACGGTCGCCGCCCGCTTCCCCGACGCGTACGCCTCGCTCGTGGCCCCCGACACCCCGGCCGAGGTGCGGGTGGACGGGCTGCCCGGCGTCACCATCCCCGCCGTCGTCACCCGGTACGCCCCGAGCGTGCAGAACGCCGACCGCACCATGCGGGTGGAGGTGGATCTGTTCAACGGGGACGACGCCGGCTACCAGCGGATCACCGCCGCCGGCAAGGTGAACACCCCGAAGGGGGCGAGCGACCGGCTGCCGGCGAGGGCGTTCTCGACCGGGCACACGGGTGGCAAGTTGCTCCCCGGCATGACCGGCACCATGCGGCTGAAGGTGGGCGGGTACGGGCAGTCGTTCGTGCTGCCGACCACCGCCGTCTACTCCCGCAGCGGCACCACTTACGTCCTCTTGGTGGAAGGTGGCAAGACGCGGCAGGTGCCGGTGCGGGTGCAGGTGAACGACGGCAAGACGGTACGGGTGGCACTCGTGATGAAGGTGCCGGGCACGGACGGCGGCAGCCGTGAGGTGCTGACCGAATTGACCGGCGCGGAGCAGGTGGTGGCCGCCCGGCAGTTGGAATTGGGCGACGGGGCGAAGGTGGGCGTGGCCCCGACCGACTGGTGAGAGGTTCGCCGCCCGCGGAGCGGGCGGTCACGATGCCTGCACGGAGGCCGAACATGGCGAAGCGACTGTTGTGTCGATTCCTTTGGCTGCCGGCGTTGGCGGCGGTCGGTTGCGCCTCCACCAGCACCAACACGCCGGAGGTCTCTTCGACCGTCGGCAACGGCACCTCCCGCTGGTACACCCAAACCGTCGCCCGTCCGACCCGTGTGGGTGTGGGGGGGAATGGCGGAACTGAAACGAATCCGCTGACACTCGCCGCCGCGACCGACCCCGCCCCGCTGACGGTGCCCACGTCCACCGTTCGCCCAGCCTACGCCCTGGTCGAGACCCACCCGATTGACCTGGCCACCGTGCTGCGGCTGGTGTCCCCGAACAGCCCGACCGTCGGCCTGGCCCGTGCGCGGGTGGCCGAGGCCGAGGCGCGGGTGCAACGGGCCGAGGTGCAATGGCTGCCCAACCTGTCGTTCGGTACCGCCTACAACCGTTTCGACGGGCAGACGCAGAACCAACGGGGCGAGGTGTTCGGGGTGTCGCGGGCGAACCTGTTCTACGGCGGCGGGCCGACCCTCACCCTGGACGTGGCGGAGGCGCTGTACGGCCCGCTCGTCGCCCGCCGGGCGCGGAACGCGGCGCAGTTCACCGAGGCGGCCACCACCATCGCGGCCGAACAGGAGGCCGCACTTGCCTACCTCGACCTGGTTCAACTGCACGCCCTGTTGGAGATCAACGCGGAAACCTTGAGCCGCGCGGAGGAGATGTCGAAGGCGGCCGAGAGCGCGAAGGACGCGAAGTTGGACCGCACCGCCGGAGACGTGCAGCGGGCGCGAACGGAGGTGCTGTTCCGCCGCACCGAGCGACTGGACCTGGAAGCCCGCGCGTCGGCCGCCAGCGCCCGCCTCGCCCGGTTGCTCTATCTGCAACCGAACGTGAGGCTGGTGCCGGCCGATGTCGCCGTCGCCCCCATCACACTCATCGACCCGTCCCGCACGATTGACGACCTGCTCGCCACCGCTCTGGAATCCCGCCCCGACCTGGCTGCCGGGCGGGAGGCCATCGCCGCGGCGTGGGCGCGGGTGCGGCAGGCCCAGCGGGAGCCGTTCATCCCGAAGGTGACACTCCAGAACCAGACCGGCAGCTTCGGAGGGGGCGTAAACGACGACCTGGCCGACTTCCGCGCCCGCAACGCACTCAGCGTGCAACTGTTCTGGGAGGTGCGGAACCTGGGGTTTGGCAACCGGGCAGGGGTGGCCGAGCGGCGGGCGGCGGCCGATCAGGTCCGCTGCCAACTGGCCGACGCGCAAGCCCGCGCCGCCGCCGAGGTGGTGGAAGCCGCCCAGACCGCCGCCGCCAAGTTCGAAGCCATCGCCCAGGCGGAGGAGGCGGTGAAGGAGGCGACCGAGTTGTACCGCATCAACAAGTCGGGCACGCAGAACGTGGTCGGGGCGAACAACCTGTTCGACGCCCTCCGTCCGTTGCAGGCGATCCAGGCGTTGAACACCGCCCGCCAGAACTACCTGGGGGCGATCATGGACCACAACCGCGCCCAACTCCGCCTGCTCGCCGCCACCGGCAGCCCGCCGGCGACCGCCGGCGTCAAATGAAGTTGATCGAGTTATTGTTGGGAACGATGCTGGTGGCAGGTGGAAGATCGCGCACACCCACGGGAACATCACCCAGGCGGCGAACCTGCTCGGCATCACCCGCCCCACCCTCCGGGCCAAGATGGCCCACCTCGGGCTGACCATCGAGAACAAATCCACCGTCACCCAACACGCCGAATAGTTCGTCGTCTCGGTTTCCACTGCGGTTAATTCCTTTCCAACCGTTCCGGCGGGAGAAACCCCGGAACGCGAATCGGCGAACGTCTAGGGGTGGGCGGCCGCGGCCGGCCCATAAGTCGGCACCACGACCGGGCCTCTGCCGGCGACGATCACTTTGCCACGGACCATGTTCATCCCGCAGTGGAAGGCGTACTCGCCCGGCCCTTCCGGGGTGAACTCGACCGTCACCGGGCGGCCGACCGGAAGTTCCCTGACGAGACCCAAGCCCGGGAAGACGAGCTCGGCTGTGCACGGGTTTTCCTCCTCCCGCACGAACGTGAGCCGCACGGGCCGCCCGGCCTCCACCTCGATGAGGTCGGGGGAGTACCCGCCGCGCACCGTGACGTCCACCTCCTGGAGGCCGGATGCCGGGGTGCGGGCGGTGGCTCCCTTCCTCTTCCCGAAGTAGAACCACAGGACGAACGCGACCAGGAGGGTGCCGCCGAGTGCGACAACGATTTCTGCTGCGCCCATTGGTCGTCCTCCTCACTTCCCGCCCGCGGGGGTGAACCCGCGGAGGCGGAGCGCGTTCGTGACCACGCTCACCGACGACAGGGCCATCGCGGCCGACGCGATGATGGGGCTGAGCAGCCAACCGGTGAGCGGGTAGAGCACGCCGGCCGCGATCGGGATGCCGAGCACGTTGTACGCGAACGCGAAGAACAGGTTCTGGCGGATCGTCCGCATGGTGGCCTTGGACAGGGCGATGGCGTCGGCCACCCCCCGCAGGTCGCCGCGGACGAGCGTCATGTCGGCCGCCTCGATGGCCACGTCGGTGCCGCTACCCATGGCTACGCCGACGTCAGCAGCCGCCAGGGCTGGCGCGTCGTTCACCCCGTCCCCCACCATCGCCACCACGTGTCCCTCGCGTTTCAGACCGGCCACCGCGTCGGCCTTCCCGTCCGGGAGCACCCCGGCCACCACCCGCCCGATGCCCACCTCGCGGGCCACGGCGGCGGCCGTCCGTTCGGTGTCGCCGGTGAGCATCACCACCTCCAGGCCGAGCGAGCGGAGCATCCCGATCGCCTCCTTCGACGTCGCCTTCACCCGGTCGGCGACGGCCAGCGTGCCGGCGAAGGTGCCGTCGACCGCGACCAACACGGGCGTCTTCCCTTGCTCCGCCAACCGCACCGCCTCGGCGTCGTCGACGGTCACCCCCCGCTCCTGTAGCAGGGCCGCATTGCCCACCAGCACCCGCCGGCCGTCCACCGTCGATTCCAACCCGCGACCGGTGAGGGAGGTGAACCCGTCGGGCCGCGAGAGGGTAAGCCCGCGGTCGGTGGCCGCCCGCACGACCGCCGCCGCGAGCGGGTGCTCTGACGCCCGCTCGGCCGATGCGGTGAGTCGAAGCAGGTCGGCATCGGACCACCCACCCGCCGCAAGCACGTCCGTCACCGTCGGCTTCCCCTCGGTGACCGTGCCCGTCTTGTCCAGCACCACCGCCGTCACACGGTGGGCCCCCTCTAGAGCCGCCCCGCCTTTGATCAGGATGCCGGCCTGGGCCCCGCGGCCGGTGCCGACCATGATCGCCGTGGGGGTGGCCAGGCCGAGCGCGCACGGGCAGGCGATGATGAGCACCGACACGGCGGCGAGCACCGCCTGGGCGAGCCGCGTGTGCGACGGGGCGAGTAGGAACCAGGCGACGAAGGTGACGACGGCGATCACCAGCACCACCGGCACGAACACGCCCGACACCTTGTCAGCCAGGCTCTGGATCGGCGCCTTCGACCCCTGGGCTTGCCGCACCAGCCGCACGATCTGCTGGAGGACGGTGTCGCCCCCCACCTTGGTGGCGGTGAACCGGAACGCCCCGGTGGTGTTCAGCGTGCCGCCGATCACCGCGTCCCCTTTCCCTTTCGCCACCGGCAGCGGCTCCCCTGTGAGCATGCTCTCGTCCACGTTCGAGCTGCCGTCCGCCACCGTCCCGTCGACCGGCACCTTCTCCCCGGGGCGGACGAGCACCACGTCCCCCGCCCGCACGTCGGACAGCGGGACGTCGAGTTCTTCCCCGTCCCGCTCAACGCGGGCCGTCTTCGGGCTGAGGCCCAACAGCGCCTTGATCGCCCCGCGGGTGCGGGTGGTGGCCCGCGACTGCAGCATGTTGCCGAGCAGGATGAGGGTGACGATCGACGCCGCCACCTCGTAGTAGACGGCGGTGGCGTGCCCGGCGTGGTGGGCGGAGTCGCCGGCGGCGACCGCCAGCCAGCCGGGGGCCGCCGTGGCGACCACGCTGTAGGCGAACGCCGACAGGGTGCCGATGGCGACGAGCGTGTTCATGTCGGCCGCGCGGTGGCGGGCGGCTGCCCAGGCACCGGTGAAGAAGTCGCGGCCGGCCCAGAAGAGGACCGGGGCGGTGAGCAGCAGTTCGATCCATGGCCGGGCCGGGAAGGCGAACGCCGGTTCCAGGGCGGGGATGAGGTGCCCGCCCATGCCGAGCACGAGCACCGGTAGGGTGAGCACCGCGGCCACCACGAACCGCACCCGCGCCCGGCGGTACTCGCCCTCTTGCGCCGCCGCGGCAGCGTCTTCTCCGTCCACCCCACCCGCCGCCGGGTCGGGCAGGACGGCGTCGTACCCCTGCCCACGAATGACCTCGCGGAGGGCGTCCGGGGTGGTGTCCGCCGGGCGGTACTTCACGGTCGCGCGGGTGGTGGCGAAGTTCACGCTCGCCTGTTCGACGCCGGGGGCATCGCGGAGCGTGCCTTCGATCCGGCTGGCGCACGCGGCGCAGCTCATGCCCAGCACCGGCACGTCCAGGACGGCAGGGCTGGTGTCGCGGTGCGGTCGTGTGGCGGTCTTGGTGGCGGCCATCGCAGGCTCCTCGACCTTACGGTCGGTTATTCGGACGGGAAGCCGGCCTGGGTGAGTGTTCGGGCCAGGTCGGTCCGCTGGACGTCGTCGTCGTGGGTCACGGTGGCCGTCTTGCCGGGCAGGTCGAACTCGACCGTCCCGACGCCGGGCAACTTGGCGAGAGCGGTACGGGCGGCCGTAGCGCACCCTTCGCACTTAATGCCGTGGGTGGTGAGAGTCGTTCGGGTCTGGGTCACGGGTCGTCCCTCTTGGGGGTTAATGGTCAGCGGAGGAATCGGGAAATCACCGTCTGGATCTCGGCCAGCAGTTCGTCCTTCTTCATGGGCTTGGCACAGTCGTGCTCGCTCCCCGTGCCGTGCCCGAGGACACACGACTCCAGGTGCCGGGTGATCAGTTCCAGCCCCAGGGCGTCGAGGGCGGATCGGATGGCGGCGATCTGGTTGAGCACGTCCACGCAGTACCGCCCCTCGTCCAACATCTTCTGCACCCCGGCCACCTGGCCGGCGATGCGGTTCACCCGGGCCTGCAGCTTCTTGTTGGCGTCGGCGTCCATCAGGGTTCCCCCGGAGGCACACGGTTACGGGTCAGTTGCCGACGTCAATATATACCCTGTGGGGGTATACTCATAACACCCAAATGGGTCACTTCTTGGCGCGGGTCACGAGCGGCAGGGTGTACACCCGCCCGCCCCGCTTGAACTGCCCCCACCCCTTGTACAGCCCCGGTGTTGGGAAGTGGGCGTCGAACGCGACCGTGCCGGTCGCCCTGTCACCCCCGGCCGGGTGGACGTGCACGTACCGCGACGCGTCGTCGCTCACGAACACCAGGTGCCCGAGTTCGCCCAGATACGGCTCGAGGTCGGTGACCGCGCGCCCCTGTTCGTCCCGCACCCGGAACTCCACCCGCACCCCATGGCCGGACGGTGCCGGGGCCACGGTCACCGCGGCCGCGAGCCCGTCCCCACGCACGTCACCGGGAACGTCTGGCGCGAGTGCCCCGGCCGCGGGTGCCAGCCCGGACACGGCGATCGACCCGGTCGCCACCGCCGGTTTGCCGCCGGTCGGATGGTAGTCTGCGTACAGCCGGTACGTGCCTCCGGTGGGGAAGGTGTGGGCGACGGCGAGCTCACCCGACGGACCGATCGTCGGGTGCAGGTGGGCGAACTGGTCGAGCCCCTCGCGGACGATGATCAGGTGCACCTTCTCGCCGTGCACCGTCTCGAATCCGGTCACCGGGCTTCCGTCGTCCCCCCGTACCACGAGTGACAACTGGACCTGTTCACCCGCCTTTGTCGGAGTGGCGGAGCGGACCTCCAGCGTGCGGGCGGACGCGTCGTGTCCCCGATGGGCGTGGTGCTCGCCGTCGTGGGCGTGCCCGCCGGAAGTGTGCCCGGTGTGCGACTGGTTGCACCCCACGGCGAGAACGGTTGCGGTGATGGCGAAGAACTTTCTCATCGAACATTCTCCTCAAGTTTCCCCCGAGTTGGGGGATGGGTCTGGGTGGAACGGGGTTAGAAGGTGCCGGCCACAACCGGCTGCGGGCTCCCCGCGTGACTGACTGCCGGGGCGTGGACGAGGGGCACCGGGTCGTCGGCCGGCGGCGGCGGCAGCTTCGGCCGGCGGCGGAGCCGCTCGTCCACCCACTGGGCGACGACGTACGCCGCCGGCACGACGAACACGGCGAGAACGGTGGAGGTGAGCATCCTGCCGAACACCGCCACCCCGAGCGAGCGGCGGCTGGCCGCCCCCGCCCCCTCGGCGAACACCAGCGGCAGCACCCCGGCGATGAACGCGATCGAGGTCATCAGGATGGGCCGCAGTCGCAACCGTGCGGCCTCCACCGCCGCGTCGGTAATCGACCGGCCGGCCAGCCGCAGCTCCCGGGCGAACTCGACGATCAGGATGGCGTTCTTGCTGGCGAGGGCGACGGTCAGCACCGCCCCGACCTGCACGTACACGTTGTTCTCGATGCCGGCGGCCGTGACCGCCGCCACCACCCCGAGCAGGCCGAGCGGCACCACCAGCAGCACGGCGAACGGCAACACCCGGCTCTCGTACAGCGGGGCGAGTACCATGAACACCATCGCCACCGCGAGGGCGAACACGATGACGGCCTGCCCGCCCACCCGCTGCTCCTCGAACGCCAGTCCGGTCCACTCGTACCCCATGGTGGTGGGGAGCGTCTCCCCCGCCGCCCGCTCGACGGCGGCGATCGCCGCGCCCGAGCTTTTCCCCGGCGGGGCGGACCCGAGAACGGTCGCCGTCGGGTACGTGTTGTACCGCTTGACGAACTGCGGCCCGACCGACTCGCGGAGCTTGACCACCGCCCCAAGTGGCACCATCTCCCCGTCCCGGTTCCGCACCGGCAGGCGGAGCACGTCGTCCGGCCGCTCGCGGAACGGGGCGTCGGCCTGCACCCGCACCTGGTAGGTGCGGCCGAACTTGTTGAAGTCGTTCACATACACCGACCCGAGCGCCGCCCGGAGGGTGACGAACACCTCCCCATCGTCAGCCCGAGGCGGTGCACCTTCTCGCGGTCGATGTCCGCGGTCAATTGCGGCACTCCGGCGCGGGCGGTGGTGGTGAGCGGGCCCACCCGCGGGTCGCCGCGGAGCGCCTCCGTGAGTTCCCCGGCCCGCAGTTGGACTTCGTTCAGCCCGACCCCCTCCCGGTCCTCCACCTGCAGTTCGAACCCACCGGCGACGCCCAGGCCGATGACTGCGGGCGGGGCGACGGCGAAGGCCGCGGCGTCGCGGACGCCGGCGAACTCGTGGTTGAGCGATCCGAGGATCGCCTGCTGCGTCCTCTCCGGTTTGCCCTTCCGCTCCTCGAACGACTCGAACATGACGAAGTAGGTGGCGGCGATCGGGGCGTTCGCGCCGTCCAGCAGCGAGTACCCGCCCAGGGTCATCCACGTCTTCACCCCGGGCGTCCGTTCGAGCACCTTCGTCACCTCGTCGGTCGCGGAACGGGTGCGGTCGAGGGAGGCGGCGTCGGGCAGTTGCACCACTACGATCGCGTACCCCTGGTCGTCGGCCGGCAGGAACCCGGTGGGCAGTTGCGAGTACCCCCAGGCGGTCACTGCGACCAGCGGGGCGAACAGCCCGAGCACCACCAGCGGGTGGCGGACAAGCCGCCGCACCACCGCCGCGTAGGCCCGTTCGACCCGTCCGTACGCCCGGTCGAAGGCCCGCGAGAACCAGTTCCTCCGCCCGGCCACCGGTCGCAGCCAGGCGGCCGACTGCACCGGCTTGAGGACGATCGCGTTCACCGCGGAGAGCAGGGCGGTGGCGGCGATGGTGAGGGCGAACTGCTGGTACATGGGGCCGGTGGTGCCCGGCAGGAAGGCGGCCGGAAGGAACACGGTCATGAGCACCAGGGTGATGCCGAGGATCGGCCCGGTCACCTCCTTCACGGCGCGGACGGTGGCCTCCCGCGGGGTCAGCCCGCGGGCGATGTGCCGGGTGACCGCCTCGACGATCACGATGGCGTCGTCCACCACGATGCCGATGGCCAGCACCAGACCGAACAGGGTGAGCAGGTTGACCGAGAAGCCGAGCAGGTGCATGAGGGCGAAGGTGCCGACGATGGTAACCGGCACGGTGGTGGCCGGCACCAGCGTCGCCCGCCAGCTGCCGAGGAACACCAGGATGACGACCAGCACCAGCACCCCGGCCTCGACGAGCGTGCGGTACACCTCGTGCACCGCCGCGTCGACGAACGGCGTCGAATCGTACGGGTAGCCGTGTGTCACCCCCGGGGGGAACTTCGAAGGGCGCCCGCCCGCGGTCCGGTGGGCGGATGCGGTACGAGTAGCTGTACGTGTCCGGGTTCGTCCGCCCGCGGACGGGGGAGTCGTTCACCGTCCTTCAGCCTCGGGTGCGGGTGGAACGGATGGCCGAGGCGTTGGCCGCGTTCGCCGCCCACGCCGAACCGCCGCCGCACGTCGTCCTGCCGTAGCTTGTCACCGCCCCGGCCCTCCCGGGCGACCAGCAGCCGCCCAGCAACCAGCGCCCGGGTGGACTCGTCCAGGTTGCGGCGGGTGAGTTTGGCCAGCACGTACCCCTCCGGGTCGCCACCGCTGTACTCCCGGAACCGCGGCTCCACCCCCTCCCTCAGACACGCATCATATCGATGGCGGCCGTCCAGGATCTTGCCCTCGTGCAGCACGATCTCCTCACCCTCCAGCAGCCCGAACTCGCGGATCGACTTCCGCAGGTCGAGGTATTCGTCGTCCGACATCCGCGGGACGATCTGGGCCAGCGGGTGCGGCGGGTAGGCGGCCTTCGGGCCAGATTCACCGGGCATCGCAACTCCTCGTGTCGGTTGAGCGGCCAGGGGGAGACTGGCACCGGAAGCCGGTCTCCCGCCCGAACCAACCCGGTTGTACCACGCGAGGCGTGGAATCGGCGGACGAGCGGGAGAAAATGGGCCGTGGCGGGGCGATGAGCGAGGCGGGAACGCCTCCGCCGACCGTGCTGGCACGGTTCCGCGGTGCGTCCGATGCCCGGCGGCATCACGGGGTCCCCACCACGGGCGGCCCCGCTCGACCCGCCACCGGCCATTCGGGGCGGTAGCTTCAGGGCGGTGACGGCCCGCACGCCGGGCCGGGGAACTCACCCGGACCGCGCTGGCGCGGTCTCCGCCCGACCGCCGGGTGTCATCCGAGCCCCTCCAGGGAGCCGCCCCGTGCCCCGCACCGGCCGTCCGACCAAGCTGACACCGGCCCTCGTGGCCGCCTTCTGCGGGCGGCTGTCCGACGGGTTATCACGAACACGGGCCGCGGCCGCGGTCGGCGTCACCAAAAAAACGGTGTGCGAGTGGATGCGGCTGGCACGGCTCGGCCGATCGCCACCGCACACCGCCTTCCGCACGGCGGTGCTGGCGGCCGAGGCCGAATTCGTCGCTGCCCGACTGGCGGCGGTGGTGCGGGCGGCCACCCCCCGCCGCGAGCGGACGACCCGCACCACCATTTACGCAGACGGGCGGGTGGTCACGGTGGTGACCGAGCGGATGGCCTCCGACTGGCGAGCCGCACGCTGGCTGTTGCGGTGCAAGGCCCCGGACGAATTCGGGGACGACCGGGCGGAACTCGCGACCCTCCGGCGGGAGTTGGCCGAATTGCGATACCGGATTTCCGGGCGGTCGGACGGGCACACCGCCTGACCTGATCCCCTTGTGGGCGACACCCGTGCAACCTTCAGAGTACGCACCTCACAGCCCGATGCCGTGCCGCCGTCGCCCGCCCGCTCCCCCCAGACCACGCCGGCGTGGTCTGGGGGATGAGCCATCACGATCAAGACCCCGTGGGCGGCTCCGCCCATCGACCGCCCCTGGGAACGACGGCCGTCACGAGGTCATCACCTCTGCGAACGACAACTCACGACTGGGCAAGCGGTTGTGGCGAACGACTGGCGAAGTCCCAGGCGATGACTGGTGCCGGGACGGGACAAACGCCACCCCATCGCCCCCCTTGTGGCCCCACCCTTCGTGAAGCACCCCGACAGGCCGGGTCTGTGACCGGGACACCAGGTTCCCCGCCCCCGCTTCCGCGGCACGCCCCAGCCGGACGGGATGGTAGTTACCCGGCCCGCCTTATCCGACCGGCCGTCACCAGCGGAAACTCGCCGGCGTTTGCGTGTCGCGGGGTACCCTCGGGGTCGGTCGGGTCCCCCCGGCCGGGGCGGGGTGAGACCGGTGCGGTCTCCGCCCGGTGACGGCCGGCCGTTCCGGTCACAAAAGTCACCACCCGGGGCGAGTCGGGCGGGAGGGTGAACATGTCCGAGGTGAAACTGTGGCTGCCGAAGGGCCTCGACCTGCAGCCGCGGATGGTGGCGGCCGGGATGAGCGGGCAGACGGCGTACGCCGAGTGGCTCGTGTCCGAGGTGATCCGGTGGGGCACACTCTACAAGGTGCCGCCCAGACAGTTCGTTCCGCTCGCCTTCACCCACCTGGAGACCGTCATCCCCCGGAACTTGGTCGGGCGGGTCAAACACGCCCTCGTCCCGGACGTCCTGGAGACCGACGATCGCTACTGGTTCGGGCCGGGCTGGCCGGGCAAGTGCCTCGGCTACCGCCTGGCCCCCGCGGTCACCGCCACACCGGTGGTGGTGCCCCGGTTCTCCGTCACGCTCGGCCGGAAGCTGGCGACTGCGGACGACCGGCGGGCGGTCGAGGAGGAGCGGAATGAGGCCACCCACACCCCCCTCCTGCGGCGGCTCCGCGAACACGTGCGGTCGGCGTGGCTGACCGACCAGGCAAAGGACGACCCGCACCCGGTGGTCGAGTTCCTGACCGGCGAGCGGCCGGGGTGGTTCGTGGTGTGCCCGCAGGGGCGGGTGCACCACCCGGTGGCGAGCTGCCCGCGGCGGCTCCGCCGGCACCTGCGGCTGGCGGACCCGAACGCCCCGCTCTCCCTCGTCGACGTGACCACCAGCCAGCCGCTCCTGCTCGGGCTGGTCGTCGGTGGGTACACCGCGCAGGCCCCAGGGGCGGAGGCCACATGGCCGTGCGCGGGCGAAACTCCCTCGCGCGAAAAAACCGCGGCCCGGCCACAGCCGGCGGTCGAACACAGACGGGCGGCCCATTTATTCTCACCAGACTCTGACACCCGCCGGTTTATCGACGAGTGCCTCTCGGGGGACCTGTACACGAAGCTGGCGGACGCGATGAGCGATCTCAGCGCGTGGTGCGAGTACACCCGCGAGCACGCCAAGACGCGGTGGATGCGGGCGGTGTACGGCGACCCGAGGCTGATGGACAAGCAGCTGGCCGGGCGGGCACTCGCCGCCCTCTACCCGCAATTCTTCCACCGGGTGCGGGCGCTGGCCGAGTCCGGCGGGCGGGGTCACCTCGCCCGGAGCATGCAGCGGCTGGAGTCGGACGTGGTGATCGGCGGGGTGGCTGCGGCGCTCATCGACCAACACCCGGCGGTCCCGTTCGTCACCATCCACGACGCGGTCCTCTGCCACACCACCCACGCCCCGCTCGTCCGGCAGGTGTTCGGGGAGGTGTTCGAGCACCGGTTTGGGGTCGTCCCCCGGCTGAAGGTCGGGCCACTGTCCGGTTGACCCAGGCCGGCAGACCGCGCCGGCGCGGTCTCTCGCCCGCGTATCGGTCGGGCGTACTGGCAACGATCAGACCGCGCCGGCGCGGTCTCCCCCGCGTCCATCCGGCAGTTCGGGACTGCACGTGACGGGGCGAGACGAAATCGGCCGCGTTCGCGTGTCGCGTGGCAGAATGGTGGCCGTCGACCGAGCCACCCCGCCCCGGAGCGAACGATGTCCGCCGTGACCCCCTCACCGCCCGCTGACCCGGCCTTCCTCGACATCCAAGCCGTCGCCGCCATGTTGCACTGCTCGCCGCGGCACGTGACACGACAGGTGAAGGAGGGGCGGATGCCGGCCCCGGTCAAGTTCGGCCGGTTGAGCCGCTGGCCGCGGGCGGCACTGGAGGCGTGGATCGTCGCCGGGTGCCCGTGCCCGACCGAACCGTCTGCCAGTCAGAACCTGAACTGATTTCCCACCACCCACTCCCGGCGCGTAACATCCCACCCACCGGCAGGAGAACCCCCCGAATGGCCAGCATCTCGAAGGACCCGAACGGGAACGTCACCGTCCAGTTCGTCGGCGGGGACAAACGCCGTCGCTCAGTACGGTTGGGCAAGGTGAACGCGCGGATCGCGAACGAGGTGAAAATTCGGGTCGAGTCGCTGAACGCCCTCGCCGTCGCCCGCCTGCCGATGGACGCCGACACCGCCCGCTGGGTGGCCGGCATCGGTGACGACTTGGCCGCCAAGCTGGCGGCGGTCGGGTTGATCCCGCCGCGTGTCACCCGAACCGTCGACCAGTTCTTGTCCGAATGGCTGGACGGCAAGAAGGCCGCAGGGTTCAAGCCCACCTCACTGATCGCCTGGGGGCAGACCGTCACCGAGTTCTCAGGTATGTTCGTCAGCCGGTCGCTCGCATCACTCGCCCATGCCGACGGTGAAGCGTTCCGCGACCGGACGCGCGACCGGGGCTTGCGTGCCACGACGGTTCACAAGCGGTTCTCCCACGCGAAGGGGATGCTCGAGGACGCGGTGCGGCTGGGCTACATCCCTGCCAACCCGTTCCGGCACGTCCGCACCCGCCAAGGCGACCCTTCGGAGCGGCGGGCGTACGTACCTGTGGTCGACATCCATCAGGTGATCGAACACTGCCCGAACGTGTGGTGGAAGTTGTTGGTGGCGCTCGCCCGGTTCGGCGGGTTGCGGACCCCGAGCGAGCCGTTCTCCCTCACTCGGGGGACGTGGACTGGGAGCGGAACCGCCTGTCGGTCCCGTCGCCGAAAACCGAACACTCGGGGAAGGGGCACCGGATCATCCCGCTCTTCCCACTGATCCGTCCGTACCTGGAAGCGGCATTCGGCGCGGCAGCGGAGGGGGGACGTCTAAATCTTCCCCGAGGAGTATCGGCGACGGGCGGCGGGTGATCGCGGGTGGAACGGGGCGAACATGCGGACGACGCTGCTGAAGGTCATCCGCCGGGCCAAAGTGAACCCGTGGTCACGGTTGTGGCATTCGCTGCGGTCGAGTTGCGAGTCCGACTTGGCCCGGAGCTTCCCGCTGGCGGTCGTGGCGAAGTGGCTCGGCAACACGCCCTCGGTTGCACTCCGCCACTACGTCAATCCGACCGACGCCTCGTTCACCGACGCAGCCAACTGGAACCCGCCGGGCGCTGCACCGGCGGTGCAAATTGCGGTGCAGTCAGGTGCGGTCGGCGATGGATAGCAAACGACGGAACCGAGCGGAAACCCTGAAAATCTAGGGCTTGGTCCGCTCGGGTCAGTGACCGTCCGTTCAGGTCCGGACGACCGGATGGAGGCGGCGGGAATCATGCGGGCAATTTGTGTGCTAGCGCAAGTAGCTCACCGGTAAGCACTTTTCGCCGACGGCACGCGAGACCGACACGCCCGGTAGGCACAAAATCAGACACCGAATCAGACACGTCAGACCCGAGTCAGACACTTGGTCTGAGCAGTTTGGATCCAGGGAGTCCGGCGACCGTCGCGAAGTCGGATGACACCGCCTACCGCAAGCTTGACCACTTCATCATCCGTTCCGCCGGAATGGAGAGACACTAAAGCCCGCCCTCGCGGGGAGGGGCCACCCGAAAGGGAAAGTTGATTTGAGCCGATTTACGGCTTAAAATGACCAAGCCGACCGTCGGGTGGGCAGATCGTTCCTCGTGCGTCTCAAATGATTGCGACTTTTCGAGAGTGCTGAGGCGAACTCCTTCGCCAAGGACGAGTCGTTTCTGAGCAATTAAGCCGATTAACGGCTTAGTTGCCAGACTTCCTTCTTTATGACGGTGACGAGCAGGAGCCATGATCCGAGGTGGGAGAAAACCTGGTTGAACGGACCGGTTGACCGCCCGCACGTCGCTGGCGGCGGTTCGGCACACATTCACCAAGCGACACGGAGGTGGCTGACGATGAAGAACAAGCAGAAGCGTACCTGGCACGAGTTGACCCTGTCGAGCGGCGGGCCGGGAGTTGTCCCACTTCATGCCGACACGCTACGCTACCGTTCGATACCGTTTCTTCGACCGACGACCCTACGCCGGTTGTCGACGAGCGCGGCGGTGCTGGTGGCGATTGTCTACGCTGTTGTGGGTTCGCATGGCGACTTGGACGGCAAGTCCAGGAAGCACCTTGAGGTGATGACCCCCGCCGAACTCGTCAGACGGTGCGCGGCTCGTCGGCCGCGCGGTGGTGGTGCGGACCTGCCCGATGCGAGTGTCGGTGCGAGCTACGCCCGGTACAGTTCCGACCTTCAAGACGACGCCAGCATCGACCAGCAGCAGCGGAAGTGCCGGGACCGTGCGACCGCCGACGGGGTGAGCATCCGGTCCGAGTTCGAGTTCGCCGACCGAGCGGTGAGCGGCACCAAGCGGGACCGCGACGGGTTGGCGGCCATGCTGTCCGCGGCCCGTGAGCGGCGGTTCGGGGTGCTGTATTTCGAGAGCCTGTCTCGACTGGCCCGCGAGTCGGTCCTCACCATGCCGATGCTCAAGGAGCTGGTGTACGTCCACCGCATCCGGGTGGTGTCGGTGAGCGAGGGCATCGACTCGGCCCAGGCGAACTGGGACTTGCTCGCCAACTTCATGTCCTGGGTCCACGAGCAGTACCTGAAGGGGCTGCGGGCGGCCGTCCTCCGCGGGCAGGAGGAGGGGGTGCTGAACGACTTCTCGGTCGGCGACTGGTGCTTCGGGTACACGTCCGAACCCATCCCAGGGAGTGAGGCCGGCCGCCGCGGGCGGCGGCCGAAGCCACGGATGCGGGTGGTCGTGAACCCGAAAGAGGCGGAGTGGGTGGGAAAAATCTTCCGCTGGTTCGTGACCGACGGCTGGTCGATTACGCGCATCGCGCGGTGGTTGACCCAGGCCGGGGTGCCAAAGGACCACCGCTCGACCACCCCCGGCTGGCACCCGCAGGCGGTCCGCCGGGCGCTGCGGAACGAGAAGTACATCGGCCTGTGGGCGTGGGGGAAGGCGACGAACGTCCGCAACCCGCTCACCGGCCAGATCAGCCAGGAGGGGCGGCCGGCCGAGGATGTGGCCAAGTGGGTGCGGCACCGCCCGCACCTCCAACTGGTGGACGACGCGACGTTCGCGGCCGCGCAGGCGAAGCTCGACCAGGAGGAGGCGCGGTGTGCGGCCCACCGAGCCGCCGACGGGCGGTTGCGTGGCTCGCGGGCGGGCACCGCCAGCCCGCGGCACCTGCTGCAAGGGCTGATCAAATGTGCCGCCTGCGGGGGCACTTTCCAGGTGAGCGGGGCGAACGGCAAGTACCTGGGGTGCGCGGGCTACCAGAAGGGCGTGTGCGCGGTGAAGACCCGCCTCCCCCGGCAGGCGGCCGAGCACAAGTTGCTGGCGGTCATCGGCGAGCACGTGCTCGACAACCCGGTTTGGATGGACGCCGTGGTTCAGGAGACCCGTGCGGCCTGGGAGGAGGTCCGCCGACAAAACCCGGACGAGCGGGTGGCGGTGGAGGTCGAGTTGACGGCCGTGCAGGCGAAGATCGGCCGACTGGTGGACGCCATCGAAGACGGGAAGGGCGAGAGTACAGAACTGACCGCCCGGCTGGCCGAGCGGCGGCGGGTGCGGGCGGAGTTAGAGGCCAAACTGGCCCGCCTGAACGCGTCGGCACGCGAGGCCGAGCCGCCGACCCGCGAGTGGGTCGCGGAACGGGTGGCCGAGTTGGGCGACACCCTCCGCGGCAGCGGAGCCGCCGCCGCCCCCGCCCTCCGCCGGCTGGTCGGCGGAAAGATCACCGTGTCCGAGGTCACCAGCGCAGACCGCAAGCGGAAACACCTGGTCGGCACATTCACTCTCGCCAAGGCCGACGCACTCGCTCAAAACTCAGACGGCACGCCGGTTCGCCCGGCGTCCGGTGAGGTTGTGAGGGTGGCGTTCAATGCCGATCCGCCCTGGACAACGGTGGCGGATGCGGTGAAGGCGGAGTACGACGCGGGAATCGACTGTCGGGGGATCGCGGCGAAACTCGGTTGCCCTTACCCGTGGGTGGGCAAGGCGCTGACCTGGTGGCATACGATCCGGGGGTTGCCGAAGCCGGACGCACGGTCGGAGCGAAACCGCCTGACGACCCGCCCGTCACTCGCCGAGTCGCTGGCCGACCGGGCCAAGGAGTTGTGGGATGGGGACCGTCCGTTGCAACACATTGCGGAGGCCTTGAGGTGTGATCGGAATACGGTGACGGCGGCCATTTGCCACTGGTTCACCTCGCGGGGGCTTCCGGTGCCGGACGGCCGGAGCCGGCGGAAGGAAGTCCGACTGCGACGCGAAGGGCAAGCCGCCGACCGGGACGGTTCGGCGCGCGAGACGAGCGATTGACGGCGGGCGAGGTCGCGTGATTCGAGGCCCGGCGATGTCGCCGGGCCTCGTCGTTTTTCCCCACCTTGTTTTCACGGAGGTGTCCATGCTCACCGTCGGCAACCGTAAGCTCGGCGGCCGGCTCATCTGGAGTTTCTCCCTGCCGTCGGGGCTGGCCGTGACATGCCCCGGAGCGTCCGCGACCTGCGAGACGCACTGCTACGCCCGCCGGTTCGAGCGGTACCGGCCGGCCGCGGCCGAACGCTACCAACGCAACTTCACCCTGTCCCGTCGGCGGGACTTCGCCCGCCGCGTGCGGGCCTTCATCATCGCCCACGCCGTGCGGGTGGTGCGGGTCCACGTCGCGGGTGATTTCGACTCGGCCGAGTACGCCGCCAAGTGGCTGCACGTGATCAGCCGCAGTGTGAAGGTGCGGTTCTACTTCTACACCCGCTCGTGGCGGCTGCCGGCCGTCAAGGCGGTGATTGACCAGATAGCGACCTTGCCCAACTGCCGGGCGTGGTACTCGTGCGACGTGGACACCGGCGTGCCCGCCGACCTGCCGCCGGGCGTGCGGGTGGCCTGGCTCCAGACCGCCCCCGCCGACCTCCCGCCGTCCCCGGTCCACCTCGTCTTCCGCGTCCGCTCGCTGCGGTCTGCTCCTTCACCTTCTGGCGGGTCGTTCGTCTGCCCGGCCGAGGACGGGGTGCTGCGGACGCCGGCGGTGACGTGCGAGCGGTGCGGGCACTGCTGGCGGCCCGAACCCGTCGGCCGCGTGCCACTCACGGTCGTCCCCTACCACGCGGAGGAACATGACCACGATTGACCTGCGACACCTCACCCTCACCCGTCCGCTCGCCGTCCTCGACGTGGAGACGACCGGCACCGACCCCGCCCGCGACCGGGTCGTCGAACTCGCCCTCCTCACCCTGCACCCCGACCGAACCTCCGACCTGTACCACACCCGCCTGAACCCCGGCCTGCCGATCCCGCCGGCGGCCACCGCCGTCCACGGCATCACCGACGCCGACGTGCGGGACGCCCCGACGTTCGCGGCCGTGGCGCCGGATCTTGCCCATCGACTGGCCGGGTGCGACCTGGCCGGGTTCGGGATTGCGTCGTTCGACCTACCCCTGTTGTGCGCCGAGTTCGCCCGCGCCGGCGTGCCGTTCCACCTGGACGGCCGGGCGGTGCTGGACGCCCTGGCCGTGTACCGCCGACACGAGGCGCGGACGCTGACCGCGGCGGTGGCCTTGTACCTCGGCCGGGAACATCCCGCGGCGCACTCGGCGGCCGGCGACGCGGTCGCGGCGGCGGGGGTGCTCGACGCGCAGGTGGGGCGGTACGGCCTGCCGCCTTCTCCGAACGAGTTGCACGCCCTGCTGCACCCGGTCGACGTGGGCGGGAAGTTCCGGATCGAGGACGGGGCGTTGGTGTTCGCCTTCGGCAAGCACGCCGGGCGGCGTCTGGACGACGTGGCGAGGACCGACGCCGGCTACCTGGAGTGGGTGCTCACCCGCCCGTTCCTGCCCGACGTGCACGCCCTCGTCCGCGCTACCCTGCACGCCGCCGGGCGGCGCTAAAGAACGACCTCAGATGCGTCACAATAAGAGAGGAATGGTTAGCGCCTGGACCGCTGCCAGTTCCCAACGCCCGTTCATCATCACCACGGAGACCCCGATGGAAGACCACCACCCCCCGGACGCCGTCCGGGGGAAGTTCGCGACTGTCCGCCGCGAGTTGTCGGCCGCGCTCATCGAGCGAGACGACGAGATCGACCTGGTGCTCGCCGCCCTGATCGCCGGCGAGCACGTGCTGCTCGTCGGCCCGCCGGGGTGCGGCAAGAGCCTGCTGCTCGACTCGGTC
>CAYMHO010000114.1:0-19135 GCA_964390195.1 uncultured Fimbriiglobus sp. | reverse complement strand
ATTGGTTGAATCAGCGAACGAACCGGAACTCGGCGCTACCGAACAGGGCCTGCGTGAACGCGGCCCAGGCCGCGGTGCGGGCGTCGGGCGGGAGGATCAGCTCCTCCGCGACCGCCTCGCCGGTCTGGTCGATCTGGTCCGGGTCGAACGGCGGGTCGTCGGCCTTCTTCGGTTTGGGTTTCAACTGCTCCTTCTTCGGCGGTTCCGGCGGGGGCGGGTCGTCTTTCGCGGCAGTCTCGTACTCGGCCAGGAACTGCTTTGCCCGCTCCACCTCTTTCTCCGTCGGTGTGCGGCCGACCGCAACGCGGTAAACGGTGGCGATGCGGTCGGCGTCGGGCTTCTCCGCCTTCAGCACCCGCTCGGCGAGGGCGAGGGCTTGCTTGCGGACGAACGGCGAGTTGAGCACGAACAGCGCTTGCCCCGGCACGGTGGTGTTGTCCCGCCGGCCGCTCACCAGCGTCTGGTCCACCGGGTCGAACGCTTCCAGGGCGTGTGGCGTCACCCCGCGGAGCAGCGGTAGGAATACGCTTCGGGATTTACTCTTGTCGGCCAGTTCATGCACCTGCTTCGCCTCCGGGCCGTTGTCCCGCATCTCGATCATCTTGAGCGGCGGGGCGGCCCAACCCGTCGGACGGGTGAGGTCCAACTGCCCGCTCGCAAGCAGGGCGGCGTCGCGGAACTCTTCTGCCGTCAGCCGGCGTGGGCTGTGCCGCCACAGCAGCTTGTTCTCCGGGTCGAGCTTCTTCGCCTCGGCGGTGGCGTCCCCGCTCTGCCGGTAGGTGCGGGTGAGCACCAGGGTGCGGACGAGCTTCTTGACACTCCACCCGTCGGCCACGAACCGGCCCGCCAGGTGATCGAGCAACTCCGGGTGCGTGGGCGTGTCGCCGGTGGTGCCGAAGTTATCGACGGTGCTCACGATCCCGTGGCCGAACAGCTTGGCCCACACGCGGTTCACAAACACCCTCGCTGTCAGAGGGTTGTTCGGACTGGTCAGCCACTCGGCTAGTTCCCGCCGCCCGCTCTCCATCGCGTTCACCGGTTTGCTGTCCTTCACCTCGAACGCGGTGAGGAACCCCCGCGGCACCGGCGGACCGAGCTTCTCCGCCTCGCCCCGCACCCGCAACTCGGTGTCGCCGATCTGCTTCGAATCGCGTACGCCATGCACCGCGAACCCGCGGGCGGCCGGGTCGGTGAGCGACAACAACTCCGCTTGTTTCGACTCGTACTTCAGACGGAACGGTCGTTGGGTGGGCTGCCCGTTCGGCCCCGGTTTCAGCCCCTCCGGGGTGCCGCGGATGGCGTCCCACGCCTTCTTCGCCTCTTCCACCTCGGCTTTCAGCTTGTCGAGTTGCTCCGCCGGGACCGGTGGCAGATCGGCGGCCACCGCGGTGGTGATCAGGTTGACCGGGTCGTAGTACGCTAGCCCCGCTCCGCCCATCTGGTTGCGAAGGCCGGATGCGTTGTCGGTGCTGGTGAAGATGCCGGCGAGCGCGTAGTAATCTTTCGTCGGGATCGGGTCGAACTTGTGGTCGTGGCAGCGGGCGCACGAGACGGTCAGACCGAGTACGGACCGCGTCACCACATCAATCTGCTCGTCCACGTTGTCCATCTGGAACCGCACCTTGAACCGCTGGTTCACGTCCTTCACACCCAGAGCCAGGAAGCCGGTGGCGGCGGCCAGCCGGTCGCGGTCGGCCTTGTCCTTCGCGTCCAACAGGTCGCCGGCGATCTGCTCCTTGATGAAGCGGTCGAACGGCACGTCGGCGTTGAAACTGTCGATGACGTAGTTGCGGTACTTCCAGGCGAACGGGTACGGGATGTTGCGGCTCGGGCCGGTGCTCTCACCGTACCGGGCCACGTCCAGCCAGTGCCGGCCCCAGTGCTCGCCGAACCGCGGCGACGCGAGCAGCCGGTCGACCAGCGTTTCCAGGGCAACGGGCGAATCGTCGGCGAGGAAGGTGTCGATCTCCACCGGCGTCGGCGGCAGGCCGGTCAGGTCGAACGTCAGCCGGCGGATGAGGGTGAGCTTGTCGGCTTCCGCCGCGGGCTTGAGGCCGGCGGCAGTGAGCTTGGCGCGAATGATCTCGTCGATGGGGTTCTGATCCGCGCTCCCCTTCGGGGCGGGGTTCGCCTTGATGGGTTGGAACGCCCAGTGGGTTTTCTTCAACTCCTCGTACTTCGGCTTCGGCTTGCCGAAGCTGGCCGGCACGTTCACCGCCGGCCACACTGCTCCGTCTTCAACCCACTTGGTCAGCGTGGCGATCTGTTCTTCGGTCAGCTTGTCCCCTTCGAGCGGCATCCGCCGCTTTTCGTCCTTCTGCGTGATCCGCCGCAGCAGCGTGCCCTCGCCTGGTTTGCCGGGCACCACCGCCGGGCCGCCGTTCCCGCCCGTGAGCAGCCCCTTGTGGTCGTCCACCCGCAACCCGCCGGCCGGCTTGGTGTCGGCCGAGTGGCAGCCGTTGCAGTGGGTGACGAAGATCGGCCGCACCTTCTTCTCTAAGAACTCCAGCTTCGCCGCGTCCGGGTCGGCGGCGGTTGCGGCGGCCGCCAGGGCCAGCACGCCGGCCACCGCCGCAGGGTATCGCCATCGCGTCACGTTCGTCCCTCGTGGTCTGTGTGCGTCGAAATACGGCCCGACCCGACCGCCCGGTGGTGCCTCTCCCGAACACCACCGCACCGGGGCACGCCGAGTACCACGCCGGTCGGTCGAGAACGCTCTCCCATCGCCCCCCCCGCCGGGGTCGGGGCGGGCCGTGTGCGATCACCTCGCCGTCAGGGTCACGTCGCCGGCCGGCGGCACCTGCACCGTCCAGCCGGAGGTGTTCGCGTCCAGGTACTTCTTGGGCACCTTCGGCTTCGGCCGGCCGTCCCCCTCGTCGCTCAGGACCAGCCGGGCGCGGTAGGTGCCCTCGCGTGCCCCGCTGTGCCGCTGGCCGTTGTCGAGCGTCTCCACGTTGAACCGCCCGCCCTCGTCGATCACCCCGGCCGCCCGCACCGTCGGGTCGTCGGCGCGGACGAGTTCGACGTGGTGCCCGGCCAGTTGGGCGGTGTCGCCGTTCAACTGCACCGTCCCGGATACTGGGTGCGTGGCCGGGCCGGTGCCCCCACACCCGCTCACCCCCACCACCGACAGCAGCACCAGCGCCCCGTGTCGGATTCGGCGATCGATGGTCATCGGAAGTCCTCCAGCATTCCGGGCGAACCCCGACCGCAAGGTCGGCGGGTGGCGAGGTCAGGTGGCTGCACGCGCCACCCACGGCCCTGGCGGGCCGGGTTCGCCTGTTAGGGTCAGAAGTCGTTGCCCACCACCTCGCCGCCGGCGCGGGTGACGAGGGCCGTCAGCGTCTGCACGCTGGTGGACAGGCGAATCGTCCGCACGCTGCCGTCCACGAACACGAAGTTGGTGACGCCCGGGTGCGGCCCGCCGAAGCTGCTGTTGGCGAACGGCAGGTTCTGGTTGTCCGGCGGGAGAAGCGGGCGGACGTCGCCGTTCACGTCGCTGATGCCCATCATGCGGCGGTGGGTGTTCCGCACCTGGCTGTGGACGCTGCGGTCCTCGTTCTTCCCGCGGAGCGAGTTCGGGCGGATCGACTTCTCGCCGAACATGGTGGTGTTGCTGGTGCCGTCGGTCATGCCGACCAGCTTCACTTGATGCTGGTAGCTGACGAGCAGCGGGCCGACCGAGTCGGTGGTGACGACCGGCAGCGACGGGACGACGGCCCCGGTGCTGGCGGTGAACGCGGCGTGCGGCCCGAAACTCGCCGCGTAGTCGGTGAGCGACCCGCCCGGGCGGGTGCCGTTGAGGATCTGGAAGTCGGCCTGGCTGAGCACCGGGGCCGGCCGCGACGGGCAGAGGAAGATCTTGACCTGCGTCTGGTACGCGGCGGGCACTTGGTACCCGACCAGCCGCTTCTGGTCCCACAGGTTGAGGACGTTCTGCTGCTCGATGTACGGGAGGATGAGGGCGCCCCACGTCGGCCAACTGTTGAGCGTTGCGGTCTCCGAGTTATCCCCCACGAACGCCGGCACCAGGGCCTCGTGTACGTCGTGGTAGTTGTGGGCGGCGAGGCCGATCTGCTTCAGGTTATTGCTGCACTGGATGCGAGCGGCGGCTTCACGGACCTTCTGCACTGCGGGAAGGAGAAGACCGATGAGGATGGCGATGATCGCGATCACCACCAACAACTCGATCAGCGTGAACCCCATCCGGCTGGTCGTCACCAGCCCGACCGTCTTCATTTGCAAGAGGATTTGCACCAAGAACCGCTCGGGGATGGCGTGCTTGTCTGTGATCTCGGTCAACCGCACCGGCTTCGGGTCGGCGTGCCGGCTGGCCAGTTCGAGCATGGCGAGACAGGCGTACTCCGCGCGCGGTGACAGGCATCGGACGACATCCAGCAGGGGCACGATGAATTACATCATCGCCGAAGTCATCTTTCCCGTCAACCGAACCATCTCTTTTCCGATCAACTTAACGAAGTCGGTCTGTCCGGCTGTATTCCGGTGGTGGAGGAAGCCGATCCCTGTTAGCATCATCAATTCGATCAACATGGTGGACAATGCCGTGCTTCTTGCCCGAACGGTGACACACATCAGTCGCAGCGACACCCGACTGCTGGCGTTCGACGACGCCCGTACCGAGCGGTTCGAGGGGTATGCGGCGGCGTACCGGACCGTCTTCCACCGGGCGGATCAGGCACTGCGGTTTCGCTCGTACCTGCGGGGGTTGCTCGAACCGAGCGGGCGGAAAAACGTGGAGGGGATCGCGGCGGCGGCGAGCACGGTGATGATGGTCGAAGCCGGTCTGCCGCAGGCGCTCCAGCACTTCTTCAGCAACAGCCCGTGGGACGCCCGCTGGTTGTTCGCGGCGACCCGCTCCCACTCGGCGATCGACCGCCGCGACCCGGCCGCCGTGTGGGTGGTTCACGACGGCTCGTTTCCGAAAAAAGGCCAGAGTTCGGTCGGCGTTCAGCGACAGTTCGCCCGCTCGCTTGGGAAGAAAATCAACTGCCAACTGGCGGTGTTCGTCACCCAGGTCGGGCCGGCCGGCGTGTTCCCACTCGTCGCCCGACTCTACCTGCCAGCGGCGTGGCTGAAGGACAACGCGGAGGCCTTGGAGCGGACTGTGCCGCAGGAGTACAGGAGCCCGGCCAGCAAACCCGACATCGCTCTGGCCCTCCTGGACGGACTGCGGGCCGAAGGGGAGCCGCTCCCGGTGGCGGCCGAGGCGGGTTACTTCGCGGTGCCGGAGTTCGCCGGTGGGCTGACCGAACGGGGGTTGAAAGCACGGGAAACGGCGACCGACGAGGTTTCCGACGCGCTCGCTCACCTGGAAGTGCTGAAGGCGGAGTTGGGGCTGGACCACTTCGAGGGCCGCACCTGGCACGGGTGGCATCACCATGCGGCGCTGGTGGTTGCGGCGAACTACTTCCTTCACACCGAGCGCCGCCACACCCAATAGCTCACTTCCAACACGAACAATCTCACGCTGACAGAGTAAGACCCGCACCGACTTTGACGGCTAGGCAACCCCTTCCGGACCGTGTACCCTGTCCGCAGAAATGCGAACGGCCACCGGGATGTTCCCGATGGCCGTGTGTTCTGCTCGCTCCGCGAGCGGTTGTGTTTGATGCCGCTCGCGGAGTGAGCAGAACACTCCTCAGTTCCGCGAGAACGCGGGGGCGAACGCCCGCTTCGGCCGGAGTTGCTCCCGGGTCAGTTCGGCGGCGATGCGGTAGATCTCAGTGACTTGAGCCTGCTGCATCGGGCCGAACAACGCGAACACGGGACAAGGGACGAACGCGGCGGTGGTGGCGACGGCGACGTAGGCCGGTTGAGTTTGGCGAAGTTGTTCCGCGAAGCGATGAGCCACCATTGTGAGTTCTCCAGTCAGCGGGCCGATACCTCACTAATATCGTCAAGTTGATCGGCTTAGTGGAGATTATTGCCCCGGACTCGCCGGAAGGCAACAGGAGTCGGTCGGATTTTGCCGATTTGCCTACCATCCGGTGGTAAATCGGTTGGATCACACGGGTTGCGAGCGGCGAGGGAACCGCACCCGTTCTCCCCTCCACCCCCTCTGAGGACCGAATCATGACCACCGCGATGATGATGGACCGCACCGCGATGACCGGCATGGGCGGGTCGATGCCGATGGGGATGGGCAGCGGGATGCCGGCGGCCATGCCGAACATGATGATGGTGCCCCGCTGCACGATGAAGGTGGAGAAGGTGACCGGCGGGATGAAGATCACCTGCGTGTGCGACGACGCGGCCGCCTGCACCATGATGCAGAACCTGTGTACCATGATGGCCGGCGGCATGTGCAGCGTGTGCTGCATGATGAACGGCATGATGGTGTGCTGCTGCAACCTGACGATGGGCGCGTGCAAGGTGGAGATGACCAAGGACGGCTGCTGCGTCACCTGCACCAGCGGCGACGACGCGTGCGCCGCCATTATTCAGGGCATCTGCGACTGCATGATGGAGTTCATGTAGGGCGGCTGTACCTGCTGCCTGATGATGGTCGTCACCCCGGTCTGCTGCTGCATGTGCTGAGCGGTCGGCTTGACTCCTCGCGCGGCCGGGCGGACTATTCCCCGCCCGGCCGCTCGCAATTCGTCCGACGATCTCGAACCAGAACTCGCGGCTCGTTGTCCGTCGCACCCCAATCCTTCGTTCCGCTCCACGGACAGCCGGTTCACGGCGATCGCTGACGGGGTGTGGACGGGGCCACGCACCCGTAGTGTGTGTGTGGCCAACCAACGCAACGCCACCCGCCTGAAGTCGGGCTGCGCAACCAGCCGTCGTCAGAATGAATGCGGTGGCTCACGTGCGTGGCCTGAGACCCGTTCGACCTGCGCGGGGTCCGTAGCACCCGCTTTCGTCGCGGCGCGGGTACGGTCACGGGTGTTGTCCCTCGCGGCTCACCCCCGGCGGGTGACGGCCCGTTCGAGCAAACCGAACAGCCCTTCAATGGCCAGGGCCAAAACCGCGGCCGGGATCGCCCCTTCGAGCATCAGCGGCAGGTCGTCCTTGTCCAGACCCCGCAGGATCGGCCGGCCGTACCCGCCCGCCCCGATGAACCCGCCCAGGGTTGCCGTGCCGACGTTGATGACCGCGGCGGTCCGCACCCCGGCGAGGATGGTCGGGGCGGCGAGCGGCAGTTCCACCCGCCACAGTGCGGCGAACGGCGGCAGACCGATCGCCGCGGCGGATTCACGAAGCGAGGCGGGGATGCCGGTCAGCCCGGCGTGGGTGTTCCGCACGATCGGCAGCAGGCTGTACAAGAACAGTGCGGCGACCGCCGGCGGTGCCCCGGTGCCTTTCCCTACCACCCACATCATCACCGGGATCATGAACAGCAGCAGGGCGAGCGACGGGATCGTCTGGAGCAGTCCGCACCCGGCCAGCACCACCTTGCCGACGAGCGGCCGGCGGGCGGCCAGCACGCCCAAGGGCACGGCCGCGAGGACGGCGAGGGCGAGCGACGGCAGCACCAGGAGTAAGTGTTCCCAGGTGGAGTTGAGCAGTCGGCCGGCCGGCGTGCCGTCGCTCGACAGCGCCTCCACCTTCAACTCGTCCCGCACGAACTCGGCCGCCACCTCGCCCTCCGACCGCTTGTCCGCCTGCACGGCAGAGTTCATCCGCTGCATTCGCGATTCCGTCACCTTCCCTTCCAACCGGCGGAGGGCGGCGACCGCCGCCGGGTGCCGCTGTTCCAAGTCAGCCCGGTACAGCCACACCGCCTCGTAGGCCGGGAAGAAACTCTGGTCGTCGGGCAGCACCAGCAGGTCGTACTGGGCGATCTCACCGTCGGTTGTGTACACCTCGGTCACGTCGATCGCCTTCTCCACCACCGCCCGGTACGCCAGGGTGTGAACCATCCCTTGCACGTTCCGCTGCGGCAGGGCGTAATGCCGTTGCAGGCCCGGCCAGCCGTCGGCGCGGTCAAGGAACTCCGGGATGAACCCGCACCGCAAGTCGGGGTGGTCGCGGAGGTCCGAAGTCCTGGTGATGCCCTTCGCCGCGGCCACGTCCTTCCGCATGCCGAGCGCGTAGTTGTTGCGGAAGCCGAGCGGCCTGCTGATCCGCACGCCGTGCGCCGCCAGTGCGTTATCCAGGTCGGGCGTGTCGGTCTTGAGAATCTCCTTGCGGATCGTGCCGGTGTACTCGGGGTAAACGTCGATGTCGCCGTTGGTGAGAGCCAGCCAGATGGCGAGCGTGCTGCCCAGGTCGGACCGTTCGGCGGGCGTGCCGGCGTCGCGGGCCAACTGAGTGCCGATCTCGGCGAGGACGATCGACTCGGTGAACTTTTTCGCGCCAACCACCACCGGCCGGTCGGCGGGCTTGGAACAGCCGACGGAGAGGAGCAGCAGGGGCAGCAACAACCGTCTCACGCCGGCACCTCCGGCCCGCGCTGGGCCTGCACGAACCGGCTAACGAACTCGTCCGCCGGTCGGTGCCACAGGTCGGCCGGGGTGCCCTCCTGCACCACCCGCCCGTCCTTCAACAGCACCAAGCGGTCGGCGAAGTACGCCGCCTCGCCCAGGTCGTGCGTCACCAGCACCACCGTCTTGTTCAGCCGGCGGAAGATGTCGCGGAGTTCGGCTTGCAGGTCGGCCCGCACCAGCGGGTCGAGCGCGCCGAGCGGTTCGTCGAGCAGCAGGGCGTCGGGGTCGAGCAGCAGCGCCCGCATCAGCCCGACCCGCTGCCGCTGCCCGCCGGAGAGTTGGTGCGGGTGGCGGTCCAACCCGTCGGCGGGGAAGCGGGTGAGGGCGGCCAGTTCGGCCACGCGGGCGGCGGTGCCAGCCCGGTCGTGGCCGAGGTGCCGGGCCATGAGGGTGACGTTCCCGCGGGCGGTCAGGTGCGGGAACAGCCCGCCGTCCTGGATGACGTACCCGACCCGCAGGCGAACCGACCGGGCGGTCGCTGGGTTCACCGGCGTGCCGGCGAACGTCACCTCCCCCGCGTCCGGCGACACTAGCCCGATGAGCAGCCGCAGAAGGGTGGACTTGCCGCACCCGCTCGGCCCGATGAGCGCGGTCGTCCGCCCCGCCGGGACGTCCAGCGTGAGCGGCCCCAGTGCGGTCCGCCCGGCGTACCGCTTCTCCACCGCGCGCAGGCTGAACATGTCAGGCCGTCACCGTCACGCCCTTCCAGAAGGCGACCCGACCGGCGATCTGTTTCGCCGCGTCCTTCGGCTCCGGGTAGTACCACGCGGCGTCGGGGTTTTCTTTCCCGTCGGCCACCACGGTGTAGTAGCTGGCGGTGCCCTTCCACCCGCACACGGTGTGCGTTCCGCTCGGCTTGAAGTGCTCCTTCTTCAGCGCGTCCGGCGGGAAGTAGTGGTTGCCCTCGACGACGACGGTGTCGTCGGATTCGGCCAGCACGGTACCGTTCCACACGGCTTTCATGGCGTGTTCTCCGATGGGAGGAATTGGGCCGTGAGCGCGAGGACGGCGAAGTACCCCCGCTCGTCCGTCCACGTCGCGGCCAGTTGCAGTCCGCACCCGGCGGCGCGGTCGGCCAACTCCCGCACGTCGTACTTGTGCGAGTTCTCGGTGTGGATGCTCTCGCCCGGACGGAAGTCGAACGCCGTCGGTCCCACCCGCACCCGCTGCCGCCGCTCGCTCACCAGGTGCATCTCGATCCGCGACCGCTCGGCGTTGTAGAAGGCGCGGTGGGCGAACGCCGCCGGGTCGAAGTCGGCTCCCAGTTCGCGGTTGATACGGGCGAGCAGGTTGCGGTTGAACGCCGCCGTCACCCCGGCCGCGTCGTTGTACGCCGGCTCCAGCACCTCCACCGGCTTCCGCAGGTCGACACCCAGGATCAGCCCGCCGCTCGACCCCACCAGCCGGGCCACCCGCCGCAGCAGGGCGTCGGCTTCGGCCGGTTCGAAGTTGCCGATGGTGGAGCCTGGGAAGTACACCACCCGCCGGCGGGCGGGCAGTTGGGGCAGAGCGAACGGGGTGGTGAAATCGGCCACCACCGGCCGCACGGCGAGCGCGGGGTACTCGGCGGCCAGTGCCCGCGCGGCGGCCCGCAGGTGGTCGCCGGACACGTCCACCGGCACGTACCCGGACGGGTTCACCAGCCGGTCGAGCAGGAACCGCACCTTCGTCAGGCTGCCCGCCCCCAGTTCGACGAGCAGGCAGTCCGGCCCGCACCAGTCGGCCATCGCCCCGGCGTTCCGCCCCAGGATGCCGAGTTCGGTGCGGGTGGGGTAGTACTCGGGCAGCTCGCAGATGCGATCGAACAGCCGCGAGCCGGCGGCGTCGTAGAAGTACTTGGCCGGCAACCGCTTTTGCGGGCGGGAGAGGCTGGCGAGCACGTCGGCGCGGAACGGGTCGGCGGCCGGGTGGGAGCGTCGGTTGGTGGTCATGACTGGGCGTCCTGTGCAACTCGGATGCCGGAGAACTGCCAGCGGGCGTCGGGCGGGAAGAAGTTGCGGTAGGTAGGGCGGACGTGCCCGGTCGGTGTGACACAGGACCCGCCGCGGAGGACCATCTGGTTGCACATGAACTTGCCGTTGTACTCGCCCAGTGCGCCGGCCGGCGGGCGATACCCAGGGTAGGCGGTGTACGCGCTCGCCGTCCACACCCACACCCCGCCGAACTGGCCGTCGGCCCGCGTCGGGTGGAACACGTGCTCGCCCAGGAACTGCCCCTCCACCGGCCGCTCGCCCACCACCACCTCCCACTCGAACTCGGTCGGCAGTCGGGCACCCGCCCAGCGGGCGTAGGCATCGGCCTCGTAGTAACTGACGTGGCACACCGGCCCGTGCGGGTCGAGGGGTTGGTCGCCGTGCAGGGTGAACGCCCGCTCAACCCGGTCCCAGTAGAGCGGTGAGGTCCACCCGTTTTGCCGCTTCGCCGCCCACCCGTCAGACAGCCACAGGTCCGGGCGGTCGTACCCGCCGTCCTCAACGAACCGGCGGTATTCGCCGTTCGTGACCACCCGCGACGCGAGGGCGAACCCGCCCACGAACACGCGGTGCCGCGGGCCTTCGTTGTCGAACGCGAACCCGCCGCCATCGTGTCCCACCCACCGCACCCCGGCCTCATGCCGCTCCCACCCGAGCGGGACCGGGGTGGACGCCGGCCGGTCGGCGGTTGGGGCGTACGCCGGCCGCAGCGGGTTCCTCCCGAAGGCGTGCTTCAGGTCCGTCAGCAGGAGTTCCTGGTGCTGCTCCTCGTGGTTCAGTCCGAGTTCGACCAGCGGCGCGACAGCCGCGAACGTGTGATCGTTGGCCGTCGCCAGCAGGTCGAGTAACCGCTCGTCCGTCGCCTTGCGGTAGGCCGCCACCTCGGCGACGGTCGGGCGGGAGAGTAGCCCGCGGTCGGCCCGCGGCCAGCGGTCGCCGACGGCATCGTAGTACGAGTTGAACAGGTAGCCGAACCGCGGGTGGAACGGCCGGAAGCCGGGCACGTGCGGCGCGAGGACGAACGTCTCGAAGAACCAGGCGGTGTGCGCCAGGTGCCACTTCGGCGGGCTGCAGTCGGGCATCGACTGGAGCTGGTAGTCCTCCGGGTGCAGCGGCTCGCACAGAAGTTCGGTGACGGCCCGCACGGTGAGGTAGCGGGCCGCGAGCGCGGCCGGCGTGACGGCGAAAGCCGGGTGGTCGGGCATCTCGACTCCGCCAGGGGCAGTTCGGGACGGGCAAAGAAGTGTAGGCACCCCTGGCCTCCGGCGGCACCTCGATGCGAGCAGTTCTGCCGGTTCCGGGCCGTGCCCCGCCATGCCTCAGGGCGATGACCCACGCTGGCCGAGCATGTCAATGGGAGGGTGTCGGGAACTCGCGTGGACTCGCGCGTGGAGATGGCTTGCATCAGCTTGCAAGGACTGTCCGGACCGTCCAAACTGTCCGGCACCCACAAATCAGACTGTGCCCCGCTCGGACGATCCGCCCACACCGACCGTCCGGTGGTGGCGACGGGACCGTCTGACACGACGGGCGGCCGACTCGCTTCTCACGGTCCCCTCGCGGGGTGCCGCGCCTACGGCAGACATGCTCCACCAACTCGCCCAACCCACGGCACTGCCCGCCGATCAGCGGATGTTACTCACCAAGTTGCTGTCCCTCTGCCACTTGCGACGCAGCCGCGAACCTCGACGACTCGCTCCCCTGCGGGTTCGAGCAGCCGAAGTGGGGAACCGGATGACTCAGGTTTGCTCAGGTTCTCACAGTCCGAACCGCTTACGGATGCGAACTCCGTTCCGTCGGCACCTGTGGCGACCTCGCCGCCGACCTCCGCCAGTGGATCGCCGACACCGCGAACACCGACCCCACCGCTGCCCTGTTCGCGGTGTCGGACGGGTTCCTCCGCATCCTGAACCGTGACCTGCACGCGGCCGGGATTCCGAAGCAGGACGACCGCGGGCGGACGGTGGACGTGCACGCCCTACAGACGACGTTCGGCACGCTGCTGAGCAAGGCCGGGGTCTCGCCCCGCACGGCACAACAGGCGATGCGGCACTCGGACATCAAGTTGACGATGGGCGTGTACACCGACCCTTGATTGCTCGACACTCGTGGGGCGGTGGAAAAGTTGCCGTCACTGCCGGTCCCGAATCCGGTTGCACCACAGGTTGCACCAACCCCATTCAGTTCGGGTCAATCCGGGTCTTCAGGCGGCAAGTCGGAGCGACCGTGTGAGAGTAGCGGCACCGACCAAGAGGTCGGCGGAAGTGGCACGAAAGTCAACGAAAATGCCCCGGTGACGACGGGTGTCGTCACCGGGGCATCAGTCGGGCTGACAGGATTCGAACCTGCGACCTCTTGGTCCCGAAACACCACAGAAACAGCCGGCCGTCGCGTCTGAACAGCCTTGAATTGCAGGCAACATCTCACACGTTTGCTCCTCGGACAAGTTCAGGCAAGGCCGGCAAAAAGTCGCACTTTTCAGCGGTTTTTGGCAGTACAGAGCACCCCAATCCAGTACAGATCCAGTACAAGTCCCGTCCGAACCACCGACCCTGTTGGACCTGCCAGGCGTCAGACGTTCGAGGGAATGCCGCGACCCCGATTTGCACGCCGGCCGAGTCGCATGGCTGCTCGCCCAGGTCTCCACACACTCACGACACGTCCTTCAAGGGTGGCAACCAGGAACTCACCCCCGCCGCAGTCAGTGCTTCGCCTTCTCCGCTTCCTCGGCGGCCAGCAGGCCGTCTTGATCGGCGTCCAGCTTGTCGAACACGTCGGCCGGGCCGGTGAACTCCCGCCGGCTCACGTCGCCGTCCCCGTTGCGGTCCATCGCCCGGAACCAGTCGGGGCCGCGGCGGGCGTCCACCGCCAGCGTCGAGGTGTACCCGCGGCTCGCAGCTACCAACACTACCCGCGGCAACTTCTTCGGGTCGAACTTGCCGTCCGCCACCGCACCCGTCGCCTTCAGCCGCTCCCACCCGCCGCGGAGCTCGCGGACGGACAGCGCCCCGTCGTGGTTGGCGTCCAACACCTCGAACAGTCCGCCGCCGTCGAGTACCGTGAGCAACACCTGCCCGCGAGAGATCTGGCTCTGGAGGTCGAGCCAACCGTCGAGTTCCTTCGCCGACAGCTTGCCGTCCCCGTCTCGGTCGGCGATCGGCACGAGCCAGTCCAGCCCACCGGCCGGCCGCCGCCGCTCGCCGCCGGTGGGCGGTTCGGCGTCGGTCTTGCCTTCCAGTTGGGCTGTCAAATGCTGGCGGACGGTCGCCAGGGCGTCGTCCACCCGGCCACCCGCGACCCAGCCGTCCACCCGCACCCCGCCGGCGGCGAACGTGAACCGCTCGTGTTGCGTCGGCTTGGTGGCGAACTTCACCTCCCAACGGGCGTCCGCGTCCTTCGTCCGCCACCCCGCCAACTCGTCGGCCTTCACCTGCGGGGCGCGCTTGGCGAGTTCCTTCGTCCAGTAGGTATCGCCCGCGTCGGCCGGCAGGCGGACGAGCGGCAGTTTCGCCAGCACATCCGGCGGGGTCGCGTCAGCGGCGGCCGGGGAGAGCAGCAGGGTGCCGGCCGCGCCGGGGTACAGCGCTTTCGGCACCAACTCGCCGGCCCCGATCAGTTCGTCGTCGTTCTTGTCCAGCTTGTTCAGCGCGTCGATGCCGGCCTTCCACTCCTTCTCACCCACCTTCCCGTCGCGGTCGGTGGCGAACTGCTTCAACAGCGAGGCGGTCAACTCGGCCCCCGCCGGCAATCGGCCGACCCCGACGTACACCGCACCCACCCCGGCGGCGCGGTAGTGGGCGGCGAGTTCGTCCGCCGTCACCTTGCCGTCGTTGTTGCGGTCGAGTTCGGAGAAGGCCGGGGCCGTGCCGACCGGCGGAGTGAACCCGTTGCCCATCGCCTGCCGCAACGCCCTCGCCGGCGGCAGCCGGGCCGCCTCCTTCTCGTCGAGAGTCCCGTTGCCGTCGCGGTCGAAGTAGGCGTGCAGCTTGGCGAACGTGTCGTCCCAGACGGCCGGCACGGGGGTGCCGTCCACCGACGCCCGCACTTCAAGCCGTGCGAGCTTGCCGTCGCCGACGAGAGCCAGTTCGAGCGGTGGGGCGGCGGACTTGGCGGGTTCGGCCGCCACGGACGAAGCCGCGGCCAGCGCGAGGGCGAGGAGCGCGGCGCGCATCAGAACAACTCCTTGATCGGTTTGCCGCTCGGATCGGCGAGGCGGATGGGCCGGCCGACGTTCGACATGTTCTGCTTCATCGGGTCGAGGCCGATGGCCTTCACCACCGTGGCGATCAGGTCGGCCGTGCGGGTCGGGTCGCCGTCGGCGGTACCATCCGCCGCCGTCTTGCCCACCGCCTGCCCGGTCTTCAGCCCGGCCCCGGCCAGCACCGCCGACCACGACGCCGGCCAGTGGTCACGACCCTTCTGCCCGTTGATCTTCGGCGTGCGGCCGAACTCCCCCTGGCACACCACCAGCGTGGAGTCGAGCAGCCCGCGGTCCCTCAGGTCGGCCAGCAGCGCGGCGAAGGCGGTGTCGAGGGTGCCGCTCAATTCCTTCACCCGGTCGAAGTTGTTGTTGTGCGTGTCCCACCCGTCGAGCGTGACCTCGACGAACGGCACCCCGCGTTCCACCAGTCGGCGAGCGAGCAGACACCCTTGCGCGAACGTGCCCTTGCCGTAGGCGTCGCGGGTGGACTGCTTCTCGTCCTCCAGGCGGAAGGCGTCGGCCGCCTCCGGCCGCATCAGCCGAACCGCCCGGTCGGTGGCCGCCCTCATCGCGTCGGCGACCGGGTGCCCCTGGCCCGGCGCGAACTCCTTCTCCAAACCGGCCAGCAGTTCCAGCCGCTTGGTGTGCGCCTCGGTCGTCACCCCCGGCGGGACGGCCAGGTCGGCCACCTTCAGGTCGGCCGGCGAGTCCGCCCCCGGTCGGCCGCGTTCGCCACCGACCACGAACGGCGCGAACCGCGGGCCGAGGAACCCGCCGCCGGCCCCGCCCGCCCGCCCGCCGACGCTCACGAACCCCGGCAGGTCGGCCTTCGGGTCGTCCAGTTCGTGCGCCACCAGCGAGCCGATCTCCGGGAACTGGATGGCCCCTTGCGGGGTGTATCCGGTGAGGCCCACCACCCGCGCCCGCTGGTGGTCCCCCTCGCGGGTGGCCATCGACCGCACGATTGCCAACTCCTTGCCGAGCTTGGCCAACTTCGGCAGGTGCTCGCTCACCTTCACGTCGGGGGCGGCGGTGTCGATCTCCTTGAACGGCCCGCCGTTGTCGTGGCCGGGCTTCAAGTCCCACAGGTCGATGGTGGCCGGGCCGCCGTTCATCCACAGCAGGATGACCGACTTCCGCCGCTTCGGGTCGTCCTTCGCGTCGGCCGCGAGCGCTGGCAGCCAGCCGGAGAACGACACGCCGGCTGCGCCGACGGCGGTCAGTCGTAGCATGTCGCGGCGGGACGGGGTGAACGGGCGGGGCATGGGGGAACCCTTCGGGGTTAGTGGTTGGTGTTGAACTCAGTACTGTTCACCAGCGCCCAGAACACGTCGCCCAGCGCCTTCCCGCGGTCGGCCTCGGCGGTGCCGGCAACGTGCCCGGCCATCGCCTTCGCCTCCCGCTCCGACGGCTTGCGGCCGAGGGTCGCCAGGAACAGCGTCTCCACCTTCGCGTCGGCGTCAAGGAATGGGGCGGCCACCCCGCCGAGGGTGGGGTTCTTGGCCGGGTCGGTCAGGGCGTTCACCAGCCGGCCGTTCATCATCGCCAGCGCCTGCGTGATCGACCGCTCGGCCGCCACCGCCCGCTCGACGTGGAACTGTGCGGCGAACCGCTTGCGGTCGTCCAGCCCCTGCCCGCGGCCGGTGTCGGATCGCTCCGCCGGCAGACCGGCCGCCGTCCGCAGGCTGTCGTACAGTTGCTCGCCGGTCAGCCCGCGGACGGGCATCCGGGCGAACAGCCGCGGGTCGGTCGGCTTATCGTCTTTCGTCACGGTCGCCAGTTGGTAAGCGCGGGTGAGCACCAGGGCGCGGGTGAGGTACTTCAAGTCGAGCCCGCTGGCGGTGAAGGCGTCGGCCAACTCTTGCAGGAGAGCGACGTGCGGGCCGGTGGTGCCGGCGTCGCCGCTCAGGTCGTCGAGCGGTTCGGCCAGGGCCGTGCCGTACACGTTCGCCCACAGGCGGTTGACCGCGTTGCGGGCGAAGTACGGGTTGTCCGCGGCCGTCACCCAGTCGGCGAACAGCACACGGCCGGAGTCGGCGGCGAGTACCTGCGGCCACTTCACCGGGCGGTCGTCGAGCAGGGCGGGGGCGAGTTCCTTCTTGGTGCCGGGGATGGTGAGCTTGGCTGCGATCAGCTTGCCCCCTTCGTCCGCGGGCGGGGCGAAGAAGGCGGCCGTCTGCCAGAACTGGTTGCGGGTCCAGCGGGCGAACGGGTGGTCGTGGCACTGGGCGCAGTCCAGGTTCACCCCCAGGAAGGCGCGGGTGGCGCTGGCCGCCAGCGTCTCCGGCTTGCCCTCGTTCGCCGTCACGAACCCGGCCGGGGCGACGGCCGCCCGGCGGTCGGTTCGCGGCTGGGTGATCAACTCCCGAACCACACGGTCGTAGGGCACGTTCTCTTGCAGGCAGGCGGACACCCACGCCTCGAAGTCGTCGGTCAGGCGGGCGTACTCGGCGGTGTCCGCCTGCGGCACCCACGTCCGCCGCCAGAAGGTGGCCATGTGCCGGGTGTGCCCGCCCGAATCGACCAGTCGAGTGACCAACTTGGCCCGTTTGTCGGCCCCTTTGTCCGCCAGGAACTCCCGCACCTCGGCGGCGGTCGGGATGCGGCCGATCAGGTCGAGGGACGCCCGCCGCAGGAAGGTGGCGTCGTCCACCACCGCCGCCGGCGTCACCTTGTTCTTCTCCCACTTGGTGGCTAGGCGGGCGTCAATCACGGCCGCAAGTGCGACGGAGTCGGGCGGGGCAGCCGGGGCGAACGCCGGCCCGACGGCGACGAGCAGCAAGAGGGCAATCGGGTGGCGCATGGGTCTCGGGTTCGGTGGTGAAGGTTAGTAGTCGGTCGGGTCGATCGCGTGTCCGTCGTCGCGGAGGGTGAGGTAGGCGAAGGTGAGCGGGTCGAGCTTCGGGGTGACGAACCGCACGGCCCCGTCGCACATCAGCACGTTCGCCCCGCCGGCGTGGAACCCGTACACCCCGAACCAGTTGTTGCAGTTGACCGTGCAGTCGGTGGCGTCGCCCACGCCGGGCGACTCGCCCGTCTTGGCGTCGGCCGGGCCGAACGCGATCGACCCCCACCCGGCCCACGCCCCGCGGGCGTTCGGGCTGCGGCCGAACTGCCCGTCTCCGTCCTTCCTCTTCCCCGCCCGCCACACCTCCGGCCGGCCGGCCTGCTCGATCAGCAACAGCGTGCAAGCGGTGCCGTCGGTGATCTTGGCCAGCGGGGTGGCGTCGTTGTCGCCCATCGGCTGCCGCTGGTTGCCGTTCATCTGCCCGGCCTCGCGGAAATTCAGCGCGTACCCGCCGGCGGGCAGCAGGACACCGTTCGACGCGATGTAGTCGCTCACCCCGGCCTTCACGCTGAACACCGTGTCCTTGTCCGGGTTGGCGGCTTTGGCGGTCGCCTGTGACTCGATGATGACCGTCCGCCCGGCGGGGGACGCGGGGCAGAGGAACGCGGCCACTTGCGTTTCGGTCGCGGCCTTGTTGCCGGGGTCGAAATAGTCGAGTTTCGGGTTGTAGGCGCGGGCCGTCTTCTCGTCGCCCAGGTGGGGGAGGATGGCCGTGCCCTAGCCGCCGTAGGGTTCGCCGTTGTTGAACCCGGTGCGGCGGGGCGGCAGCCCGCCGTTCGCCTGCTCGTACCCGGCGCACGCGGTGCCGAGGGTCCGCAGGTTGTTCTCGCACTTCAGGCGGCCGGCGTCGCCGCGGGCCGCCTGCACGCGGGGCAGGATCAGCCCGACGGTCAGCAACCCGACGGCGGCGACGACCAGCACCTCGATGCGGCTCAGTCCGGTGCGCATAAAGCCTCTGCGGGTTAGAAGTCTTCCGCGAAGATCTCGCCGGCGTTGACGGTGACGATGGCGAACAGCGTGTTGGCGGTCATCGACGACCGCATGAACCGCACCGACCCGTCGCAGTAGGCCGCGTTCGCACCGCCGGTGTGGAAGGCGTACACGCCCTGACTGTTGTTGCAGTTGACGGTGCACGACCCGCCGGGGCCGTCCTTCGTCGCCCCGTCCGAGCCGAACTGCTGCACCTGAATCGCCTGGTACGACGCCCACGCGCCCCAGTTGAACTTCTGGGCCGGCAGGGTGGTGCTGTCCGGCTGCTTCTTCCCCAGCACGTAGTAGTCCGGTCGCCCGGCGTGTTCGATGATGAGCAGGGTGGAGGAGGTGCCGTCGGTGATCTCGACGATCGGCCGACGCGCTTCATCTTTCAGAGCCGTGATCGTGTTGTTCCCGCTCAGAGCCGTCACCCCGTACAGCGTGGACGAGAAGCTGTTCGGGACGAAGTAGTCCCCCGCCTGGCCGGTGGTGCTGATCGCCCCCTGGATGATCGTCAGTTGCCGGGGGCCGGGACCGGACGGACAGGTGGCGAGTTTGAGCGGGGTGTTGATGGCGGTGGAGTTCGCCGGGTCGTAGAAGTTCGCGTCGTAGTTGTAGATCTTGCCCAGCGGTTCCTGCTCGATGTACGGCAGGATGATCGGCATCCACCCGCGGCGGTTGGTGGTGG
>CAYMHO010000113.1:0-19275 GCA_964390195.1 uncultured Fimbriiglobus sp. | reverse complement strand
GGGGGGGGGGCGGGGGGGCAACTTTTGGGGGGGGGGGCCCGGGCGGCCGTGTTCCCCCACCACACCCCCCCCCCCCCCCCCCGCCGCTCGCCCACACCCAAGTCACACCTTCACCAGCACTTTGCCGCCCCGCGCGTCCTTCGCCGCGTGCGTCACGGCGTCCTTGATCTGGTCCAGTCCGTAGGTGCCGGCGATGGTCGCCTTCAGCGTCCCGCTTCGCAGCAGCCCCTTCACCTCGCCGAGCAGGCCGAGCATCTTCATCACCCCCTGCCGCTTCACCCACTCGCCCAGCCAGAACCCTTGCACCGTCGCCCCCGTCGAGATCATCGCCCGCGGATCGACCGCGATCGGCTCGCCGCTGAGCAGCCCGTACAGCAACGCCTTCCCGCCGTCCGACAGGCTCTTCACCACCCCCGAGCCGGTCGCCCCGCCGACGCAGTCCAGGGCGAACCCCACCCCGCCGCCCGTCGCCTTCGCCACCTGCTCCGGGATCGGGCCGTCGGACTCCACGATGACCGCGTCCGCCCCGAGTTGCTTCAATTCGTCGGCCTGCTCCCGCCGGCGGACGACGTTCACCGTCTTGAACCCGGCCTGTTTGCCGAGGGCGATCACCATCTTTCCGACGGAACTGCCCGCGGCCGATTGCAACAGCCACGCCCCGGCCGGCACCTTCAGCACGTCGCGGGTCATGGCGAGTGCCGTCACCGGGTTGACGAACAGCCCCGCCGCCTGCTCGTCCGGGATGTCGTCAGACACGGGAATGACCTGGCGGGCGGAGCAGACGGCGTACTCGGCCCAACAACCGGTGCGGGCGCCGAGCACCGCCACCCGCTTCCCCTTCCGCAGCATCCCGAGCAGCCCGCCGCCAGCCGCCTCGACTTTGCCCACCCCCTCGAAGCCTGGCGTGGCGGGGTAACTCTCCGGCTTCGTGGTGTAGTTGCCGGCGATGTACAGGAGGTCGGACGGGTTGACCGGGCTGGCGGCCATCCGCACGAGCACCTCACCGCGACCCGGGCTGGGAGTAGGGATTTCACGGATTGTGAGGACTACGGCCGGCGAACCGTGACGGTCGAACTGAACGGCTTTCATGGCGAAACTCGCGGGTGAGGCGTCAGCGTCTTCCGTTCAACTAACGAACCGGACCGGGTTTAGGACAGGTTCAACAGGGCCGGAAATGAAAGTCTGAGAAAATCGCATCGTACCGGTGTGTTTTCCGTTGACTCGCACAAACTCACTGCTAGATTGAGCCTGTCTTGTTGACACTATATCTCAACAAGATCGAGTCGCCCGCAGAGGGTCTGAAATGGCACGAGTCGCCGAACCGAACGCACCGAATTCGCCCTTATTTTGTGCTGTTCTCACCGGCCTGCCGGTCTTGCTGGCCGCCCTCGTCGTCGCCGTCGCCGCCCTCCTGCCTTGATCCGGCGGGAGCATGTGGTGCCATCTTGATCATCTTGACCATGTTGAGAACGACACCCGCCGAACCACCCACGTTGGAGTTCACCTGATGCCCCGCCGCTCTGCCTTCACCTTGATCGAGCTTCTGGTGGTGATCGCCATCATCGCCATTCTGATCGGGTTACTCCTGCCCGCCGTGCAGAAGGTGCGGGAGGCCGCCGCCCGCCTGAAGTGCCAGAACAACCTGAAGCAGATCGGGTTGGCGATGCACAATTATGAATCGGCGGCCCAGTGCTTCCCGCCGCTGGCGACCTACCCGCGTGGGGTGGCCGGGTATCAGCCGTTCCCGGTTCACGCCGTGCTGCTGCCGTACATGGAGCAAGACAACCTGCGGAACCTGATCGACCTGACCCAGCCGTACAACGCGGCGGTGAACGTGCCGGCCGCCCGCTTCCGGGTGCCGGTATACCTGTGCCCGAGTGAGGTGAACGACCGCGAGCGGCCGGACGGGGCGATCACCCACTACCCGCTCAACTACTCGGCGAACGCCGGCGGGTGGTTCGTGTTCGACCCGGCGAGCGGGCGGAGCGGGGACGGGGCGTTCCCGGTGCGGTTCCAGGAGTCGGCCGGCCAGCCGGTGGCCCGCGGGCTGACGGTCGGCGGGTTCACCGACGGCACCAGCAACACGATCGGGTTCGCCGAGGTGAAGGCGTGGCAGCCGTACCTGCGGGACGGTGGCACCGCCCCGGCCGTTCCGCCCACTGACCCGTCCGCCGTCGGTGCGCTCGGCGGCGACTTCAAGACGAACAGCGGGCACACCGAGTGGGTGGACGGGTACACCCACCAGACCGGGTTCACCACCACCTTCCCGCCGAACACCAAAGTGCCGTACGCGAACGGCACACTGTACGACATCGACTTCACCTCCGCGCGGGAGGCCCGCACCCTGACGCGAGCCACCTACGCCGCCGTCACCAGCCGCAGCTACCACACCGGCGGGGTGAACACCCTCCGCATGGACGGGAGCGTGTCGTTCGTCCGCGACGGCATCCCACCGGCCACCTGGCGGGCGCTCGGCACCCCGGCCGGCGGGGAAGTGGCCAACGACTTCTAACCCTCAACTCGTCTCACACCAAGTGGCAGTGATCTGCTGCTGTAGCCGGGGTCTGTGACCCCGGTCGGACCGGCCTCATAGAGGCCGGCTACAGGAAGGCATCACTGCAATTTGGTATCACCCCCTATCGGAGGCGACATCATGTGTCGTCGAAGGGCCTTCACGCTCATCGAGTTGCTCGTCGTCATCGCCATCATCGCCATCCTCGTCGGGTTGCTGTTGCCGGCGGTTCAAAAAGTCCGCGAGGCCGCCGCCCGCATCAGTTGCACCAACAACCTGAAGCAGATCGCACTGGCCGCCCACGGCTACCACGACGCCACCACCCGCTTCCCGACGGCCAACACCGCCACCTTCGGGTCGGCGTTCACCGAGCTGCTGCCGTACATCGAGCAGGAGAACATCGGCCGGCGGTACAACCCGCTCGTCGGCCCGACCGACACCACCGACGCCGACGGCGACGGGTTCAGCAACGCCGGCCTGGGGTCGAGCGAGCTGAAGGTGTTCCGCTGCCCGAGCATGGTGCCCCCGCCGGTGCCGACCGCGTTCCCCGGCTGGAGCAGCTACGCGGTGTGCATCGGCAACCAGCCGAACCCGTTCTTCCCGCCGGGCAGCGGCGGCAACCCGGCGTTCGACAACGGGGTGTTCGTGCGGCGGATCGGCGGGGGCGGCGGCGTGGCGACCGGCCAGCAGGGGGTGCAGATGACCGCCATCACCGACGGCACGTCGAACACCATCTTGGTCGGCGAGATGGGGTTCCAGTTGAAGGACTACCTGTTCACCAGCGGGCCGAACGTGGGGGCGATTCGCGGCGGGAACACGCAGTGGGTGTGGGGGTACGCTTCGTACTCGTTCGGCAGCACCGGGGTGATGTTCAACACCACCACGGGCACCCCGGCGAATGTCACCGCCCGCCTGGGAGCGTTCCGCGGCGACCACACCGGCGGGGCCAACTTCGCCTTCGCCGACGGCAGCGTGCGGTTCCTCAGCAACAGCACCCCGGCGACCGCCTACAACGCCATGGGCACCCGCGACGGCGGCGAAGTGATCCCGAACTGACCCGCTCTCGCACCACACCGAGACCCCGACCCATGAAACACCTGCTCCCCCTGCTCCTGTTCGTTGTCCCGGCGGTCGCCGCCGACCTGCCCCCGCTCCCGAAACCGGTGGCCAGCCTCGGGGCGATCGCGTGCGACGGCTACGTGTACATCTACGGCGGGCACGCCGGCAAGACGCACAGCTACGACACGCAGTCGGTGCTGGGCACCTTCCACCGCCTGAAGCTCGACGGCGGCACCAAGTGGGAGGAACTGCCCGGCGGGCCGATCCTGCAAGGGATGAACCTGGCCGCCCACGGCGGGAAGGTGTACCGCGTCGGCGGCATGACCCCGAAGAACGAACCGGGTCAGCCGGCCGACACGCACTCGTCGAAAGAGTGTGCGGCGTTCGACCCGAAGGCCGGCAAGTGGGAGGCACTGCCCGACCTGCCGGCCGGCCGGTCGTCGCACGACGTGGTCGTCGTCGGCGACACGCTGGTGGTGGTCGGCGGGTGGGAACAGAAGGGGAAGGACCAGAAGCCGACGTGGCACGACACGGTGTTGACGCTGGATTTGAAGGCGAAAGACGCGAAGTGGCAGAGCATCCCGCAGCCGTTCAAACGGCGGGCGCTGACGGCCGCGGCGGTGGGCACGAAAGTGTACGTGATCGCCGGGCTGGGGGCCGACAAGACCGACCGGCAGGTGGACGTGCTCGACGTGGCGACCGGCAAGTGGACGACCGGGCCGAAGCTGCCGGGCGACGACCGGGTGGCGTTCTCGCCGGCCGCCACGGTGGTGAACAACCGGGTGGTGGTGAACACCAACGCCGGGCCGGTGTACCGGCTGAATGAAGCCGGCGACGGCTGGGAGAAGGTGGGCGACGCGGCCGCCTCCCGGCACGTCGGCCGGCTGGTGCCACACGGGTCCGATCACGTCGTCCTGCTCGGCGGGGCGGGCGGCGGCGGGAACGTGGCCGAGGTGGAGGTGATCAAACTGTCCGCGAAGGGCGAGCCGGTGAGCGAAGACGTGAAGAAGTGCCCCGAACCGGTTACAGTTTAACTTCGTATAACACACACGCCGCCCGGCATTCGTCTGGCGGCGGACCCTTCCGGAGAGTCCCATGAAGAAGTTCCTGCTCGCCGCCCTCGCCGTCGCGTTCGCCGCCGCCACCGGCTTCGCCCACATGGTGATGGTGGTGCCGGCGAAGGACGGCAAGGCCGTCACCGTCGTGTTCAGCGACAACCTGGAGCCGGACGAGAACGTGCCGATCGAGAAGATCGGCGGGCTGAAGCTGAACGCCGTCGCCGGCGGCAAAGTGACGGCGGTCGAACACAAGGCGGACAAGCACGCCCTCACCGCCACCCTGCCGGCCGACGCGAAGGTGGTGTTCGGCAGCGTCACCTACGGGCTGTACGGGAAGGACAAGCCGAGCCTGCTGGTGTACCACCCGAAGGCGGTGCTCGGCGGGGCGACCGGCAAGGACGCCACCGCCGGCGAGAAGGCGGCGGCCGAGTTGGTGCCGGTGGCCGACGGCGGGAAGGTGAAGTTCCAGTTCCTGGTGAGCGGCAAGCCGGCCGCCGACGCCGAGACGAGCGTGACCCAGCCCGACGGCAAGAAGGAGAAGGTGAAGACGGACAAGGACGGGTTCACCCCGGCGTTCGACGCCGCCGGCCGGTACGCCGTGTCGGTCAAGCACGTCGAACCGAAGGCCGGCGAGGTGGACGGCAAGAAGTACGACCAGGTGACGCACTACGCCACGCTGGTGGCCGACAGCCCGAAGAAGTGATGCCCTGTTGGAGTTCACGCTCCAGCGTGACGCCACGCCACCCTCACGCTGGAGCGTGAACTCCAACCCCGAGTCCGCATGTCCTCCGTCGCCGAACCCGCCACCCAGCCCGTCGCCCGCCCGCTCGGCAAGCGGTTCACCCACCTGCTCCGCCGCGGGCACCTGTTCCTCGGTTTGTTCCTCCTGCCGTGGGCGATCCTGTACGGCGTCACCGCGTTCCTGTTCAACCACCCGGCGGCGTTCAGCGACAACCCGACCGTTCAGTTCGGCAAAAATGCCATCGCCGGTACGCCGCTGGAATCGGTGCCGAGTCCCCGCGAGCAGGCCGAGCAGGTGGTGGCGAAGTTGAACGAACTGCACCAGCCGGCGTCGCCGTACACGCTCGGTGCGGGAGAGGTGAAGTACAACCGCGAGTTCGCCTTCGCCACCGCCAAAGGCGACGGCCGGACGGTCAGCCTGCTGGTGGACGTGAAGACCGGCGGCGGCACGGTGCGGAGCACACCCGACAAACCGAAGGCCGAACCGGTGAAGGTTCCGTTCGCCGTCGGTGCCACCCCTCCCGCGGGGGGGCGGGGCGGTCGCGGCGGTTCGCCCGCGGTGGCGGTGAAGGAGGGGATCGAACTGGACCAGCCGTTGCCCGAGCGGGTGAAGGCGAGTGTGCCGGTCATCCTCGAACGCACCGGGTTCAGCGGCACGGACGTCACCGTCACGTCGGTCCCGGATCTGGTGTTCCCCATCCAGGCCGACGGGCAGACGTGGACGGCCACTTACAACGCCACCACCGGCAGCGTGAGCGGTGCGTTGCCCGAACCTCCCGCCAGCCCGAGTTGGCGGCAGTTCGTGTTGCGGCTGCACACCGCCCACGGCTACCCCGGCGAGACGAACGCCCGCTGGGCGTGGGCCGTCGTCGTGGATGTGATGGCCGTGGTACTGGTGTTCTGGGGGCTGAGCGGGCTGGTGATGTGGTGGCAGGTGAAATCGACCCGCATCGCCGGAGCCGTCACGCTGGTGCTGAGCGCGATCGCGGCGACCACGCTCGGCGTGATGATGTACGCGGCGATCGCGGGCGCCTGAATCACTTCCCTCCGGACAGCGTCCCCGGCGGCTTGGGCGCCGTGCCGCGGCCCATCTCCACCGCCCCCGGCTGGCTGTACCCGCCGGGCAGCGGCAGCTCGTCGTCCCGCCGCGGGCGGTACGGCGACCCGTCCCCGCTCGGGTACACCGGCTGGCCCAACCCCGACGGGACGGTGTACCCAGTGGGCGCGGCGTACCCGCCACCGACAACGGTGGGCATCCCGAGCGTCGTCCCGCCCGGATACACCCCGCCGCCCGAACACGGCACGCACCCGCCGGCGGTCGCCGGCTGGTACGGGATGTGGGTGTACGGCCCGCGGTCGGCGAACCGGTAGTCGGGCTGGCGGTGGTCGGCGTCCGGGTCGATGCGGTCGCGGAGCCGCGGGAAGAGGCCGGCCCGGTCCTCGAACGTGCGGCAGCCGACCGCGGCGAACGCCCCGGCGAGGAGGAACAGGAGGGTGAGGGTGCGTCGCATGGGGTCCACCAGGGCGAAGGACGAACCGGCTTGAGCAATTCTGAAACTCGCCGCCGCGATTGCGAAGTCGAACCCGGTCGGATTCGGCGCCCCCGCTACACCCCGCACGGGCGCATCCCGCCCGTCCGCCGCAACGTGTACGATCGCATCAGCCGGCACAACCCCGTCACCTTCGCCCGGTTCACACGACCTCGCCGTTCCGCCCGGTCTATAATTCGTCTCATCACGACCGCGCCCCCGGAACCGACGAATGCCTGGGACCCCTCCCGACCCGCCCGCCCGCCCGACCCCGCCGGACCAGACCCCCGCCCCGCCCCCGCGTCGGCGGCCCGGCCTGCCCGCCTACGTGTGGTGGGTGGTAGCCGCCGGCGGGCTGGTCATGCTCGCCCTGTACTTCGCCATGGACACGGTCAAGGTGATCAGCCTGACCGAGTTCGACACCCTGTCCGAGCAGGGGCAGATCAAGCGACTGGTGTTCGAGGGGAAGACGCAGGTGCGGGGCGAGGTGCGGGACCAGCAGGCGGACGCGGTGAAGGCGCTCACCCTGACCGGCGGGCGGTTCGTCGTCAACCTGCCGCCGCTGAACGACACCACCCCGATCAAGACGAAGGTGGAGAACGACGACAAGGCGGCGCGGGCGAAGCGGAAGGCGGCCGACCCGAACGACGACACCCCGCCGGTGGACTGCCGGGCGGACGCCGAACCGCCGCAGTTCGTCGGCCCGCTGCTGCTCACCGCCCTGCTGTTCGCCGGGTTCATCGCCTTCTTCCTGTTGGTACTGCTGCCGCGGTTGCGGGAGGCGAACGGCGGCGGGTTCGCCAACGCCTTCACCCGCAGCCCGGCCCGCAAGTACGAGAAGGGCGGCCGCGGGCGGATCACGTTCGACGACGTGGCCGGCATGGAAGGGGTGAAGCGGGAGCTGCAGGAGATCGTGGACTTCCTGCGGAACCCGGACAAGTTCACCCGCCTGGGCGCCCAGGTGCCGAAAGGGGTGCTGCTGATCGGCCCGCCGGGCACGGGCAAAACCCTGCTCGGGCGGGCGGTGGCCGGCGAGGCGAACGTGCCGTTCTACAGCGTGAACGGGTCGGAGTTCATCCAGATGTTCGTCGGCGTCGGGGCCGGGCGGGTGCGGGACCTGTTCCGCACGGCGAAGGAGAACGCCCCGTGCGTGGTGTTCATCGACGAGATCGACGCGGTGGGAAGGATGCGGGGGGCCGGCGTCGGCGGCGGATCGGACGAACGCGAGCAGACGCTCAACCAGATCCTCGGCGAGATGGACGGCTTCCACCCGAACGAGACCGTGATCGTGATGGCCGCCACCAACCGCCCGGACGTGTTGGACGCGGCTCTCACCCGCCCCGGCCGCTTCGACCGGCAGGTGACGGTGGACCGGCCGACGTGGCAGGGGCGGCTGGCGATTCTCAAAGTTCACACGCGGAACAAGCCGCTGGACGAGGCGGTGAACCTGGAGCGGATCGCCCGGGCGATGATCGGCATGAGCGGGGCGGACCTGAAGAACCTGTGCAACGAGGCGGCCCTGCACGCCACCCGCGAGGGGAAGAACCGCATCGAGCAGGGCGACTTCGACGCGGCGAGCGACCGCGTGCGGCTGGGGGCGAAGCGGGAGGAACTGTACGGCGACGAGGAGCGGCGGCGGACAGCCTACCACGAGGCCGGGCACGCCCTGTGCGCGTACCTGGAGCCGAAGACCGACCCGATCGAGCGGGTGAGCATCATCCCCCGCGGGCGGACCGGCGGGGTGACGATTTTCAGCCCCGACGAGGACCGCGTGGACCGCTCGTACAGCGAGTTCATGGCCCAACTGGTGGTGGCACTGGGCGGACGGGCGGCGGACCGCATCGTGTTCGGCGAGCCGCTCGCCGGCGCCATCGGCGACATCAAGCAGGCCACCCGGCTGGCCCGGGCAATGGTCACGCAGTTCGGCATGAGCGACCGCCTCGGCCCGGTGCATTACCGTCAGCACGACGACCACGTCTTCCTGGGTAAAGAGATCGTCGAGAGTCGGGAGTTCAGCGAGGGCACCGCCCGCATCATCGACGAAGAGGTGCAGCGGATCGTGACGGAGGCGATGACCCGGGCGACCGAACTGCTCACCCGCAACCGCGACGACCTGGACAAGTTGGCCGGTGCGCTCATCGTCCAGGAGGAATTGGACCGCGAGGAGGTGCATCGCCTGCTGCGGAAGGGCCAGCCGGACGACCCGCCGCCGCAGGCCAAGCGGGTGGCCGACGAGGACGGCAACCCGTCTCTCGCCTTCGGCGGGACGTGAGGATTCGAGCGAGGTGCGTCATGGTTCAGTTGGTCGGGCAGGCGTGTGCCCTCTGCGGCGAGCGGATCGGGTCCGTGTTGACCGCCCGCTTCTGCCCGACCTGTGACCGCCCCGCCCACACCGCCTGTGTCGGTGACACTTCGCCGATCGAAGGCCGATGCCCGACCTGCCACGCTCCCCCTCCGACGCCCCCACCCGAACCTGAAGCGACCGCCCCCACTTCGACACCCAACCCCTGGGCCGGCCTCCGCCTCCGGCAGTGGGCTTGTATCGCGTCGTTCATCGGTTTCGTACCCGGTATCTGCCTGCTCTCCTTCGGCCTGCGGGGCACAGGGTTGGTCAACCTGTGGGCGGACGGGATCGCGGGCGTGATCGGAATGGGCCTGTTCGGGATAACGATGGTGTGGGCTTACTCCTTCCCGTGTCCGCGGTGCGGGCAGCCGTTCGGGGATTATGGTTGGAACAGGAACCCGTTTCTCCGCAGTAACCCCTTCGCCCGGCGGTGCGTTCACTGCCGGTTGCGGGTGGGGGAGACGGCCGTGTAGAAGCCCCCTCTCCCTCACGGGAAAGGGTGTGTTACGGCTCGGCAACGCTCGCGGTCACCCAGCGACGGTGGCGGGGGAAACCCTCTCCCTTTGAGGGAGAGGGTGGTGAGCGAAGCGAGCCGGGAGAGGGGTTCTGTCGTCGGCCGGGAATGTGAAAACTCACCCGATCGCCGCGTTCACGATGGCCAGGAACTGGTCGGCCTTCAGGCTAGCCCCGCCGACGAGCGCGCCGTCCACGTCCGGCAGGCTCATCAGCCCGGCCGCGTTGTCCGGCTTCACGCTCCCGCCGTACTGGATCTGCACGTGGGCGGCGGTGCCGGCGTCGTACAGGCCGGCCAGCTTGCCGCGGATGAAGGCGTGGGCGTCCTGGGCTTGTTCCGGGGTGGCCACCTTCCCGGTGCCGATCGCCCACACCGGCTCGTAGGCCAGCACCACCGAGTGCATCTGGGCGGAGGTGAGGCCGGCCAGACCGTTCGTCAGTTGCGTGTCCAGCACCTGCTCCGTCTGGTTGGCCTCCCGCTCGGCCAGCAGTTCACCCACGCAGAAGATCACCTTCAGCCCGGCCGCCAGTGCCGCCTTCGCCTTCTTGTTCAGCAGGTCGTCCGTCTCGCCGAACCCGTGCCGCCGCTCGCTGTGTCCGACGATGACGTACTGGCAGCCCACGTCCCGCAGCATGGCCGGGGACACCTCCCCGGTATACGCCCCCTCCTTCTCGTAGTGGCAGTTCTGGGCGCCGAGCATGACCGACATGCCATCGAGAGCGCTGGCCACCACCCCCAGCCAGGGGAACGGCGGGCACACCGCCACCATCACCCGCTTGTCCCCCTTCATGCTCATGGCCACGGTCGTTGCCAGCGCCTTCGCGGTGCCGGCCGAGGTGTACATCTTCCAGTTGCCGGCGACGAATTTCGGACGCATCGGTCACTCCGCGGAGAGGGGTGCGGTGTCAATGTAGCACCCACCGGCCGGGAATGGCCGCTTGCGACTTCCGCCGCCGGCGTCGTATAATCCCGTGGTGGATTCCCGACTGCTAGACCTGGACTCGAACGGCGGCACTGTCGCCGCCCCGCCGGCCCGCGTACTGGTGTTCGGCCCGGTGTCTCCCGCCTCCCCGCTGCTGGCCGGCGCCGAGACGGTCCGCCTGCCGGAGGGGCGGGCGGTGGCCGACGCCCTGCACGACGGCGGGTTCGCCGCGGTGGTGGCCGACCCGGCCGCGCTCGCCGAGATGTTCGACGAGTACCGCCGCAACGCCCTGATCATGTCGCACGCCGCCCGCGGGATCGTGTTCACCGACCTGACCGGGACGGTCGAGTGGGCCAACCCGAAGATGCGGGAGTGGTGCGAGGCGGAGCCCGTCGGCCGGCACCTGCTCGCCGCCCTGTCCGCCCCGACCGTGTCCTCCGATTCGGCCGACCCGATGGCCGCCCTGCGGCGGGGTGAGTCGGTGGACGTGCGGTTGCACCGCACCGCCGGCACCCCCGAGTACCTGGACATCACCGCCCACCCGGTGTTCGCCCCGGACGGCACGGTGTGCCAGTTCCTGGCGTTGTGCCGGAACGTGACGGCCGAGGTGGAGCAGCAGAAGAAGCTGGACGCCCTGCACCAGGCCGGTCGCGAGCTGGTGGAACTGGACGCCGCCACCATCGCCGAAGTGAGCATGCCCGAGCGGATCGAGTCGCTCAAGGACAACCTGCGGCGGCTCATCCACGACCTGCTGCACTACGACATCATCGAGGTGCGGCTGTACGACAAGCGGACGAACGAACTCCGCCCGCTGCTCGAAGAGGGGATGGCGCCCGAGGCCGCCGCCCGGCGGCTCGAAGCACTGCCCGAGGGGAACGGGATTACCGGGTGGGTGGCGTACCACCGGCAGAGCTACCTGTGTGCCGACGCCGCCGCCGACCCGAAGTACCTGACCGGGGCGACCGGCGCCCGCAGCAGCCTGACGGTGCCGCTGGTGTACAGCAACGAGCTGGTCGGCACGTTCAACGTGGAAAGCCCGCGGGTGGGCGGGTTCAGCGAAGAGGACCTGCAGTTCACCGAGCTGTTCAGCAAAGAGATCGCCTCCGCCCTGCACACCCTCGACCTGCTCTCCGCCCAACAGACGTGTGCCGCCAGCCACTCGGTCGAGCAGGTGAGCCGCGAGATCGCCCTCCCGGTCGACGAGGTGATCGCCAGCGCGGCGGTACTGCTCAAGCAACTCGGCGACCGGGACGACGTGGTGGTGAACCACCTGCGGAAGATCGTGGCCAACGCCCGCCAGGTGAAGGCGTGCGTGCGGCGGGTGGGCGATCAGGCGGCGGACGTCTCCGCCACCCCCGCCCCCCGCCCGCTGGCCAACAAGCGGGTGCTGGTGATCGAACAGGAGGCCCGCCTGCGGCGGGAGGCGCACCGGGTGCTCGAAGGGATGGGGGCGATCGCCGAGACGGTGGGCACCGCCGCCGAGGGGTTGGCGCTGCTGGCCGGGGTGGAGTACGACGCCGTACTGATGGAGGTGCGGCCGATCGACCTGGGCGGGTACGACACCTTCAAGGCCATCCGCCAGACCCGCCCGACGGTGCCGGTGGCCATGACCACCGGGTTCGGGTACGACGCCGGGCACAGCATCGTGAAGGCCCGCGCGGACGGCATGCGGTACGTCCTGTTCAAGCCGTTCAAGGTGGACCAGATCGTCGCCGCCGTACTGGACGTGCCGAAGAAGACCTGACCCATCCCACCGCGGACTTCACCCGAGTGCGACGGCGTGCGGAATAAGCCGACCGCAACCGAATCGTGGCACCTTCTCCTACCGGTGTGGGGGTTGGCAGCGGCCGGCGGCGTTCTGGGTATGTGGGCCGACCGGTTGATCCCGTTCACCTGGCGTGGGGGTATTTTTGTCGTGACGGGCGTCGTCGTCGGGGCGGGCACTGGGCTGGTTCTCGGCCTGCTCAGACGGCGAAAACAGCAACTCCGCCTGATGAGTGACACGTCACGCCCTCCGCTGCCGTAACCGAATACCCTCGAAGGGGCGTCCCACCCGCGGCCGGCTACAATTCTCGGATGCCCCCCATCGACCCCCTCTTCCCCCCGTTGCTCACCCCCGACCTGCCCGGCGTCGGCGGGCGGATCAAGGTTCAACCCGACGACTTCGAGGTCGAGGAAGTCCCGTCATACCCGCCGTCCGGGGTCGGCGAGCACCTGTTCCTGTGGGTGCAGAAGCGGGACGTCGGGCCGGAGTTCTTCGCCCGCACCATCGCCCAGCGGCTGAACGTGCCGGTGAACACCGTCGGCACTGCCGGGCTGAAGGACCGCCACGCCGTCACCCGCCAGTGGGTGAGCGTGCCGGCCGAGGCCGAACCACGGTTGAACAAGCTGGACGGCCGGGGCATCACCCTGCTGAAGCACTCGCGGCACGAGAACAAACTGAAGCCGGGACATCTCCGCGGGAACACCTTCACCCTGCTCGTCCGCGACGCCGACCAGTCGAAGGCCGAAGCCGCGGCCGCCATCCTGGATCGCATCCGCACGCACGGCCTGCCGAACTACTACGGCCCGCAGCGGTTCGGCCGCGACGGTGGGAACGTCGAACTGGGGCTGAAGTGCCTGCACGGCACACAACCCAAACGCCTGCGGCCGTTCGTGTACAAGTTCGCCCTGTCGGCGCTGCAGAGCTTCCTGTTCAACGACTACCTGGGGCGGCGGATGGCGGACGGCCTGTTCCGCACCGTGCTGCCCGGCGACGTGATGGCCAAGTGGCCGCTCGGCGGGCTGTTCGTGGCCGACGACGTGCCGACCGAACAGGCGAGGTTCGACTCGCGGGAGACCGTGACCGCCGGGCCGATGTTCGGCAAGCACACGTTCGCGGCGGGTGGGAACGCCGCGGAACGGGAGGCGGCGGTGCTGGCCGACCACAAGCTGAGCGAACGCAGCTTCGACGGCTTTGGCAAGCTGATGGGCGGCACCCGACGGCACAACATGGTCTACATCGACGACCTGAGTACGACGTGGGAACCGGCCGGGCTTCGGTTGAGGTTCACCCTGCCGAGCGGGTGCTACGCCACCGTGCTGCTCCGCGAGGTGATGAAGGCGGCGGTGGATGCGGGCGGTGCCGACGAGTAGCCGGCGGCTCCACGTTTTCCGCCCGTTCGGGTTCACCCGTGGGCACACTTTCTGCTTACACTGGGCGTGTCTCCGTCCCCCGTGTCACATCGCCCCGAGGAGTCACCCCATGAGCGAGTCGAGCGACCGCCGCGCGTTCCTGAACGCCTCTCTCGCCGGTGCCGTCGGCCTGTCCGTCCTCGGCGGCGGGACCGCCCACGCCGACGACACCGCGAAGGGGTTGCCCACCCGCCCGCTCGGCAAGACCGGCGAGAAGGTGTCGATGCTCTGCCTGGGCGGCTGGCACATCGGCTCGGTGAAGGACGAGAGCGAGGCGATCAAGATCATGCACGCCGCCCTCGACAACGGGATGACGTTCTTCGACAACGCGTGGGACTACCACGACGGCGGGAGCGAGACGGTGATGGGCAAGGCGCTGTCGGCCGACGGCAAACGGAAGCAGTGCTTCCTGATGACGAAGAACTGCGGGCGGGACGCCAGGACGGTGAAGCAGCACCTGGACGACAGCCTGAAGCGGCTGAAGACGGACGTCATCGACCTGATGCAGTTCCACGAGATCAACTACGACAACGACCCGGACTGGATCGTGGAGAAGGGCGGGCTGAAGGAACTGATCGCGGCCAAGAAAGCGGGGAAGATACGCTACCTCGGGTTCACCGGGCACAAGGACCCGCGGTTGCACCTGAAGATGCTGAAGGTCCACGAGTGGGACACGGTGCAGATGCCGATCAACATCTGCGACTACCACTACCGCAGTTTCGCCCACGACGTACTCCCCGAGGCGAAGAAGCGAGACATCGGTGTGATCGGCATGAAGAGTCTGGGCGGCGGGGCCGACGGCAAGGGGCGGTTCATCGCGGCGGGCATCTGCACCGTCGAAGACGCGCTCACCTACTCGCTCAGTCAACCCGTCTCCACGCTCGTCGTCGGCATCGACTCCATGAAGGTGCTGGAGCAAGACCTCAAAATCGCCCGCGAGTTCAAGCAACTCGACGAGGAGGGGATCAAGAAGCTGGCCGGCAAGGTGAAAGACGTGGCGGGCGACGGCCGGCACGAGCGGTTCAAATCGACGCAGTTCTACGACGGCCCGTACCACCGCGAGCAGCACGGCCTGACCGAGAAGGACGTGAACAAGTGATGCAGTGCCTGTTGTAGCCGGGGTCTGTGACCCCGGTCCGACCGGCCGATTGTTGCCGCCCCGCTCCGCGGGCGGTCCTGATCCGCCCGCGGAGCGGGGCGGCAACATTCCCGGCCTCACAGACGCCGGCTACAGACGGCATCACGCGAGGACGGCGTTCACCACGTGACCGTGGACGTCGGTCAGCCGGCGGTCGGTGCCGTTGTGCCGGACGGTCAGCTTGGTGTGGTCGATGCCGAGCAGGTGCAGGGCGGTGGCGTGCAGGTCGTGGACGTCCGTCTTGTCGGTCGCGGCCAGGTGCGAGAGGTCGTCGCTCTCGCCGTAGGACGTGCCGCCCTTCACCCCCGCCCCGGCCAGCCAAGTGACCGACGTGCCGCCGTTGTGATCCCGCCCGTCGCCGTTCTGCGTCACCGGCATCCGCCCGAACTCGGTGGTGAAGATGACCAGCGTGTCCTGATCCAAACCCGTCCGCTTCAAATCCGCGAGCAGCGCCGCCACGGGTTGGTCCACCTGCTTGGCGATCGGCGGCAGTTCCTTCGGGATGCTACCGTGGTTGTCCCAGTTGTCCTTCGGCCCGCCGGCCCCGCTCCACACCTGCACGAACCGCACCCCCTTCGCCAGCATCCGCCGGGCGAGCAAGCAATTCCGGGCGAACCCGCCGTCGGCCCCTTTGCGGTCGGTGCCGTAGGCGGCGTGCGTCTCCTTCGACTCCTTGGTCAGGTCGAAGACCTCCGGGGCGGCGAGTTGCATCTTCGCGGCCAGTTCGTAGCTCTCGACCCTCGCTGACAGCCGGCTGTCACCGGGCCGTTCCGCCGCGAACTTCTGGTTCATCTGCTGAAGCAGTTCAAGCCCGTCGGCGGACGCGACCGGGGTGACGAACCTGGCGTCCTTCGGCGGGGCGAGGTCGGCGATGGGCGACGGGGCGGCCGGGTTGATGACGGTGCCGGCGTGCTGGGCGGGGAGGAAGCCGGCGGAGAAGTTGCCGTTCCCGTTGTACGGCAGCCCGCGAGAGTCGGGCAGCACCACGAACGCCGGCAGATCGTCGGCCAGTTGCCCGAGGGCGTACCCCACCCACGCCCCCGCCGCGGGGAAGCCGGGCGTGATGAAGCCGGTGGTTTGCAGGTACGCGGCCGGGCCGTGGACGCTCGACTTCGAGGCCAGGGCCATCAGGAACGCCATGTCGTCCACGTGCCCGGCCAGGTGCGGGAACACGTCCGTCACCCACCGCCCGCATTTGCCGTGCTGCTTCCACGCGAACGGCGACTTCATCGCCGGGCCGGGCGTGCCGGTGGCGGTCGCCTTCAACCCGATGTCCACCACCTTGCCGTGCTGCTTGATCAACTCCGGCTTGTAGTCGAACGTGTCCATCTGACTCATGCCGCCGTTCAGGAAGATCTGAACGACACGCTTCGCCTTCGCCTTGTGGTGCAACCCGCCGTTCAACTTCGCGTCCGGTTTGACGGTATCGGCGTGAGCAAGCAGATGCGACAACGCCAACCCACCAAACGACGTGATCAAGAAGTGACGGCGGGAGTGCATGGCGATGGCTCCGGGCTGGGATCAAAAAAACGATACGCGGATGACGCGGATCAGAACAAGACTTGATCGTTCTGATCCGCGTCATCCGCGTTTTAGCCGCGTCATCCGCGTTCCTCCTGTTGAACCTCTTCGCTACTCAATCCACGAACGTGAACTCGCTGCTATTGAACAGCACTCGACACAGGTTCGACAACCCGTGCTTCGCGGCGTACTTCGCCCACGCGGCTTCTTCGTCGGCGGTCGGCAGGCGTAGCAGCACCCGCTTCGCCACGAACCGCACCCGCTCGGCTTCGTCCTTGCTCGTCTTCTCGGCCAGGGCCGCCAGGTGTTCGGCATTCGCCAGCATGAATTTGTTGTTCCACATGGCCAGCGCCTGCGGGGCGCCCACGCTGACCGACCGCACCGGGGCGCTCGCCGACGCATCCGGGCAGTCCAGCCCGGCCAGGAACGGATCAGGTTTGGTGCGGAAGACGAAGCGGTAGATGCTCCGGCGGCGGGCGTCGGCCGAATTCACGTCGAAGGCGTCGTAATCGGATTCGGGCGTGACGTGGATGCCCGGCTTGGTGAGGAAGTGCTTGACCGGCGGACCGGACATGGTGTCGTCCAACCGGCCGCTCGCCAGCAGCACCGCGTCCCGCACCGTCTCGGCGTCCAGGCGGGTGCGGTTCATCCGCCACAGCAGGCGGTTGTCGGCGTCCTTCGCCGCGGCGGCCGGGTCGTGCGTCACCGCCTGTCGGTACGCGCTGCTCGTCACGATCAGCTTGTGCAACTTCTTCAGCGACCCGCCGTTCTTGCGGAAGTCGTCGGCCAGCCAGTCGAGCAACTGCGGGTGGCTCGGCGTGCCGCCCATCGCCCCGAGATCGTTCGGCGTGTCCACGATGCCGCGGCCGAAGTGGTAGTGCCACACCCGGTTGACGATCACCCGCCACGTCAGCGGGTTGGCGTCGGCGGTCAGCCACTCAGCGAGTGCCCCCCGCCGCTCGCCCTCGTTGTTCGTGTCCTTTAGCGTGAACCGCGCCGGCAACGCCTCCACCGCCTCGACGGCCCCCGGCTTCGCCTCCTTGCCGGGCTTGGTCACGTCGCCCCGCTTCAGGATGTGGATCGGCCGCGGGGTGGCGGTCGGTTTGAAGCTACCGTCCGGGGCGAAGCGGTTGGTGCCGCAGTACACCTTCGCCTGCGGCGGGAGTGCCTTCAGTTCGCGTTCGAGCCGCTGCTCCATCACCCATCGGGCGAGCGTCGCCTTCTGGGTTTCGGTCCGCTTCTCAACCGACACGGCGAACGCTTCGGCGACCGGAGCCGGCAAGGGTGCGTCCGCCACCGCGAGCGGGTCGCCCGTCGTGATCGAAACGCGGAACCGCCCGATCAGGTGCCGCTCGCCGTGCAACTGCTCCAGTGCCAGAGTGAACATGGTGCCGCCGTCGAACCCGACCGGCTTGTCGAAGGCGAACGCGGCCGAGTGCGGCTTGCCCACCTGCGGGTAAATGCCCCAGGCCGTTTTCGGGTCACCGTCGATTGCCCGACCGATTCCCCAGCCGTCCTGGTTGAAGTCGGCGGCGGCCGACTTCAGCTTGACGCTCGCGGCCTGCTCCGGCTTGCCCTTCGGGGCGGCCGTCACCCGCACCTCGGACAGGTGCAGGTTGCCGTTGTCCTGTCGGCCCGGCCCCTTGTGCGGCAGGGTGTCGTCGGTCAACACTTCGACACGCAGGCCGGTGACGGCCTTCAGTTCACTGGTGAAGGTGGCGGTGGACACGTCGCGGTCGGGTGCTTTGCCGCCGGAGAGTACGGAACCGTCCGCCTGCACGGTCAGTGTCGCCCCGTCTCGGGAGACAACCGCGTCGGGCTTCACTACCTGCCACCGCTCCTTCGCCGTACCGCGGGCCTGCTCGAACTTCGCCACCTCGGCCAGCCGCTCGGCCGTCACCTCCGCCTTACCGCCGCGGACACGGGCCAACTCCTCGGTCAACTTCAGCCGCTTCGTCGCCACCGCGGGGTCGGCATCGTACTCCCGCTCGGCCTTGTCGATGCCGGCGAAGACCGCCTGCAAGGCGTAGTAATCGGCCGTGGGGATGGGGTCGAACTTGTGGTCGTGGCAGCGGGCGCAGTGGACCGTCAGCCCGGCGAACGAGGTCATCACGGTGGTCACGATGTCGTCGCGGTCGAGCGATCGCGCCACCTGCCGGTCGAGCGCGTTCTCGTTGATGTCCCGCAGCCCGCTCTCGTCCCACGGCCCTGCGGCGAGGAACCCGGTGGCAACACTCGCCGCCGGGTCGGTCGGCCAGAGCACGTCGCCGGCCACCTGCTCCTTCACGAACCGGGCATACGGTGTGTCCTCGTTCAGGCTCTTGATGACGTAGTCGCGGTACGGCCAGGCGTTCGGGCGGAAGCGGTCCTGGTCCTGCCCGTGGCTGTCTGCGTAGTGGGCCACGTCGAGCCAGTGCCGCGCCCAGCGTTCGCCATACCTCGGCGACGCGAACAACTTGTCCACCAGCTTCTCGTAGGCGTCCTTCGACGTGTCTTTCAGGAAGGCGTCGAGTTCGTCGGGCGTCGGCGGGAGGCCGGTGAGGTCGATGGACACCCGCCGGGCGAGGGTGCGGCGGTCGGCCTCGGCGGACGGCGTCAGACCGTTCGCCAGCAGCTTCTCCAGCACGAACGCATCGATCGGGGTCCGCACCCACGTCTTGTGCTTCTCGGGGACGGTCGGCACGGCGGGCGGCGTGATCGGGCGGAACGCCCAGTCGGCGGCCGGTTTGTCGGCGGGTACAGGGGGTTTGGGGGGCGGTTGCC
>CAYMHO010000112.1:16550-19539 GCA_964390195.1 uncultured Fimbriiglobus sp. | reverse complement strand
CGAGCGGAACGACCCCATGTACCTGCTCAAGAACACCTGCTGCTGGTGGAGCGGGATGTCGTGGCCGTACGCCACCAGCCAGACGCTCAAGGCGATGGCGAACGTGCTCCAGGGGTACGACCAGACGGCGGTCACGCCGAAGGACTACGCCCAACTGCTGGGCACCTTCGCCCGCACCCACCGCAAGGGCGGCAAGCCGTACCTGGCCGAAGCGTGCCACCCGGACACCGGCTCGTGGGAGGGGCACGACGGGTACAACCACAGCGAGCACTACTTCCACTCGTCGTTCAACGACCTGGTCATCACCGGGCTGGTCGGCATCGTCCCGCGGGACGACGACACGCTGGAGGTGAAGCCGCTCGCCCCGGCGACGTGGGACTACTTCGCGCTGGATAACGTGCCGTACAAGGGGCAACTGGTGAGCGTCGTCTGGGACCGCGACGGCACCCGGTACAATCGGGGCAAGGGGCTGCGGCTGTTCGCCGACGGTACGGAGGTCGCCGCGAGCGAGACGCTCGGCCCGCTGAGTGCCAAAATGCCCGGCGCCAAACAGGTGCCGACGCCGAAGTCCGCCGCCGTCAACTTCGCCGTGAACAACGACGGCACCTACTTCCCCCGCCTGACCGCCAGTTACTCGCACCCCCGCACCCCGGCGGTGAAGGTGAACGACGGCAACGCCTGGTACCACCGCGACCCGCCGAACCGCTGGACGTGTGAAGGCTCGCCGAATGCGGCGGACTCGGTGGAGATCGACCTCGGCGCCGAGCGGACCGTGCAAACGGCGAAGCTGTACTTCCTCGATGACGAGAAGGGGGTCGTGCCGCCGGAGAAGGTCGCCCTGGAAGTGTGGGACGGCAAGGGGTGGAAACCGCTGGCGGAGGTGAAAGCCCCGACCGGGCGGCGGGCGACGGTGGCGAGCTTCGCCCCGCTGACGACGAGCAAGGTGCGGGCGACCTTCACCCACGCGAAGGGTGGCAAGACCGGGCTGACCGAGTTCGAGGTGTGGGGCGAGGCCAAACTGCCGCTGGCCGAGGTGCCCCCGCCGGCCGGCAACATCGCCTACAACCCCGGCGACAGGCCGTTCCCGAAGGCGACCGCGTCCTACGCCGACCGCTTCGGCGGCAAGCCCATGTCGGCCATCGACGGCAAGACCAACTTCCTCCCCAGCCCGACGAACCGCTGGACCAGCTACGAGTCTCCGAACGCCACCGACTGGCTGGAAGTGGACTTCGGCGGGGCGAAGACGTTCCGCCGGGTGGAACTGGCCGTCTACGACGACCGCGGCGGGGTGCAGCCGCCGACGAAGTACGAGGTGGAGGTGTGGGACGGCAAGGCGTGGCAGCCGGTGACGAAGGCGAAGTACTCGCCGGAGAAGCCGACCGGCGGACAGTTCAACCAGGTGACGTTCGAGAAGGCCACGGCGAACAAGGTGCGGGTGGTGTTCACCCACGCCGGTAAGGCCCGCAGCGGGGTGAGTGAGTTGTTCGTGTGGGAGGAGTGAGCTGGGCGAGCGGCCCGCGTGAGCGGGCTGGTTCCGTCACCAGCCCGCTCGCCCGTAGTCACCGCACCACCTTACTCCCCTTCGGGCTGGCGAACACGTCGTCGTCCGTCAGCTTGGCGCCCTTCCCGAACGGGCTGTACAGCGGGTCGCCGACGAGCGTCATCATCCAACTGGTGATGAGCGTGGTGCGGGCGTAGCACTCGGCGACGGTGTACTTGCCCGTCGCCAGGAAGCCGAAAAACTCGCTCGCCTTCGGGAAGGCCACGGTGTACGGCTCGCCGACCGGCCCCATCGTCACGGCCACGCCCTTCATCAACAGGTTCGGGCACCACACCTTCGACTTGGCGTTCCGCAGGGTGGTGGCCTCGCTGCTGGCCAGGTGATACGCCACGGCGCCGGTGGGGAAGGTGAAGCTGTCCACGAAGGTGGCGTGCGAGTACCAGCCGGCGTACAGCGCCGCGTCCGGGCACGAGTCGGGCGGGAAGACCGCGTCCTTGTCGTCCAGGGTCACGTCGAACCCCGCCTTCTGCATCAGGGCGGCGGCCTCGCGGAACGACTCGTCGTACCCCTGGTAGCCGGTCCACTGCTGCGGGTTCTTGACGTCCAGCTTCTGCCCGCGGGCGTCGAAGTACGCCTTCCCCTTCAGCCCGTCCGTCTCGGCGGTCAGGGCGTCGTCCACCAGCCGCTTGGCGACTTCCGGCGTCGGGCCGTCGAGGCGACAGGTGACGAGCGTCGGCTCGGCCTTCTTCCGGTCGGCTTCCGACACCTGCCAGTACAGCGGGTTCATCTGCCAGCGGTACAGGTCGTACTTCGGCCACCACAGGAGCATCAGCTCGCTGTCCACGGCGGCGGCCGTCTCGTCCCGCCGCAGTTGGCTCGTTTGCCGGGTCAGCCGGTCCACGCTCCGCTGTGCGGCGGTCACCTTCTCTGCCTCGGCTTTGTCCTTCTTCAGCTCCTCCAGCTTCTTCCGCGCCTCGTCCAGTTCGGGCTTCAGCTTGTCGAGTTGCTCTTGCTGCTCCTTCGTCGGCTTCTCCGCGCCGACCCGCAGGGGCACGCCGTACACGCACAGCAGCACCTTGCAGGCGTCCTTCTTGTCCTTGAGCGCTTCGCGGAGCGGGCCGGCCAGTTTGCTGTCGTACTCCTCGCGGCTGATGTCCTCGCCTTTGGGGAGCGACAGTTCGATCACGTTCTCGGCCGGCACCTTCCGCTTGGCGACGTAGTGATCCGCCACCGCCCGCGACTCCTTCACGTCCTTGTTGCAGACGACGAACACGTCCTTCGGTTCGAGCGCGAGGGCAACGGTGGGGAGAAGGAGCAACGCGAAGAGAGAACGCATCGGGTGAATCCTGAGATGGGACAACGAAACGTCTTCGCGGCGAGCGGGAGCGTGCCTGGCTGCTGTGCCCCCCGCCCCCCGGCGCGCGCCGCGACGACGGACCCCAATTAAATAAGCGGGGGCTTTGTCGCGTACAGGTTTTAACCCAGGGC
>CAYMHO010000112.1:5931-16540 GCA_964390195.1 uncultured Fimbriiglobus sp. | reverse complement strand
GAGCGGCAGCGAGCCTGGCGGATGTCCGCCAGGCTCGCTGCCGCTCGCCGCGAAGACGAACGCAATTTACTTCTGCGGCTGCTTGGACGCTTCCTGGTTGAACCGCTGGACGGCTGGGCCGAACCCCGGCGGGGGGACTCCTTTGGTGCCGGAGCCGTCCACCTTGTCGGCGGAGCCGCGGCCGGTCACGCCACCACCGCTGAACTCGTTGCGGCCGACGGTGGCCGGCCCGCCGGCCTCGGGCGTCGGGTTCACGCGGGCCTGATCGACCTTCTCCCGCAGCTTCTGCACGGCGGCCTCCTCTTGCCGGAGGAACCGCTCGTACTCGGCGTCGGTGAAGTTGTTCTCCTTCAGGAACTCCTTGTTCCCGCGGTACTTCTTGAAGTCGTCGAGGGCCAGTTCACGCGACTTCAGTTGGTTCTCCAGGTTGGCGTCGAGCGGCTTGCCCGGCGTGGTGTTGTTCCCACCGCCGATCTGCGTGTCGTTGTGCTTGTCGCTCTTCCCGTTCTGGGCGTTCTTCGCCTCCTCGATCTTCTTCTCCAGCTTCTTCTTGGCCTGCTCGGCCTTCGCCGGGTCGTTCCCCTGGGCGTCCTTCAGGTCCTGCTGAAGCTCCTCGCGGTTCTTCTTGCCGATGGCGTCGTCGATCTTCTGCTCGGCGGCCTTCCGCTCGGCCTCGTCCTTCGAGTTCAGCTTCCCGGCGGCGTCGGCCAATTCCTTCTTCTGCTCCTCGGTCATCTCCGGCTTCTTCGCTGTGTCGTCCTTGCCCTGTTGGGCCTGCTTGGCCATCTCCTGAAGCTTCTTCTCGGCCTGCTCGCGGGTCTCCTTGTTGTCCGACTTCAGGTCCTTCTGCATCTGCTCGACCTGCTCGCGGTTCTCCTTGCCGATCGCCTTGTCGAGTTTGTCCTGAGCGTCCTTCTTCGTCTTCTCGTCCTTGGAGTCGAGGTTCTTCGCGGCCTCCGTCAACTCCTTCTTCTGCTCCTCGGTCAGTTCCTTCGGCTTCGGGGCGTCGGTCTTGTCGCCCGGCTGGCCCTGACCCTTCTTGGCCATGTCTTCGAGCTTCTGCTTGGCGGCGTCTTGTTTCGCCTTGTCGTCGGACTTCAGGTCCTTCTGGGCCTGTTCGATCTGTTCGCGGTTCTCCTTGCCGACCGCCTTGTCGAGCTTCTCCCGGGCGGCCTGCTTGGTCTTCGGGTCCTTCGAATCGAGGTCCTTGATGGCCTGTTCCATTTCCTTCTTGTCGAGCTTCTGGTCGCCCGCACCACCGCCCTTCGAGTGATCCTTCGGGTCCGGCTGTTTCTCACCGGAGCCGTTGCCCGTCGGGTCTTTCTTGTCCTCGGCCTTGCCGCCTTCGCCCTTCTTGATGTCGGACGGCTTGGCTTTGCCCTTCTCGTCTTCACCCTTTCCGCCCGGCATGGGTTGCTCGGGCTGCTTGCCTTCGCCCTTCGACTGGGCGGGGTCGTCCTTGCCGTCGCCACCTTGCTGGGGCGGTTGCTTCTCTGTGCCGGCGTCTTGCGGCGGGCCTTTCTTCTGCATGGGCTGACCGTCCGCGCCCTTCTGCGGGTCCTTGCTCTCGGCCGGCTTGTTCGGCGTCTCGCCCTTCGCCCCGCCGGCGTCCTTCTTCTCTTCGCCCTTCTGGCCTTCGCCCTGCTTCGGCTCCGGCTTGGTGTCGCCGCGGGTCGGCTCGCCCTTCGGCTTCGACCCGCTCAGGTCTTTCGGATCGACCTTCTTCTCCTGGCCGGGTTTGGGCTGGTCGGTGCCGCCGTTCATCGGGTCTTGCGGCTGGCCTTCCTTTTCTTGCGGCGGTTCGGCCCCGCGGGCGGAGCCGGCCGAGCCGTCCTTCTTCGGGTCTTTCTTGTCCCCGTTCATCGGGTCTTGCGGCGGCTGTTTCGGGTCGTTCGGCTTGGGCGAAGGGTCGGCCTTCGACTCCTTCGTCGTGCCGGCGTCGGTGCCCTCCTTCGGGGCGTCCTTCGGCTGGTCGCCGGTCGGCTTGTCGTTCCCCTTCGCGTCCGGCTTGGGCGCGGGCTTGTCTTCGCTCCGCTTCGGGTCGGTCAGCGTGCCGGCGTCTTTGCCCTCGCTCGGCTGGCCCTCGGGCTTGGTCATGTCCTCGGGCTTCGGCCCCTCCTTGCCCTCGGCGGCCCCCTTCGACCCGGCGTCGCCCGGCTTGCCCTCCGGCGGCTTGGTGTTGGCGTCCGGCTTGGTCTCTTTCCCCTGCGACGGGTCGCCGTCCCCGCGGGCGTCCCCGGCTTGCTCCTGCTCCTTCCGCTTCTGCTCCTCGATCTTCCGCTTCAGGTCGTCCTGCTTCTTCTGCTGCTCGGGGTCGTTCGGCGGGGGCATGTCGCCGCCCTTCCCGTTCTCCTGCTTGCCGTCTTGCTTGCCGTCCGGCTTGCCTTGGGGCGGCGTGTCGCCCTTCGTCGGGTCGCCGTCGGCCTTCATCGGGTCCTTCTCGCCCGGCTGGCCTTCCGGCTGCTTCGGCTGTTGCGGGTCTTTCTCCGGGTTGCGGTTCTCGGTCTCCGGCCGGGTCTCGTTCTTCCGCTGCTCGTCCAGCTTCTGCTCGCCCTTCTTCTCCTCGTCCTTCCGCTGTTGCTCCTTGTTCGCCTGCTCCTGCTTCTTTTCCGGCTCCTTCGGGGCGGCCACCAGCTTCACCCGCTTCCGCGGGGTCGATTCGCCCTCGTTCGCCTTCGGCTCGGTGCAGTTGTCGATGGCGGCCAGCCAGTACACGAGGGTGTCGCCCTCTTTCAGCTTTACCGGCTTGCCGTCAGCGTCGGTCAACTGGTCCAGCCGCACCGAATCCTTGTACACCGGGGCGTCGGGGCCTCCCTCGCCGGTCAGGTCGGTGATCAGGCTGTCGTCCTTCTCCCGCTTGAGCGGGTCGCCGTTCATGTACGCCTTCGGGCGGATGGCGAGGGCCTCGTTCCCCTCCACCTGGAACCGCAGCTCGATGCGGGCGATGCCGTGGTCGTCGCGGACCTTGCCGTCCACCGCCAGCAGGCCGTTCAGCGGAAGCGTGATCTCATCCTCCACCGGCTTGGTGATCGACACCACCGGTTTGGCGTCCACCTCCACCTCGATCGGGTAGTCGGCGGAGGTGGCAGAGTGGTCGGCGTCGGTCGGGCGGAACTCGATGCGGTAGGTGCCGCTCTCCCGCAGCTTCAACTTGAACCGTACCTGGTCTTTCGCCTCGCCGAACACCTCCCCGCGGACGATCTCCCGCGCCCCGTCCACCGTGAAGGCGGTGAGGGTGGTCGATTTGACCGCCCGGTTGGCCTTGGCGGTGAGGGTGACGGTGGTGCCGCGGAGGGCCTTCAGCCTGGTACCGGCCTCGGTGTCGTTCGGCCACTTCAGGTACGCCGGGTACTCGTAGGTGGCCTCGAACCGGCTGAGCATCGGGCGGGTGCGGACGGTGACGCGGTACTCCGGGGTGCGGGCGTCGCCGGCGGCCACCTGGTAGTAGACGCCGTTCAGGATGTCGCTGCGGCTGAGGTCCACGGTGAACCGGTCGGACGAGTCGCCGCGGGCGAGCGGGACCTCCTTGGCGACCGGCGCGTCCGGGCTGTACCGCAGCAGCAGGCGGGGCTTGTCCGGGCCGTTCGGGTCGGGCTGGCGGCCGTCGATGGTGACGGCGACGGTGAGCGATTCGAGGTCCGAGATGGTCACGTCCCCGCCGTCCGGCTGCGTCACGGTGATGACGGTGGCGCTGGCGATCTCGGGCGACTTGAACGGCACGACGGCCCGCTGCAACAGCGACATGAACTGCGGCCCGCTGAACACCAGAAACAGGACGGCCAGCACCAGCACCAGCACGCCGGCGGCCGACCCGAGCCACACGAGCAAGCGAGAGTTGGTGGCCGAATCGACGTCCGCGTCGGCCACCCCGGCGGCGGCCTTCGCCCCGACCGCCGCCTTCACGCTGCCGGGCAACTGCTCGTCTTGCAGGTCCACCCAGTTGATGAGCACGTTCTTCGCGTCGGGCAGGGTCTCTTCCATCTTGCGGGCGACGTACCGCGGGTTCACCCGCCGTTGCATCGGGCGGATGATGAGCAAGTACACCACCGCGGCCAGCCCGCCGACCAGACCCAACAGGCCGAGCAGCCGCACCCAGCCGGGCAAATCGAGCAGCCGGTCGAGCGTGACGACGACGGCCAGGTACCCGAGCAGCAGCACGGCGACGGCGGCGGCCCCGGTGAGCAGGTCGTTCGCCCGCACCTTGCCGGCGGCGGTGGCGATGGCCCGTTCGACGGCCGCCTCGCGGGCGGCGGCGGGGGTCGGCTTGGTGGGGGTGGCCGTAGCCATGCGGCAAGCTCCGTCCGAGAGGTCAGGTCGTCGTTAACGATTATACCTGACGGGGTTTCAGCGGGCGAAGGGCGAATGTGGGGGCGTTACGCGGGCGAGACACGAAAAACCTCCCCGGCACCACGACCCGGCCAACCCCGGCGGTCCGACCGTGTGTGTGGGGGGAAGTGGTGGGACTGAGACTAATCCGACCGGACGGGGGGCGAAGACCCGACTACAAGAATCCCATCCCCGCGGGTGCCCACCCATGAACTGGCTGACGAACATTTGCTGGCTGACCGACTCGTACAAGGTCAGCCACTTCAAGCAGTACCCGCCGGGCACCGAGCGGGTGTACTCGTACTTCGAGGCCCGCAGCGGCGGGGCGCACCCCGAGGTCGTGTTCTTCGGCCTGCAATACTGGCTGGACGCCTACCTCGCCGGTCCGTTGGTGACGCGGGCGAAAATTGACGCGGCGGCGAGTCTGTTCGCGTCGCACTTCGGCGGGCAGGTGTTCAATTTCGCCGGGTGGGAACACATCCTGAATAAGCACGGGGGCAGACTGCCGGTCGAAATCCGGGCGGTGCCGGAAGGGACGGTGGTGCCCGAAAGCAACGTCATGATGACGGTCGAGAACACCGACCCGGCCGCGTACTGGCTGACCAACTGGCTCGAAACGTTGCTCGTACAGGTGTGGTACCCGTCCACGGTGGCGACGCAAAGCCGGGCGATGAAGCGGATCATCCTCAACGAACTGGAAGCGACCGGCGACCCGTCGCTGATCGCGTTCAAGCTGCACGACTTCGGCTTCCGCGGGGTGACGTGCCCGGAGCAGGCGGCGCTCGGCGGGGCCGCCCACCTGGTGAACTTCTCCGGCACTGACACCATTCCGGGGATCCTGCTGGCCCGACAGTTCTACGCCGCCGACATGCCCGGATGTTCCATCCCCGCGGCCGAGCACAGCACCATCACCAGTTGGGGCGAGCCGCACGAAATCGACGCCATGCGGAACATGCTGACGGCGTACCCGACCGGCCTCGTGGCGTGCGTGTCCGACAGCTTCGACATCTTCCGGGCGTGCTCCGAGTACTGGGGCGGGGTGCTGAAGGATCAGGTGCTGGCCCGCGACGGCGTGCTGGTGGTGCGGCCCGACAGCGGCGACCCGCCGACGGTGGTGGTGAAGGTGTTGCAACTGCTCGGCGAGAAGTTCGGCACCACCACGAACGCGAAGGGGTTCAAGGTGCTCCACCCGAAGGTGCGGGTGATCCAGGGCGACGGCATCGACTTCAAGATGCTCGGGCTGATCCTGGAGGCCACGCGGAAGGCCGGCTGGTCGGCGGACAACATCGCCTTCGGCAGCGGCGGCGGGCTGCTCCAGAAGTTGAACCGCGACACCCAGCGGTTCGCCTTCAAGTGCTCGTCGGCGGTGGTGAACGGGGCGGAGCGAGACGTGTACAAGCGGCCGATCACCGACGGCGGGAAGAAGTCGAAGGCCGGGCGGTTCAAACTGGTGGTGAAGGACGGCAAGCCGACGACCGTGCCGGCGACCGCCGCGGGGGGCGACCTGCTGGTGCCGGTGTTCCGCAACGGCGAGGTGCTGAAGCGGTGGACGTTCGACGAAATTCGCAGAAAGGCCGGCTAACCACAGAGGCACAGAGGCACAGAGAAAACAGGAGAGAGAGTTCTGTGTCTTCTCACTCCCTCTTGTCTTCTCTGTGTCTCTGTGCCTCTGTGGTTAGTCCTGACTCCTGCCTCCTTACCACTCCCCGCTTATCACCTCTCCGCCGCTCATCGTGGACAGCGCCCGGTACGTCGCCGGGTCGGTGCTCTGGCGGATGAACCGCACGCTGCCGTCGCACAGCACGAAGTTCGCCCCGCCGGTGTGTGCGCTCCGGAACCCGCTCACGAAGTCGTTGCCCGAGTTGTTCATCCCGCTCGAATCGACCCCGAAGATGGTCGGCGTGCCGGGCGAGCGGTTGAGCGGTTCGTCGTTGAAATTCGGGGCGATGCCGAACTGGGCGGTCACGGCCAGCACGCTCGCGTACCACGGGTGGTTGCGGTCGGAGAAGCCCGTCGCCCCCCAGGCTTGCTCCATCAACGCCGGCTGGCCGGTGAACGGGTCGGTGGCCGTACCGCTACCGCTCAGGTTTCGCACCGGGTAGCGGTTCGACCCGCCGGCCGCTTCCCCGATGGCGAACGTGCTGGAGGTGCCGTCGGTGATTTCGGTGAGCGTGTACGTCCCCCGCACCGCCCGCCCGTTCTCGAAGATGCCGATGCCGAACGGCCCGCGGACGTTCGCCGGCACCCGCACCGGCTCGGGCCACAGGCCGGCGTTCGACCCCTTGCAGAAGGCGTAATCGACCCCCGCGGCGAACGGCGGCAGTGGGAACCCCCACTGGGCGGCGATCGGCCGCAGGTCGATGCCCCCGTCGGTGCGGTTGGCCGGGCAGTAATATGTCTTCACGCGGGTGCCGACGGCGGTGGCGTTGGCCGGGTCGTGCCACGGCTGGCTGAGGGTGTACAAGTTCCGCAGGTTGCCTTGCTCCAGGTACGGCAGCAGGTAGGTGAACCCGGTGGCGTAGCCGTCGTCCAGCAGGCCCACCTGGGCGATGATGACCACCCCGCCCGGCAGCCGCCCCTCGGTGTCGTGGAAGGTGTGGCAGGCGAGGCCGATCTGTTTCAGGTTGTTCGCGCACTGCATCCGGGCGGCGGCGGCGCGGACGTTCTGCACGGCGGGGAGGAGCAGGCCGATCAGAACCGCGATGGTGGCGATGACGACGAGCAGTTCGATGAGCGTGAACGCGACTCGGCTGGGAGCGCGGGCGTCCCGCCCGCTGATCTGAATGCGGGCGTCCCGCCCGCGCTCCCAGCCGGGCGAAAACTCACGGCGGTGAGACATGACGCGATCCACCGGCGGAACTGGGCGTACCGAGTGTAACCGTCTTGCGGTCGCGGTGTTGGCGGTCGTGCTGGTCGGGTGTCGGCCGACCCCGCCGGCCGTACCTTTGCAAGATGCCGGCAAGAGTGTATCCGATCTGCGGGCGATGCTGGCCAACCCCGATCCGGAAATCCAGGCCCGCGGGGCGTTGAACCTGAGTGCGCACGGCCCGGCGGCGGCGGAGGCGGTGCCCGAGTTGATACCGTTGTTGAAGAGTCAATCGCCACTCACCCGACAGAACGCGGCGGTGGCCTTCGCGGCCATAGGGCCAGAGGCGAGGGCGGCGGTACCGGCACTGACGGAAGCGTTGAGAGACACCGAGTGGGCGGTCCGCCGGCAGGCGGCGATCGCCCTCGGTGGCATCGGCCCGGACGCGAAACCGGCCGTGCCCGCACTCAAACGACTCGACACCGACCCGTACCCCACCGTGCGGACCGCCGCCAAAGAGGCCCGCACCAAGATCGGCGGATGACCCCAATGCCCGACGCCTACACCCTCCGCCCGGCGACCGCCGCCGACCTGCCGGCGATCTCCGCCATCTACAACCATTACATCCAGAGCTCCACCTGCACGTTCGCGCTGGAACCGGAGACGCCGGCCGAACGCGAGGCGTGGTTCGACGGCCGCACCGCCGCCCACCCCGTCATCGTCGCGGAGAGCGGCGGCGAGGTGGTGGCGTGGGCGTCGCTGTCGGCGTGGAACAAACGGTGCGGGTACGCCAGCACGGTGGAGTGGTCCGTGTATGTGCGGGACGACTGGCACCGCCGCGGGCTGGCGTCGGCGATGCTGACCGAACTCGTCCGACTGGCCAAAGCCGCCGGGCACCGCACCATCATCGGCGGGGTGAGCGCAGACCAGACCGCCAGCCTGGAATTGCACCGCCGCCACGGGTTCGTCGAGGTCGCCCACTTCCGCGAGGTGGGGTTCAAGTTCGGCCGCTGGCTGGACGTGATCTACCTGCAGCTCATGCTGACCGGCTGACCCCACCGTCCCGCCGCCACAGGAACACCCGCTGCTCGTGGTACCGGCGGAAGCCGTGGTCGCGGTACACGGCCAGGGCCGGCTCGTTGCGGGCGTCCACACTCAGGGTCAGGTGCTCACCGCCCAGGTGGTCGCAGGCGTGCATGGCGAATCGCAGGAGTGTCCTCCCGTACCCGTTCCCGCGGGCGGCCGGCACCACCCCCAGGTAGCCCACCTCCCACGCCGGGTGGAACCGCGGGGCGGAGAGCAGCACCACCCCGACGGGCGTACCGGCCGCGTCGCGGGCCAGCCACCAGTGCGGCGGGTCGGGCTGGCCCTGGGCGTACCCGGCGAGGATGTCCGCGGCCGGCCGGTCGGTGTTCGCCTCGGGCACGTCGAGCGAGCCGTCGTAGGTGGCGAGCAGCGTTTCGCCGAACACCTCGGGGGCGGCTTCCGCCGGGTCGAACGTCAGGCCACGCGGCCGCGGGGGCAGGTGCTCCAGGTCGCGGAGCATGTGGGTGATGGTGGCGGCCGGGCCGAACCCGTGACGCAGCAGGGGGGCGGCCTTCGCCACTTCGCCCGGATCGAGGAACAGGTGGGCGATGACGGCGGAACTGGCGGAGAGGAAGGCGACGGTGGCGGCGGCGAGTGCGTCGGACGCCTCGCCGCCGTCCGGGGCCGGCGGCACCACCACCGCCGACCCGCCGGACAGGAGTTGCACCACCGCCACCCCGACGGGGGTGCCGTCCCGCTTCGCCAGCAGGATACCGCCCGCGTCGATCTCGCCGGACGTGACCAGTTCGGCGAACCGCCCGGCGCGGGTGTCTTGTTCGCCCGCCGGGGCGGAGGTGAACATCAGCCGGGCGGCCGAGGAGAGTTCGTCGGCGGTGATGGGGGCGACGGAGAGGGGCATGGGCCTGTCCCCCTCTCCCCTGGGGGAGAGGGGCTAGGGGTGAGGGGGCCGGGGCCAACCTTCCCCCTCACCCCTGGCCGCACTCCCCCAGGGGAGAGGGGAACATGAGCTACTTCTTCAGCTCTTTGTTCACCTCGGCGGCGAGTTCGGCGATCACCTCGTCCGTGACCCCGCCCGGCGGCAGGTCCCACCGCTTCACCACCCGCAGGCGGTTGTAGAACACCACCGTCACCCCGGTGTCGTGCACGTTCCACGCCTTCGTTTGGGCGGAGTCCTTCTCGCTCAGGCCGATCACCACCGGCCCGACCGGCACCCCCTCGCCCCACTTCTTCAGCTCGTCGGCCGTCGCCTTGCTCTTGGCGTCGTCGGCGTACACCTTGTCCAGCACCGGGAAGAACAGGTACGCGCCGAAGTCGATCGTCTTGTAGGTGGCGGCCAGTTCCTTCAGCTTGCCCACCAGTTTGGCGGTGGCGTCGTCCGGCTTGGCCGACCGGCTGAACACCGCCACCGTCGGGTTCAGCTCGTTCGCCACGATCAGGTCGTGCTGGAAGCCGGTCACGTTCCGCTTCCCCTCGGTCAGCTTCGGCTCCTTCGGGGCTTTCGGGTCGGCCGGCTCCTTCGGGTCTTTGGGCGGGGCCGTCCGCTGGTCGAGGGCGATGTACGCGCGGAAGGTGCCGGGGACGGCGTTGGCCGGCTTGGGCGGGGGCGGGTCGGCCGGCTTCGGGGCCTGGGCGAGTGCGACGGCCAGCCCGCACGCGACCACGCCGCACGCCGACACGAGACGATTGAACCGCATGGCTGGCTCCGGACGGGGATACGTTTAGGGTGTCGCGGCGGGGGCGGTTCGTCAAGCGAATCGCCCCGTCGGCGCGTTCGGGAGGACACGCCCCGCCCGCACAACCGTGAGAGAACCTCACCCCCTGCCCCCTCTCCGAAGCGGAGACGGGGTGTTCACTTCGCCGGCCACCACTCGCTCACCTTCTTCGTCAGGCGGGTCACGTCGTCCGCCCGCTTCTCGGCCAGGTTCGTCTCCTCTTTCGGGTCGGCCTTCAGGTCGTACAGTTCCGGCTTGGCGTCCGGCAGGCGGGCCGGGTTCGGCAGGATCAGCTTCAGGTGCCCGTCGATCACCCAGCGGTATTGCAGGTTGGCGGCGGGCTTGGTGATGTCGATGGCGTTGTGCTCGAAAATTTCACCGAACAGTGCCGTGCGACCCGCCACCGCTTTCGCGTCCAGCAGGTTCACCCCCGGCATGTCGGCGGTCGGCTTCAGCCCGGCGGCGATGAGCGCCGTGGGAACCAGGTCGATCGACTGGGCGAAGGCGTCGGATTTGCCCGGCTTCACCGTGCCCGGCCACCGCACCAGAATCGGCGTGCGGACCCCGCCGTCGTAGGGCGACCGCTTCGACTTGGCGGCGTACTGGTTCTTCTTCGGCTCCTGAATCCAGCCGTTGTCGTGCAGGTAGATGACCACCGTGTTCTCGCTCAACTTCTGCTTGTCCAGGTGGGCCAGCAGCTCGCCCACCGTCTCGTCGA
>CAYMHO010000112.1:0-5921 GCA_964390195.1 uncultured Fimbriiglobus sp. | reverse complement strand
CCAGTACTTGGCGACGAACTCGGAATCGGTCTTGCCGGCGTACTTCTTGAACAGGCGGTCCGGCGGGGTGTGCGGCTGGTGCGGCATCATCGGCGCGTACCACACGAAGAACGGCTTGCCGTCCTTCTTCGCGGTGTCGATGAACTCGGTCACTTCCTTCAGCCCCTGCCGCCCGATGTTCAGCCCGACGTCGCCGTGCCGCCCGCCCTTGCTCGGGTCGCCGTGCGTCATGCCCTCGGTGAAACCCCCACACCGGCAGGCGTTCCCCTCCCACCACTTGCCCGCTTGCAAACTGACGTACCCCTTCGGGGCGAGCAGCTTCGGCAGGTTCGGCGACTTCTCGAACAGCTCGATCATCGCCCTGCGGTCGGCGAGGTACTTGTCGTTTTTCATCGCCTCGGCCGGCTTGACGCCGATCGGGATGGGCGGGTCGTTCGAGGTGATGGTGTGCTGGTGCGGGTACAGGCCGGTAATCATGGTGGCCAGGCTGGCCCGGCACAGGCTGGTGGGCACGTACCCGCGGTCGAACCGCAGGCTCTGCTCGGCCAGTTTGTCCAGGTGCGGGGTCTGGATGTGCGGGTGGCCCATGAACCCGTAGTCGGTCCACGCCTGGTCGTCGCCGACGATGAACACCACGTTCGGCGGGGCGGCGACGGCGGGCAGGGCGACGAGCAGGAGGGAGAGGAGGGAGAGGAGGGAACGCATCGGGGGGTCTCGGGTTCGTGGACCGCCCCACTGTACGAGCGGGCGGCCGGCGTCGCCACCGCCTTCCTTTCGGCAGACTAAAACTTCCCCCGGCGGGTGCGGCGCTGCTCCTGCTCCTCCCGCCGCTTCCGCAACTCCTCCGTCCGCTCGGCCGCGGCCGCCTTCGCCTCCTCCGCCTCGGCCAGCAGCCGCCCGTAGTCCAACCGCTCGGCCTTCACCTTCGACTCCGCCGCCGACTCGCCGGCGATCGACCCGCCCACCGCCGACACCAGCCGCCGGGCCAGTTCCTCCACCCGCAGTTCGCTCTGGGTGAGCACCTCCACCGTCAGCAGCGGGGTGTGCGTGATCGTCCAGGCGAACGCGGCGGTCAGGTCGGTGCCCGACTTGCCGGCAGGCAGTTGCGGCACCGTTTCACGAAACTGCGGCCAGTCGAACACCGCCACCATGACGGCGAACCGCTGCCACCCGTCGGCGTCGATGCCGTTCGTGGTGGCGGCCCACTCCTCGGGCGTCGGCGGGCGGACGCCGGCATCCCGGCAACCGTCGGCGAACCGCGCCCGCGCCAGTTCGGCGTCGGCCGGCCCGCTCCGGCGGACGGCGTCGGTCAATTTCACCTGCACGGCGGCGAGGTCGAACTTCGTCCCGCCGGGACGGCCGAAGAGGCGGCTAGCGAGCGACATGGCGGTTCCCCTCGAACAGCGCGTCAGAAAGAGCAGCAGCTACCGCCGGGAAGTCGTCCAGCTTCGTCACCGGGATGACCCTCGCCTCGGCCGTCTTGTACGGCTGCGTCCACTCGTCGTCGGCGGCGTGCAGCATGAGGATGAAGTGCGGCGAGCGGGCGACGGCTTCGGCCAGGATGCCGGCGTTCGCCTTGTGTTCCTTATAGTTGTGGTCGAAGTCGTTGTCGGTGATGAGCACCCGGATGGGCTGGTCGGTGCCGCACTCGGCCACGCTCTCGCGGAGCAGGTCGAACGGGAAATCCGTCCCGGCCCCGATGTAGTGCATCAGGAACTTCGACAACTCGCCCTCCGACCGGCACCACTCGCGGTACACCACCGGCGACGACGAGTACAGCGTCGCCCGCGCCCACCCGCCGGCCCGGATGGCGCCGGTCGCCAGCACCAGGGCGGCCAGGGTCATGGCGTTGCGGGTGGTCCGCGGGTCGGGCATCGACCCGCTCACGTCCAGGTACACCTCCACCCGCGGTTGCCAGAAGGGCACTTCCCACCCCTCGATTTCAGCCACCCGCTGGCGCTTGAGCGGGGCGACCGCCCCGAGCACCTCGCCCCGCTGGAGCAGTGTCGTCACCCAGTCGATGTCGCGGAGCGGGTCCCCCGGTTCCCACTCGTCGTGGGTGGTGGGGGTGGTGGCCTCGCCGTGCCGCAGTTGCGGCGGCGGGCGGACCAGGTGCCGCTCGGCCTCGCGGCGGTAGTACGCGGCCATCACCTCCGGCACGCGGGTGGCGTCGGCGGTGGTCGATCCGGGTAGGGTGGCGATGCGGCGGTCGGTGCTGTCCGGGTCGATCATCCGGTCGGCCGTCTTCTCGTCGATCCAGCCCTCGTCCTTCGCCCGCCGCACCGCCTCCCGCTCGCGGCCGTCCGGGGTCAGGGCGTCCGCCCAGTCGTCCGGCGTCGGCTCCCCGCACCCGCACGAGTACGGGTCCGACCCCGTCGGCTCCTTCTCCCCGTTCCACCGGATGTACCGCGACACCACCGACACGAAGTACAGGAACTGCGTGTACACGTTCGGCCCGAGGCGGAACAACTTCTCGCCCAGCACCTGCGCGTCCGCCCGGTAGCCGGGGTGCTGCTCGGCGAACACATCTTCCGCCGCCGGCCCGCCCATCAGCGACCCCGGCTCCCGCCGCCACCGCTCCTCGTACACGGCGAGGTAGAACTGGAACGCCGGGTCCACCGGTTCACCCGGCTTGCGGGCACCGGCGAACGCCTCGTATACGCGGCACAACTGCTCCTCGTAGCTCGGCCGCAGCGCGTCGTTAATCATCAAGTCGGTGAACAGGTTCGTGAGCGAGTATTCCTCCACCGGCAGCAGCCCGCGTTCGATCAGCCGCATGCGGGCGTGGACGGCCAGCGTGCCGGGATAGCGGACGTGGTGCCCCACCTCGTGGGCGAGCATCGCCTCCAGACAGTCGGCCAGGTTCAGCTTGCGGATCAGGCCGAGGTCGAGACACACCTGCCGGGTGCCGAGGTCAATCTGGGCGACGCTGCCGCAGTCCGGCTGGTGGCACGGCGGGCCGAGCAGGAGGAAGCGCGACCAGAACGCTTGGGCCTTCGGCCACGCGGCGACGACGGCGTCGGCCAGCGGGTCGGCCCCGCCGGCGATCGGCACCGGGGGCGGCGTCTCGCGGCGGACCGGCGTCGGCTTCGGCGGTTGCGGCTTGCGTCTCAAGTCGGGCGGGCCCTCGGGTGCTGATTATACCCTCACCCCATCCTCAGCCGGCGAGGGCACGAGCACTTTACGTCCGGGCGCAGGAGTGGTAGGGTCACGTCTCGGGCCGATGGCGATGCGCTGCCCGCCCGTCGGCAGTCCTCACGGGGTCTTGAATTTCGCCCCGGACCGCCGCACGTAGCCCTTCGACGCGGAACCCACTCCGGCGGACAGGCTCGTCCCCGGCACGTCAACGGCTGTGTCCGCCGCGCCGTTGATCGCCCGTCGGCCTTTGAACACCACATACGTTTTGGAGATGTAACCGGGCAGACCAGGAATCGGTGCCACCGCCGGGTTGATGTTCACCGGCCCCACGGACCCGATGTCCATGCCCCCGCTCAGGTCAGTCACCTTCAGCCCAGGCTCGGCGATGGAAAAGGTGGTCCACTCGTCCTCCGGAAGGGTAACGGAGACGGGCAACGCGCTCGGCCCGGACACGGTCCCCCCGTAGTAGTCGTAGTAGACCGTTTCCTTGGTGAATTTGTCCCGAATCTGGAACGTGTACAGGGTGATACCGCCCCCTTCCGCCACCTCGACGCCTCCCACCACCCGGATCTCGAAGTGGCTCGAGGTGTCGTAGTTCGGGAAATTCGGTTCGCCGAGTGGGGGCGGGATGATCCACGGCTGGGGCGGGATCGGCGAGTACCCCGGCCGGCCGACGGGAGGGCGCGGTCTGGGCTTGGGCCGCGGGATGGGCCGGCTGAGCACGCGAGCCGCGATCACCAGCGTGACCGCGCGGTCCCAGGCGTCCTCCGACGACTTCGACACGGACTGATCCTCGCCGGTCGCCTGCATCTGGGTGCCCGGCACCTGGCCTTCCGACAGTCCGCATGTAACGAGGAACTGTTTCACCCGCAGCACCCGCTCGAGCGACAGTTGGCGGTTGTACGCGGCGTCCCCGCTCTGGCTTGCCGTCCCGTGAAGCTTGACGTGGGACGGGACCGACCGGACGAACGGCACCAGCCGGTCGCGGAGGAACGCCTGGTGTTCCGGCTTGAGCGTGTTGCCGTCGATGTTGTAGTTGTACAGCCGGACCACGATGGTCCGGGTGCGGAGGTCGACCCGGTTCCAGACGTCCGGGGTGGCGATGTCAATCAGCCCGGCGGGGCCGGCCGATCCCGGCTTGCCAACCTTATCGAATCCGGTACTCATGGGTCACGCGGGGTTATTGCTGCCAGGCTCGCCGGGTGCCCGTCACCCGGTTAGCCCTGCGGCACACCGGGGGAATGCCCGTCCCGCCCCGAGACCCCTCACCGCCCCGCGGGGATTTCGTTTCCGGCCGCAGCACAGCCCGCGGTGGGCGACCGGAAGTGACTCGCTCTCCTCACTCGCACTCGATTGCCCACACCCGCTGGCTGTCCGCGGTGGTGACGGCCACGAAGCCGGCGGCGGACACGGCCAGCCCCAGCCGGCGACGGACCATTGGCACGGGGATGGCCCGCCCGGCGACGGTCAACTCGCCGTCGTTGAAGGCCACCGCCGGTAGCGGGCCGGGGTCGGGGTAAACTCCCAGGCCGGACACCACGCCGAGCAGTTCGCCCCCGCCCGGTCGCAGCAGCACGCCCACTTGCAACTCCGGCCGGCGGCGGTCGGACACGCACAGCACGCTCGGGGCGGCCAGGTGCAACTCGCCCGGCAGGAAGTCGTCTACCACCGGCCGCAGGTCGAACACTTCGACGCGATGCTTGCCCGTCCACTTGGCCGGCGGCGGGGGCGAGAGCACCGGACCCAGGTTGTCCACCAGGAACGACTCCAGCTTGTCGAGCCGGCCGAGCTTCGGCACGCACGCGGTGATGTACCGATCCACCCACACCGGCTCGCGGAGCAACCCTTCGCCCAGATTCCACACGTCGGCCAGCACCTTCAGCCGCTTCGCCACGGGCACGGCAGCCAGACCCGCCGGCACGCTCTCCGCGAGCAGCCGTTCCAGGGCGTTCGTCCAGCCCGTCGTGCCGGCGGCGATCTGTCGCATGACACCGCGCCCGACCGCCTGTTGAACGGCTCTCAAATAACCGCCCACCACTACCTCGGCATTCGCCCCAAGTGCCATCGCCAGAGCCGCCACCGGCCCAGTCACCGCCGCGTCGAACGCGGTGGCGTCCCACCGCGAGAACCGCCGCGGGCCGTCGGCTCGCAGTTCATCGGCCAGTACCCGGAGTGTGTCGTTCACGCCGCCCCCTCCCGCCCGGCCAGTTCGTTCCGGCAGCGGACGTACAGGTCCTTCAACAGCACCAGGTCGGAATGCACGACGGCGTTCAGCTCGCACTCCTTCAGCACCAGATCGACCCGCTCGCGGAGGGCGGTCAGCTTGCCCCGCAAGTCCGGGGTGGTCAGCCCGTGCAGTTGTCCGCCGCACGCGCGGGCCAGTTCCAGCGTCCGCTTGCGGGTGGGGGCGTGGGCCGCCTGTTGCGCCACCGCCCTGTCAAACAGTTGCCACAGCCACGACACCTTGTCGGTGACGTACACGCGGTTCTCCGGCTTCTGGAAGAAGGCCGACTGCGGGTTCTGCGGCAGCTTGTCGTGCAGGACCCACGGGAGCACGGCACGCACGTCGTCCGCCCCGACCGCCGCCCGCCCGCGGAAGTACGCCACCGCCTGGGCGAAGTGGACGAGCGCCTGCCCCGACCGCGGCGACACCCCGGACTCGGTCTGCGTACACAGGTTCTCGCTCTTGTCCAGCGGGCAGTCCTCGGTGCAGACGTGCCCGACCCGCCGGCCGGCGAGGTGCAGCGTGTCCTTCGTCTGGTATTCGAGCCGGTCCGACGCCC
>CAYMHO010000111.1:0-19601 GCA_964390195.1 uncultured Fimbriiglobus sp. | reverse complement strand
CCGAACGTGCTGGTGCTCGACTACCTGAACGAGACCAACCAGGCCAAGCCGGAGGTGAGCAAGCGGGCGAAGGAACTGCTCGACCGCGGGTACGGGCGGCTGACCAGCTTCGAGTGCCAGAAGCCGGCCGCCGACGGCCGCCAGGGGTACGAGTGGTTCGGCGGGGCCGCCCCGCCGCACGAGTCGCTCACCGCCTACGGGCTACTCCAGTTCACCGACATGAGCCGCGTCTTCCCGGTGGACCAGGAGATGCTCACGCGGACAAAGAAGTACCTGATCGACAGCCGTGACGGGAACGGCGGGTTCAAGAAGAACCCGCGGGCGCTGGACACCTTCGGGTACGCCCCGGCCGACATCGCCAACGCGTACATCGTGTGGGCCATCACCGAGGCCGAGCGGAAGGGCGACACCAAAAGCGACCTGACGAAGGAGGTCGAGGCGCTGGTGAAATTGGCATCCGACGGGCGGGCGAAGGACCCGTACTTCATCGGGCTGGTGGCCAACAGCCTGCTGAACCGCGGCGACCGCAAGGGCGGCGAAGAGTTGCTGAAGAAACTGGCCGCCCTGCAAGACAAGGACGGCAAGCTGACCGGCGCCACCGCCAGCGTGACCAACAGCACCGGCATGGCCCTGGAGATCGAATCGACCGCCCTGGCCGTGCTGGGGTGGCTGAAGGCGAACGAGGCCGGCCAGTTCCGCCCGAACGTCGATTCGGCGTGCAAATGGATCGGCAGCAAGCGGAGTGGGAGCGGCGACTTCGGCAGCACCCAGAGCACCATCCTGGCACTCAAGTCGCTGATCGAGTACGCCCGCAGCAATAAGCGGCCGGCCGAGGACGGCACCGTCACCGTGCTGGTCGGCGGCGAGAAGGTGGGCGAGAAGAAGTTCACCAAGCAGGAGGCCGGGCCGATCGTGGTCGAGATCGAGAACCCCGAGAAACTGCTCAAGGACGGCAAGCTGAGCATCGAGGTGACGACCGACGCCAAGCAGCCGTACCCGTGTACGGTGAGTTGGGAGTGCCGCACCCGCCTGCCGAACAGCTCGCCCGACTGCCCGGTCAAGCTGACCACCAGGCTGAGCAAGGCGGACGTGGCCGAGGGCGACACGGTGCGGCTGAACGTGACCGTGCAGAACCTCAAGGGCACGCAGAACGGTATGGTGACGGCGGTCGTCGGCATCCCGGCCGGGCTGAAGGTGCCGGAGGACATGAAGCAACTGAAGCTGCTGACAGAGCGGAAGGAAGAAGGGAAGCGGCCGACGGTCAGCTACTGGGAGAAGCGGGGCCGCGAGCTGGTGTTCTACTGGCACGGCCTGGGCGACAAGGAGACCGTCGAGTTCGGGGTAGACCTGATCGCCGACGTGCCGGGCGAGTACCGCGGGCCGGCCAGTCGGGTGTACCTGTACTACGGGGCCGAGCACAAGTTCTGGGCCGACCCGGTGGACGTGAAGATCGGGGCGAAGTAATCCGGCCGAAACGTCTTCACGGCGAGCGGGAGCGAGCCTGGTACCAGGCTCGCTCCCGCTCGCCGTGAAGACGTTACGCCGACCCGTTATTCCGGAGGGAGTCGTTCTTCCACACTCCAACTGGCCCGCCCGCCGGAAGGTAACGCCGGGTAACGGGATGAGCGACCGATGAAGAATGGTGTGACTTTTCCGGCCGGGTCAGGTACAGTGTTCGTGTGTGACCGGAGGGGCGAAAGCCCGCCCCCCACGGCGGCCCGTGCGGTCCGCCCCATTCCCTCGGTTCGAGGAGGTTTCCCGTGAAACTGCGGAAGTGGATCGCGACGGTCGCGATCGCCGCCAGCTCCACCCTGTGTGGTTTCGCGGCCGACCCTGACAAGGGCGGGGCGAAGGCGCCGGACCCGTCGCTGGTGTCGTTCGGCACCCTGCGGGCCATGCCGGCCGACCAGGCCCAGGCGAAAGCCGGGGCGTGGCTGAACGGGCTGGGCAAGATGGACAAGGCGAAGTTCGAGGCCATCTGGGCGAGCGACAAGACGACGGGCGAGAAGACGGTGGCCAGCATCGGGCTGGGCAAGCCGGAGGCGCAGGCGGCGCTGGACGACGCCCGCGACATCACGAAAGACGCGCCGACGGCCGTCCCGGCGGTGATCAAGGACGAGAAGGACGCGTTCGTGAAGGCCAACCTGGGGGCGGCGTACGCCCGCGCGTTGGCCGGCAAGAAGGTGTACGAGGAGGCGCTGGAGGCGGTCGCCGACGCCAAGTCGGAGGACATGGTCGACCCGTCCGCCTTCCTGTTCTTCAAGGCCGTCGCCGAGCACAGCGTGGCCGGGTACAAGAAGGCGAAGAAGGTGGACGCGGTGGCCTCGCTGGTGCGGCTGCTGGACGACGTGGTGGACGCGCCGGACCGGTACAAGATGGTGGCCACCCTGATGTTCTTCGACCTGCAGAACTGGTCGAAGGACGAGAAGGACCTGTCGAACATCGGCAAGCTGATGGACAGCAGCGGCCGCCGGCTGGACCTGGCCCGCGGGGGCCAGACGACGCAGGACATCCAGAAGCGGATCCTGTTCCGCCTGGACGAGAAGATCAAGGAGCTGGAGGAGAAGGCGAAGGGCGGGTCTTGAAACGGTGGCGGTTGCCCTTCCGGCGGTCAGCCGGGTGGACAGGGCGGCCAGAACCCGAACGGGGGTGCGAACAGCAGCAACATCCCGAACTCGGGGCCGAAGGACGGGAAGGTGGACGACAAGGAGCTGAAGCGGATCGCCGAGGTGTGGGGGACGCTGCCCGACTCGGAGCGGATCAAGATCGCGCAGAAGATGGTGTCGGAGGCGCCGGCCAAGTACAAGCCGTACGTGGAGGAGTACTTCAAGGCCCTCCAGAACAGCAGCAAGTGAGCTGACCGGCTGGTGAACGACGGGGCGAGTGGGACGGGGCAACCCGACCCGCTCGCCCCGCTCGCGTTTCCCACACGTCAGCGGCACGGCCGGATCGTAACGCCGGGGTAACGGGTCGGGTCGGCCGGCGACTCTCGGTGTGACAATTCCGGTCCGGGCGTGTACAGTTCAGTCGTGGCAGTCCGGTCGGAACTGCCGCCGGGCGCACGCCCGAGCAACTCGCCGTGGGCCGGCTCGCCCGCCCATCGTCCCCCAAAATCGTGGAGATTCCCGTGAAACTGCGGAAGTGGGTCGCGGCCGTCGCGATCGCCGCCGGCTCTGCCCTGACGGCCGTGGCGGCCGACCCCGCCCCGAAAGCCCCAGACCCGTCGCTCGTCTCGTTCGGCACCCTGAAGGCGATGGACGCCGACTCCGCCAAGGGCAAGGTGAGCGGCTGGCTCACCGCCCAGGGCAAGATGGACAAGGCGAAGTTCGAGGCCATCTGGGCGAGCGACAAGACGACGGGCGAGAAGACGGTGGCCAGCATCGGGCTGGGCAAGCCGGAGGCGCAGGCGGCGCTGGACGACGCCCGCGACATCACGAAAGACGCGCCGACGGCCGTCCCGGCGGTGATCAAGGACGAGAAGGACGCGTTCGTGAAGGCCAACCTGGGGGCGGCGTACGCCCGCGCGTTGGCCGGCAAGAAGGTGTACGAGGAGGCGCTGGAGGCGGTCGCCGACGCCAAGTCGGAGGACATGGTCGACCCGTCCGCCTTCCTGTTCTTCAAGGCCGTCGCCGAGCACAGCGTGGCCGGGTACAAGAAGGCGAAGAAGGTGGACGCGGTGGCCTCGCTGGTGCGGCTGCTGGACGACGTGGTGGACGCGCCGGACCGGTACAAGATGGTGGCCACCCTGATGTTCTTCGACCTGCAGAACTGGTCGAAGGACGAGAAGGACCTGTCGAACATCGGCAAGCTGATGGACAGCAGCGGCCGCCGGCTGGACCTGGCCCGCGGGGGCCAGACGACGCAGGACATCCAGAAGCGGATCCTGTTCCGCCTGGACGAGAAGATCAAGGAGCTGGAGGAGAAGGCGAAGGGCGGGTCTTGAAACGGTGGCGGTTGCCCTTCCGGCGGTCAGCCGGGTGGACAGGGCGGCCAGAACCCGAACGGGGGTGCGAACAGCAGCAACATCCCGAACTCGGGGCCGAAGGACGGGAAGGTGGACGACAAGGAGCTGAAGCGGATCGCCGAGGTGTGGGGGACGCTGCCCGACTCGGAGCGGATCAAGATCGCGCAGAAGATGGTGTCGGAGGCGCCGGCCAAGTACAAGCCGTACGTGGAGGAGTACTTCAAGGCCCTCCAGAACAGCAGCAAGTGAACTGACCGGCTCTCGGCGAGAGCTGGTGCCACAACAGGGGTGGGGGGATTGGGAAACCCGTCCCCCCCACCCCTGTTGTTTTTTCCCCGCCCGACCGTCTCCCTTTCACCCCCGTTCCTGGCCCGTTCTGGAAGGGTGAGTGTTCGCCGCGAGCGGCACCCCCGTCCGGCACTCGTGGCGAAGAGTGGGTGTTGGGTAACATTCCCCGCCCGCCCCTCTGGAATTCCCCCGGCCCGATCGGCACAATTCACAATACCCCCCTCCCGACCGACCTCCTTTCCGGGGCCGCACCCGCATGACCACCCGCCACCTGCTCCCGCTAGCCTGTTGCGTTTGGCTGGTCGGGTCGTCTGTGTCGTCAGCCGCCGACCTGGTCACCCTGGACGGGAAGACCGTGCAGGGTGACATCCTGGCGGTGGACGGCGAGGCGCTCACCTACAAGGGGAGCGACGGCCAGCCGAACAAGATCCCGGTGAAGACCCTGGCCGAGGTGCGGCTGGGGAACAAGCCGCTGCCGCTGGGCACCGCCGCCTACGACGAGATCGAGTTGACCGACGGCAGCCTGCTGAAGGTGACGAACGACGGCACCAGGCTGAAAGCCCAGGTGTTCAGCGTGGTGATGGCGGCCACCGCCGCCGACGGGGTGACCCCGCCGGCCGTCAGCCTGAAGCGGGATCACGTGCTGTACTGGGTGCGGAAGGCGAACACCGGCACCGTCCGCCAGGACTGGAAACTGAAGATCGTCGAGAAGCGGGGCAAGCGGGACATCCTGGTGTTCAACACCGAGGCCGAGGGGTTCCAGCCGCGGGAGGGGACGCTCATCGGCGGGGCGGAGGACGGCACCAAGATGACGTTCGAGGCGACCGACGGCACCCGCTCGGAGGCCCCGCTCGTCCGCGTGAGCGGCGGGCTGGTGTTCTACAACCCGCCGCCGGACGTGCTCCCGCCGACCGCCGGGCGGGTGTTCGACGTGTTCGGCAACAGCCTGCTGGCCACCGCCGTGGCCATCGACGAGAAGAGCGGGAAGGTGACGGTCAAGACGGTGAGCGGGGCGACGGTCGAGTACCCGTCGCTGGCGGCGGTCGCCCGCATGGACTTCGCCCAGGGGAACGTGAAATACCTGGCCGAACTGGAGCCGGCGGTGGACGCCCCCGAGGCCGGCCCCGGCGAACCGTTCCAGCCGTTCCTGGCGAACAAGACCCGCGAGGGGAACGGCCTGCGGGTGGGCGGCAAGCTGTTCAGCAAGGGCGTGTGGGTGGCCCCCGAGACCACCCTCAAGTACCCGCTCGGCGGCAACTACCGCGAGTTCAAGGCGGTGGTCGGCATCGACGACGCCGTGCCGGTGGTGACCAGCAAGGTGACGCTGCTCATCGAGGTGGACGGGCGGAAGCTGGTCGAGCAGACGTTCGAGAAGACGGCCAAGCCGGCCAAGCCGCTCGAGTTGAACCTGAACGTGAAGGACGCGAAGGAGTTGAAGATCGTCGTCACCCGCGAGGCGCTGTTCAGCGGGGAAGGGCTGAACTTCGGCGACGCGAAACTGCAGAAGTAAGGGCGAACGGGTTCGCCGCGAGTCGCAGGCGATCGCTCGCCTGCGACTCGCGGCAAACCACCCACCACCCCACCACCGAGAACCCCGGCCATGTTCTTCGACCGTCGTGACGCCCTCAAGGCCTTCGGGTTCGCCCCGCTCCTCCTCGCCGGCCGCGCCTTCGCCGTCCCGGACAAGACCGCCGCCGACGCCGAGGCCGAGCGGGTGAATGTGATCGCCACGGTGCACCCGGCGGTCGCCGCCGTCTGCTTCTACGGCGGGCAGGTGTGCGGGTCCGGGGTGGTGATCAGCGAGGACGGGTACTGCCTGACCAACTTCCACGTGGTGCAGCCGACCGGGTCAGTCATGCAGTGCGGGCTGGCCGACGGCAAGCTGTACGACAGCGTGCTCGTCGGGCAGGACAAGATCGGCGACGTCGCCCTGGTGAAACTGCTGCCCAAGAAGGACGGCGACAAGTTCCCGTTCGTCAAGCTGGGCGACAGCGACAAGCTGGAAGTGGGCATGTGGAGCCTGGCCATGGGCAACCCGTTCGGGCTGGCCCTGGACTTCACCCCGACCGTCACCTTCGGCCTCATCTCCGGGGTCAGCCGGTACCAGCCGCCGGAGGGGAAGGGGACGCTCGAGTACACCGACTGCATCCAGTTCGACACCAGCATCAACCCCGGCAACTCGGGCGGCCCGCTGTTCAACATGCAGGGCGAGCTGATCGGCATCAACGGCCGCGGGTCGTTCGAGAAGCGGGGGCGGGTGAACTCGGGCGTCGGGTACGCCATCAGCATCAACCAGATCAAGAACTTCCTCGGGCACATGAAGGCCGGGCTGGACACCGACCACGCCACCCTCGGGGCGGCCGTGTCCACCGCCGGCGAGGAGAGCGGAGACACCCTCAACAAGATGGTGTTCACCCAACTGCTGGAGGAGGCCGACGCCTTCCGCCGCGGGATCAAGCCGCAGGACGAACTGGTGACGTTCGCCGGCCGGCCGATGCGGAGCACCAACCAGTACAAGAACGTGCTCGGCATCTACCCGAGCGGGTGGCGGCTGCCCCTGCGGTACAAGGTGAACGGCCAGGGGGCGGCGAAGGAGACCCTGGTGCGGCTGATGCCGAACATGGACCGCATGGTGGAGCAGCCGGAGAACGGGGACAAGCCGCCGCCCGGCGGCCCGCCCCGGCCCGGCCCGCAGCCGCCGCCCAACCCGGCCGCCGCCAAGGCGGCCAAGTCGCCGGCCGCCAAGATGGTCGAGGCGAAGAAGGGGTTCGCCAACTTCTACTTCAACAAGCAGGAGACGGCCCGCCTGCTGGACGCGTTCAAGAAGGCGCACGGGGACGCCTCCGCCCTGGCCGGTAACTGGAAGGCGGAGGGCGAGATCAAGCTGGCCGACGGCCGCGGGGGCGAGCTGAAGGTCGACTGGGCCGACGACAAGGACGGGTTCACCGAGGTGAAGTTCGTCCGCGGGAACATCACCCCGGACGCGCTCAAGCCCCTCGCCCCGGACATCCCGGCGGCCGACCGCTACCTGCCGCAGGGGAGCGGCGGGCTGCTGTCCGCCCTGTTCCAGCTCAAGCTGTTCCTCACCAAGCTGAACGCCGAGGGCGGGTTCAAGCGGAACGACAGCATCAACCCCGGGTTCGTCCACGGCGGGGTGGAGCCGGTGTACCCGGTGACCGACGACCTGAAGATCAAGACCGGCGACGACCTGCAGAAGTCCCGCATCGACTGCGAGGTGATCCGCACGGTGGTGGACAACTACACCACCAAGTGGTTCTTCCACCCGAAGGACGCCACGCTCGTCGGGTGGGAGACGAGCTTCAGCAAGGACGAGGACCCGTGCGAGGTGTACGCCTACGACCACAAGCAGGTGAGCGGGGTGAAGGTGCCGCACAAGCTGATCGTCCGCTGGGGGGACAAGGCGTACGCCGCCCTCACCATCAAGACGTACACCCTGGGCAAGAAGTAGCCTGCACGGCGAGCGGCGGCCGTCAGGCCGCTGTTCCCCACGCACAAACAGCGGCCTCACGGCCGCCGCTCGCCATCCGGCCCAACCCCACCGACCACCCACCCATGCGCACCCTCCGCTCCCTGCTGCCCCTCCTCCTGCTCGCCGCCCCGGCGGTCGCCGCCGACCCGTTCGTCAAGGTGGCCAGTCAGGTGAACGAGAAGACGGTGAAGATCTTCGGCGCCGGCGGGTTCCGCGGGGCGACCAACTACAGCACCGGGGTGCTGGTGTCGGCCGACGGGCACTTCGTCACCATCGCCAGCCAGACGCTCGACACGAGCGAGCTGATCGTCCACCTGTTCGACGGCCGGCGGATGAAAGCCGTCGTGCTGGCCACCGAGCCGGAACTGGACATCGCCCTGTGCTACATCCGCATGGAGGGGAAGAAGAAGGAGGAGCCGAACGGCCTCGACCTGGCCTTCTTCGACATCGCCGAGGCGGCCAAGCGGAAGCCGGCCGAGCCGGGCGACTGGGTGCTGGCGCACAGCAACCTGTTCGAGATCGCCATGCGGGACGAGCCGGTGTCGGTCATGCAGGGGAGCATCACCTCGTTCAGCAAGCTGCACGGCAAGCGGGGCATCTTCGACTTCCCGTACACCGGCGACGTGTACGTGGTGGACGCCATCGCCAACGGCCCCGGCGCCGGCGGCGGGCCGCTCACCACCCGCAAGGGCGAACTGCTCGGCCTGATCGGGCGGGAGATCAAGAACAGCCAGACGGAGACGTGGATCAACTACGCCATCCCGGCGTTCGCCGTGGCGGACATCAAGGACGACAAGGACAAGGTGACGAAGGTGAGCATCCCGGAGTTCGTCGCCCTGGCGAAGGACGGCAAGTACAAGCCGCGGCCGCGGGTGAAGGCGGACGGCGGGCTGGGCGGGTTCACCGGCATCCGGTTCGTGCCGAACGTGCTCGACCGCACCCCGCCGTACGTGGACGAGGTCGTCCCGAACTCGCCGGCGGGCAAGGGCGGCATCCAGGTGAACGACCTGGTCAGCTTCATCGACGGCGAGCCGATCTACAGCATCAAGAGTTACCAGGCGGTGATGAGCCGCACCAAGCCGGGCGACACCATCCGCATCGAGGTCCGCCGCGGGGACAACCTGCAGTCGGTGGACGTGAAGCTGGAGGAGTGGCCGAAGGGGCTGCTCAAGCCGGCCCTGCCGACGGACAAGAAATAACTCGGTCAGCCGCGAGACGAAGGCGAGCGCGACTCACGCGATCGCCTTCGTCTCGCGGCTAACCCCACTCCGCACCTTCGTCGAGGACTTTCCCGATGCCCCGATTGCTTCTGCCCGCTCTGGTGTTCCTCGTCGCCCTTGCCGGCGTGGCCCGCGGCCAGGACGCGATCAACGAGTCCACCGAGAAGGCGATGAAGGAGGCCGCCGCCAAGGCCGCCCCGTGGGTGTGCAAGATCGAGACGGCCGGCGGGGCGGCGGTCATCGGCGCGCCCGGCGGGGGCGGCGGACCGGGCGGCGGCCCGCCCCCCATCCGCAAGGGCGTCGGCCCGACCACCGGGCTGGTGGTGGACAAGGGCGGGTACGTCATCACCAGCTCGTTCAACTTCGCCAACAAGCCGACCGACATCTTCGTCACCGTGCCGGGCAAGGAGCGGAAGGTGGCCAAGGTGGTGGCCCACGACACCTCCCGCATGCTGACGCTGCTGAAGGTGGACTACACCGACCTGAGCGTGCCCGAGGCGTTCCCCAAGAAGGACGTGAAAGTGGGCCAGTGGACGCTGGCGATGGGCCGGGCGCTGGACGCCGAACTGGTGAAGGTGCCTGGGTACAGCAAGGGTATCGTGTCGGCGCTCAACCGCATCTGGGGCAAAGCCATCCAGACCGATTGCAAGGTGTCGCCGGTGAACTACGGCGGGCCGCTCGTCGCGCTCGACGGCCGCGTGATCGGCGTGCTGGTGCCCGCCTCGCCGACCGGCGAAGGGGACACCGCCGGCATCGAGTGGTACGACTCGGGCATCGGGTTCGCCATCCCGCTGGAGGACGTCATGGCCGTCGTCCCGCGGCTGAAGGGGGGTAAGGACGTCGGCCGCGGGGTGCTCGGGTTCAACCCGAAGGAGCCGGAGGAGATGTACAACGTGCCGGTCACCATCGGCAGCATCGCCGGCGACTCGGCCGCCGCCAAGGCCGACCTGAAGGTGGGCGACGTCATCACCCACATCGACGGCAAGCCGGTGCCGCACTTCTCCGGGCTGAAGCACGTCCTCGGGCCGAAGTACGAGGGGGACGAGATCGCCCTCACCGTCACCCGCGACGGCAAGGAGTTGAAGTTCGAGAAGATCGCCCTCGGGTCGGCGGCGGCCGCCACCTTCGCCCAGCCGTTCTTCGGCATCCTGCCCATGCGGGACGACCCGGACGCCGGCCTGGAGGTGCGGTACGTGTACCCGAAGAGTCCGGCCGACGTGGCGGGCATCAAGGAGGGCGACCGCATCATGAAGGTGGGGGTGGCCGGTCCCGCCCGCGGGCCGATGCCGCCGGGCGGGAACATGGTGCCGATCACCGGCGGGCGGACGCAGCTCGGGCAGATCGTCCGGGCCACCCCGGTGAACGCCGAGCTGAAGGTGGAGGTGAAACGCAAGGACGGGGACAAGACCGAAACGGTGTCGGTGAAGATCGGGGCGATCAACCAGGAGTTGCCCGAGAAGTTGCCGATGCCGTCGAGCAAGGGGCGGGCGCTGGAGAAGCCGAAGGGGGCGCCCGGCGGCCCCGGCGGGCCGAAGCCGCCCGTGCCCGGCGGCGACCCGGCCCCCAAGCCGGCCGACGACAAGAAGGACGACAAGAAAGACGAGAAGGAGGACGAGTTCGAGAAGGGGCTGCTCACCGGGCTGAGCAACAAGACGAGCGGCCGCGAGTACTGGATGTACCTGCCGGACAACTACGACAAGAACAAGAGCTACGGCGTCATCGTCTGGTTGCACGCGGCCAAGCCGGGGGCGAACGAAGCCAAGGACATGAAGAAGATCTGGGAGGACTACTGCGACGCCGCCAACTTCATCATCATCGCCCCCAAGTCGAAGGGGCAGCAGTGGGCGTCCACCGAGACGGAGGACGTGGTCGCCACCGTGCGGGAGGCGCTCAAGCCGTTCACCATCGACAACTCGCGGGTGGTGGTGCACGGCATGGGCATCGGCGGGTCGATGGCCCTGTACATGGCGTTCAACGCCCGCGACTTCGTCCGCGGGGTGGCCGTCAGCGGGGCGCCGCTCGCCGGCAACGCCAAGGACAACCTGCCCAACCAGCCGCTCGCCTTCTTCCTCATCGCCGGGAACAAGGACCCGCTGCTGAAGGAGATCCAGGACACCACCGAGAAGCTGAAGGCGAAGAAGTTCCCGCTCATCTACCGCGAGATCGCCGACTTCGGCAAGCAGTACATCGACCAGAAGACGCTCGACGAGCTGACCGTGTGGCTGGACTCGATGGACCGCATCTGAGATTGGCCCCCCTCTCCCCTGGCGGGAGAGGGGCTGGGGGTGAGGGGGACGGAGAAACCAACCAGCCGGTGAAAACGAACGAGGGGGAGGGTTTTGCCCTCCCCCTCACCCCTGACCCCTCTCCCGCCAGGGGAGAGGGGAATTGATCGTCACTTCAGTTCGACGCTCCAGTACGCGTTCTCCAGGAACGACTGCCACGTCTGGTACTTCTTCTGGCTCAGCTTCATGTTCAGCACGGGGCTCCGCTTCGGCTTCTCCGGCTTCCGCACCAGCGTCATGTTCGCCTGCCGCGGGGTGCGGCCGCCCTTGCGGACGTTGCACTCGACGCACGCGCACACGATGTTCTCCCACGTCGTCCCGCCCCCCTGGCTGCGGGGGATGACGTGGTCGAGCGACAGCTCACTCATCACGAACTTCCGCCCGCAGTACTGGCACTGGTTGTGGTCGCGGGCGAAGATGTTCCGGCGGTTGAACTTGACCGTCTGCCGGGGCACCTTGTCGTAGTCCAGCAGGCGGATCACCCGCGGCGCCTGGATCTCGACCGTCGGCGTCCGCACCCAGTCGTCGTGCTCCTCGCGGAAGTTCGCCGCCTTGTACGCGCTCAGCTCGGCCCACGACTCGAAGTCGTAGGACGTGTACTGCCCGTCCTCGACGCTGACCACCTCCGCCTGGTACTTGCACAGCAGGCAGAACGCCCGCCGCACGCTGATCACGTGCACGGCCATGAACATCTTGTTCAGCACGAGCACGCTGGCGTCGAGCGGGGAGTACGACCCGGGATTCATGACGGCGACACCCTCCGGTAAGCGACAACGAACCGGGGGGCCGCCGTCGGCCGCCGGTTCGTTATCTGAGACGCGCGGAAGCTGGGTGAGGTTCGTCCACAACCACATCTTACCCCGCCGGAAGTGGCCGACGCAAGGGGCCGGGCGGGGGAAATGGGGCCTTCACGGGAGGTTCACGAGCCGCCGGCACAACCGGCGATCACCGCCCGGGCGGCTCCTCCGGCGGCCTGCGCACCCGTGGGGAGAGGGGCGGCGGGGCCGTCGGGGTGCCGGGCTTCGGGGTGTCCTCGAAGGGCATGGCGAACCCGCCCGGGCCGCCGAACAGCGACGGCGTCTCCGGCGGCCTGGGCGACGGCGGCTTGCGGCGGTGTTCGGGCGTCCACAGGCGGAAGCCGAGGTCGTTCCCCTTCTCGTTCTTCGGGTTCAGCTTCACCGCCCCGTCGTCCGTGCCGTCCGCCCCGACCGAGTACGCCACCGCGCCGTCGGGCAACTTCGTGTACAGGATCGGCTTGCCGCTGAACGGGTCGGTCGGCACCTCGGGCAGCAGTTCCTTCGGCAACTCGTCCAGCGTCTCCGGGTACGTTCCCGTCTTCTGTCGGTGCCGCTCGCACGCGATCGCCACCCGCGCCGCGTTCAACTGCGCCACCGTGCGGGTGTCCGATTCGGTCGTCCGGTGGAAGGCCGGCCGGAGAAGGCCGAACAACAGGTGCCGGCGGATCGGTCCTTCGGCCGGTGAGCCGAGTCGCCCGTACCGCTCTTCGACGGCGCCGATCGCCTTCGCCCGCTGCGGACCGGCCGGCAGGTCGGCCGCCGCGACGAGTTCGTCGAACATGGCCAGTCCGAGGGCCTGGTCGTCCCTCGCTCCCGCCCGCACCCACAGGTCGAGCGCCGGGTCGTACCAGTACGGCTGGCCGTCGTACCTCGCCAACTGGTGACTGGGGAGGGTGCCGTCGTCCACCAGTTCGGCCATGCGGTGGTGGAACGCCCGCTCCCCGCGCATCGCCCACCGCAGCCGCGGGGCGGCCGCCTCCTCGGCGAAGGCTTGATCCAGTTCGGCCAACTTGGCGTCGTCGAACCCGACGCACCAGCCGAGCGTCCGCTCCACCTCCCCGACGCACAGGTTCGCCCCGGACATGCGGACCAACTGGGAGACGAAGACCGGCTCGTCGCCGATGGCGCGAGCGGCCGCGAGCAACGCGAGTGCGGAATCCACCGCCCCGTCGGCGTCCCGGTCGTACGCCCGCACCAGCGAGTCGTGCGACAGCAGCAGCCAGACCCGCCGGCTGTGGTCGATGTGAGGCAGGGCGAAGAAGGCGCTGTCCGGTTTCGGGGTGACGGTGAACCCGCCGGCCGGGAGGCGGCGGACGACGCGGGCCTGCTCGACCGCCTCGCGGGCCTGGCCGAGGTGCTTGCGGAGGTCGGCCACGTCCGCCTTGTGCGGCAGGTGCGGGCTCGTCAGGTCCGCACGCCACTGGGTCGAACCGGGCTGGCGTTCCCAGTCGCGGTAGCTCTTGGGGATCGCCCGCTCCGCCCGCAACACCTGCTCGGCGGCGTTCCGCTCGGGCGGTGGCAGAGCGGCGTTGCGGGCGGCGAACAGGTCGGCCATCCGCCAGCCGGGGTCGGCGGCGTCCAGTGCGGCGACGACCTTGTCCCGCTTCGGGGTGGCGGTCGCCCGCATCAGGTGAAACGTGACGAACAGGAAGGACGCCACGAACGCGGCGAGCATGGCCGGGGCGACCACGACCCAGCGGAAGCCGGCGCTGCGAAACGGGGAGGGCATGCGTCACCTCAGGCGAGCGGCCCGCGTGAGAGGGCTGTTGGGCGGAACAGCGGCCTCACGGCCGCCGCTCGCCTACTCCGTCCGGTGCTTCCCATCGTACAGCCGCACGCCCCAGTCGAACCCGGCTTTCGTCCCGCCGTCGTGCAGGTTCGTGCCGCCGTCGTCCTTCCCGTCCGGGCCGGTGGAGAAAACCGCGATGCCGTCAGGGAGTTGGTTGTTCAGGAACTGCTTGCCGGTGTACGGGTCTTTCGGCAGCCAGATCGACCACAGCGCTGTCCCATCCCGTTTATTTTCGATCTGGAGGTACCCGAGTGCGGCAACGGCGGCCTCCAGCAGGGCCACCGTCCGCACGTCGGCGTCGTACGGCTTCACGATGGCCGGCACCACCAGCCGCAGGGCTTCCCCCTCCAGGCTGGTGTCCGCCCTCACGTCGGCGTCGATCCGGGCGAACTCGGCGTTGCGGTCCGGGCCGGGCGGCTTCTCCGCGATGGCGATCGCCCGGTTCATCAGTTCCAGGTAGCGGGCGTGCGTCTCGGGCAGCAGGGCACTCGTCGCCACCGACGTGACCACCGGCGGCGGGGGTTGGCCGGGCATCAGCCCCTCGGCGTTCCGCGGGTCTTTCTCCAACAGGTCGGCCAGCTTGGACATGCTCGCCCGCTCGCCCCTCAGGGCGGTCACATACCCCTTCACCTTCGCCGCCCCGGCGAAGGCCGCCTGCACCTCGGCCAGCTTCGCGTCGCTCGCCTCGCCCTGTCGCAGCGTCCGCTCCACCTGCCGCACGGCCAACGCCAGGAACCGCAGGCGGAACAGGTACGACACCAGGTACGGCTCGTCGTCCAGCCCGCGGGCGATGGCGACGACGGCGAGCACGTCGTCGAGGGCGTCGTCGATCTTGCCTTCAGCGGCCGAAACGGTCGCGTCCTGCTGAAGAAGCGAGACCACGCGACCCGATTTGTCCAAATGCGGCAGGCGGGTGCCGAGCGGGTTCAACTCCAGCGGCACCACCACCCCGCCGGACAGGTGTCGCAGGGCACGCGCTTCCGGGAGCAACTCGCGGCACATGTCCGCCAGCTTGCGGGCGTAGGCCACCTCGTCGTCGGTGGGCGGGTCGCCGGGGGCGGGGGCCGGGTCCGTCGGCGGCGGCCAGTTCTTCTGCCACTCGCGGAACTTCTCCTCCGGGAAGCGGTCGGCCAGCCTCACCGCCTGCTCGATGACGTTCTTCTCGGGCGGGGGGAGTGCGGCCTGGCGGGCCGCCAGGATCGCTTCGAACCGCCAGCCGGGGTCGGTCGCGTCCAGGTCGGCCAGCACCGCCGCCTGGTGCCGCTCGCCCCGGCCCCGCAGGTTGAAGTACCCGCTCACCGCCACCAGCGACACCACCAGCAGGATGAGGAACACCGTCAGGGCGGTGCCGCGGAACCAGCGGGCGCGGAACAAACGGCCGAGCATGATGGGGGCACCTCACACGGCTTCGGCCTTCTTCTTCGGGCCGCCGAACAGCCGGGCTAAATCGTACCCGGCGGGCACCGGCCGGGGGGCGAAATACTCGCCCAGGGTGGGCAGGACGTGGTGCGCCCAGACGGTGTGCAACTGGTCTTCGGTCAGGCCGGGGACCATGAGGAAGCTGTGACCGATCTGCTTGTCCGGGCCGAGGTCGCGGGCCAGCCGGCGGTTCAGCTCGTCGAACAGCTTGACCACCCGCGGGGCGAACGTGCCGTCCTCTCCAGCGTTCCCGGTTCCAGACTCGAGCCACCCCGCCAGCACGGCCGCGTCGGCCGTCATCTCCACGAAACTGAACCGCCGCCGCAGCGCCTGGTCGAGTGCCACCGTGCTGCGGTCGGCGCTGTTCATGGTGCCGAGCAGCAGCAGGTTCGACGGCAGCCGGAACTGCCGCTTGCTGTACGGCAGGGTCACCGCCTGGTCGCGGTACTCGAGCAGGAAGAGCGACTCGCCGAAGATGCGGGGCAGGTTGCCGCGGTTGATCTCGTCCACGATCAGCACGAACGGCAGGGCCGGGTTCGCCTCCGCCTCGGCCGCGAACTCGCACAGCACGCCCGGCTCCACCGGGTACGCCATCGGCGGGCCGCCGTTCGCCTCCACGCCCCGCGGGCGGACGCCCTCCACGAACTCCTCGTAGCTGTACCCGGGGTGGAACTGCACCAGCCGCACCCCGCCGGGGCGGTCGTCGGTCAGCAGGCGGGCGAGGGTGCGGGCGACGTGCGTCTTGCCGGTGCCGGGCACCCCGTGCAGGATCAGTTGCTTCTTCAGGGTGAGCAGATCGAGCGACCGCGACAGCCAGGTGTCGCTCAGGAACGTCGCCCGGCGGAAGGCGTCGCGGTCGAACGCCGGGGCCGGCGTCCGCCCGCCGCGGCGGGCCAGGGTGGCCTGCGGGCTGTCGTCGAACGCGGCCGCCAGCAGCGGCACCAGCCGGTCGAAGGCGATCAACACTTCGCCCACCAGGTCGTCGCTCCGCAGCAGCGGGTGATCGGCGGGCAGGTGCCGCTCGGCGAACAGCTCCTTCTCCGCCGCCCACGCCCGCAGGCTGGCCGCACACCGCACCTCGTGGACCTTCGCCCCGCGGAAGGTGAACCCGTCGACCCCGCCGGCCCGGATCGCGTGGAACAGCAGCTCCCCGTGCTCCTGCACCGCCTTGCGGAACCGCCGGCCGGCGTCGCGGGCGGTCTTCCCCAGGTGGAAGCCGAACGACACCCCGGTGTCACTCGCCCGCACGAACAGCTGCGCGTCGTGCCGCTTGCCCCCGCTCGCCCGCCGGTAGAACGTCACCCACACGTCCGGGGTGTACGGCCCGGCCCGGCCGAAGTCGTTCTTGGCGATGCTGGTGAGCGCCCGCCCCGGCCGCGGGTCGGTCTCCATCTCCCACCCGTGCTCGCGGTGCAGCACCGGCCGCACGTACCGCTCGGCCAGCGCCGCACACAGCTCCACCAGCGGCTCCCGCACGACGAACTGGTACCGCTCGCGGTGGGCGTCCATCCACGCCTTCTCGTTGTGCTCGGTCAGCTCGCCCAGGAAGCGGAACGTCTCGGCCGCGAACCCGTGGAACGTCGGGCGGCTGGCGGCAGGTCGCCCCTCGCTGGCGGTCGGGGCGAACAGGTCTTCGACCTCCAGCGGGTGAACGGCGAACCGCTCCCGCAGCACCGCCGCCACGTCCGCGAGCAGGGCGGCTTGCGCGTCGGCCGGCAGCGACGGCGAGAAGGCGTCGTCCAGCCTGGTGAGACCGGCAGCAACTTCCGGCCCCACCCCCGCCGCCCTCGCTTCGCTGGGTGCGGCGACCCCTCCCCGGCGGGGAGGGGCGGGGGTGGTTGGCGGTGTTTTGAAAGTGCCATAACCCCCGCCCCTCCCCGCCGGGGAGGGGTCGCCGAGGGAACGCAGGTCCCCGGCGGGGGTGGGGTCTTTCAACCCCTTCAGCCGCGTCCGCAGGGGCACCCGCGTCCGCACCGCCCGCAGGCGGTGGCGGATCACCCCGCACACGTCCTCCTCCGCCTGCGGCAGCTCACGCCCGTCCGTCCGGGCCGCCAGCCGGAAGAAGTGGTCCAGGTCGCTCGCGTCCAGCGGGGGGAACTCGCCGCACAGACCCCGGTACACCTCGGCGGCCGTCGCCAGCGGGTCGTCGGTGCGGCCGTCGATCAGCCCGCACCGCTCCAGCCCGCGTTGCACGTCGGCCGTCCAGTCCGGGTGAACGTGTGGGGCCACCGCCTTCCACACCGCCGCCCAGAAGGTCCGCCCGGCACCCACCACCGCGTACGCCCCGCCCGGCGTCACGCACCGCCCGAACCGCACCCCGACGCCGTCGGTGCCGTTCAACAGGTGCTGGATGCCGTGCCGGACGAACCCGGCCTGCGACGCGATCCGGTCGGTGTGCCAACCGACGGGGGCGACCTGCTCGGCGAACGCCCGCAGGTGGGCGGCCAACTCGGCGGTGGACAGGGAGGTGAGCCGGAGCCAGTCGGCGGAGCGGACGGCGGCGAGGCGGGCGGCGGCGAACGGTGACTCGGGCGGGGGCGAACGGCGGAACGCCGCGAGCAGCGGGCGGACGGGCAGTGACGGGAGTCGGGGGGCCATCCGCATCCAACCGGGCCGGGCGAGAAGGCCGATTGTACCGATTGCCCGGATGGCGGCGAAGGTGAACAGGGGTGGATCGTCGAGCGACGCGAGACGAACCGGGAGAGGGGTCGGTCACCCCGCCCGCCGCTCATTCGCTCGGTTCAAAGCCGGGCGGGAAGGAGGGTTGTTGGAACCGCCCGCTCCCGCCCGGCGGTTTGTTGGAAGAAACGGCCCGATGTGGGGGGTGTTCCCGCCGTTTCCCGTTTCCGGCAATCGCCGGCTGGCCCGCCGCGCAGGCTATCACACCCGTTTGACAGGGTTTGGCCGATCGGGTAGCCTCGACGGGGAACCCGCGAGGCACCCGACGGCCAAACCCGCCGGGATAGGCTGCGCAGGCGCAATCGAATAACAAGTTCGGCAAGAGAGGCGCAGAATGCCGCGGGTCGCGTTCGACACGTTCGCAGTGGACGCGCCCCGCGGGTGGTCCGACATCACCGACACGGTCGATGCCGACAACCCGCCGTCCACCCTCGCTCACCGCGATGGCTTCGGCGCGCTGCAGTTCTCGGTGGCTCTGTACCAGTCCGGCCCGGTCCCCGACCCGACGCCGGAGGTGCTGCGGGGCATGGTCGAGGAGTTCGGCCGCAAGCGCGGGTTGGGCGAGCCGTCGGCGGTCGACACCGAGCTTGGGCCGCCGCGACTGGCGGCCGGGTCGTTTACCTGGGGTGAGGACTTCCTGCGGGTGTGGCAGGTATCGGACGGCCGCAACTTCGCGTTCGTCACCTACACCTGCGCCGCCGAGCACGAGGGGCCGGAGCTAGCGGCGTGCGAGCGGATCGTACGCAGCATCGCGTTCGCCAGCGGGTGAGGTGGTCGCGCCGAACCATCCGCTGCAGCAGACCGGCGGGGCATGACGGCTTTCCCAGGTTCATAGCTCACTCAGCCCCGCCGGCTGCTGAGCGGGGTCGTTCGCCCGTCGCTCATTCGCCTCCGGCGTTCCAGGCCGGGCGGGAACGAGGGTTGTTGGAACCGCCCGCTCCCGCCCGGCGGTTTGTTGGAAGAAACGGCCCGATGTGGGGGGTGTTCCCGCCGTTTCCCGTTTCCGGCAATCGCCACGCACATTGCCCCACCCGTCGTCCGGCGGACAGAATCTCCCCTCCTCCCCCGCGGGCCTGCCGCCCGCACCCCCTCGTCCGACCCGAGCGGGAGTCTGCGATGAAGTTCTCCGAAGTGATCGCCCGGACCGTCGCCCTGGCCGATGCGTACCGCGACAGATCGCCCCGGCCTGCGGGGAAGGGGCGAGTCCGGTTTCGCCCCATCCCGCTGAGCCAGCTCCCCCCGGGGCCGTCGCCGGAGTGGAACGAACTGGTCGGCTTCCTCCGCGGCCAACCGCCCGCCCTGCTGGATCGCATGGCGGCCCTCATGCTCGTCGGCCGCGGCGACTGCGACCCGGCCGACTTCGAGGAGGTGTTCGCGCAGTTGGCCGACCTCCGCCACCCGTCCGAAGCGACGGCCACCTACCTGGCGGGGAAGGTGCCCCTGGGCCAGTACCTGCGGGACGGGGTGAGGGAGTTGACCGCGGCGGGTGTGGACGTGGACGAGTCGGCCGTGAGTCGCACGCCGTCGGGCGTGAGTTGACAAAGGCTGGGCGGGAATGAGGGTGAGCGGCCGATCGGCCGCGGAGTTGGCGGCCGGGGGGAGGGATCGCTCCCCCCGGCCGTCGCTCGTTCGCCTCCGGCGTTCCAGGCCGGGCGGGAAAGAGGGTTTGT
>CAYMHO010000110.1:0-19780 GCA_964390195.1 uncultured Fimbriiglobus sp. | reverse complement strand
GACCCCCGCCGCGATTCCCCGACGGCGGGGGTCGCCGACCTGACGTCGGCTCGCCCGCCCTACGTCCCCAGCCCGCCCCGAACGAGTTGACTGAACACGTGCTACAGCCGCTCGGCCGGGGCGGCGTTCGCCAACTGTCCGACTTGCGTGAGCAGCGACCACAACTGCCCCAGCCGCGGGACGTGCCGGTCGAGCATCTCGTTCAGCCCGAACTGGCCGAGATCGGCGTCCGGGTCGGACAGGTCGGCGGTCAGTTCGGCCATCGCGGACAAGTACGCCCGCTCCACCAGCGGCAGCACCGCCCGACAGTCCGCCGGCAGGGTCGGGAAGTCGTCGGCGTGGCGGGCCAGCACCCCCCGCCACCGCCCGCGGTCGTCGCCCGCCGACTGCTGCGCCCGCAGGACCGTCAACTGCTCGCGCTGCACCTCGATCAGTTCGCGGAGCAGGTCGGCGGCGGGAGCGGGCGGCGTGGCGGCGGGGTGGACGTGCAACGGCGCGGTGACGACGATCGATTCCACGGCGCGGCCTCGGGGCGGAACGGTCGGGGGGGCAGCGGGAATTATAGACGCGGGCGACAGGCCTTCTCGTTTCCCCGCTCGGGCTGTTAGATGAACCGGGTGGAGTGGCGACCGCCCCCGCCTTGCGGTTGACACTCCACCCCGCCGTAGGAGCCACCGTGAAACTGAACGACCAGCCCGTCCCCCTGCCGCCCGCCGCACCGACCCCGAAGAAGGTGAACGCGGCCGTCCTCTTCATCTCCGCCGCCGTCATCGTCACCGTCCCGCTGTTGGCGTTCCTGGCCATCTACATGTGGCTCAACCAGACCTGGTTCTCGTCGATCGACGAGGTCGAACCGGCGAAGTTGGAGAGCGTGCAAGTGCGGATGCTCAACCTGATCCGCGGGCCGCAGAACCGCCCCGGCCCGCCGCTGCTGCCGGACGTGCCGCCGGAGGAGAACAACCCGACCGTACAGGATCCGGACATCGACCCGGTGAACCTGGTGCGGCCCGACTTCGAGGTGATCTTCCTGCCCCTCCGGGGCGCGACACTCATCGAACACAGCCAGTGGCCGGCGGCGGTGTTCCTGGGAGAAATACGGGTGCGGGACAAGGAAGGCCGGCCGGGCACCATCCGCTTGTACCGGGCGGCGGACGAACTGCCGAAGGGGCAGAAACTACCGGACGACCCGAAGCTGGACCCGCGGGTGCAGCGCGTCTACATGCGGATCGGGTCGAGCTGGTACCGGGCGTGTACGCTCAAGGAACTCCGGGAGTGCGCCCACGCCTCCGCCGAGCGGGGAACGAAAGCGGGGCGGTAAACGGGTTCGCCGCGAGGCAACGCCGAGCGCGTTCCGGAACGCGCTCGGCGTTGCCTCGGGGCAACCGCGGGCGGGGTGCCGCACGGGGGTGGGGTTGGCGTGGCGGCGAACCGTGGGGATTACTTCTTCCGCAGGTCGGTCTCGGGCGGGTCGGGGTCGGGCACCTTCAGGTCTTTCCGCAACTTCGCCAGCTCCGCCTCCAGTTCCTTGCGGGCCTCGGCGTACTTGGGGTCGTCGAACACGCTCTTCAGCTCGCTCGGGTCGGTCTGCCGGTCGAACAGTTCCCAGTAGTCGAAGTCCTTCTCGTAGAACCGCACCAGCTTGTAGCGGTCGGTCACGACGCCGTAGTGCTTGGGCACGCTGTGGGGGCCGGGGTACTCGTAGTAGTGGTAGTAGAAGCTCTTCCGCCAGTCCTTCGGTGCCTCGCCCTTGAGGATCGGCGTCAGGTCCTTGCCCTGAACCTCTTCGGGCACCTTCACACCAGCCGCACTCAGTAGCGTCGGGGCGAAATCGATGACGCTGCTGATCGCGCCGCTCGTGCTGCCCGGTTTCGTCACCCCCGGCCAGCGGACGAGGCACGGCGAGCGCAAGCTCTCCTCGAAGATCCACCGCTTGTCGAACCACCCGTGTTCGCCCAGGTAGAACCCCTGGTCGGAGGTGTAGATGACGAGGGTGTTCTCGGTCAACTTCTCCGCGTCGAGGTAGTCGAGCACCTTGCCCACGCCCTCGTCCACCGCCTTGATGCACCCGAGGTAGTCGTGCAGGTAGCGGTTGTACCGCCACCGCACCAACTCCTTGCCGGTCGGCTTGTCCTTCTGGAACTGCTCGTTCCGCGGCTTGTAATACTTGTCCCACTCGGCCTTCTCGGCGTCGGTCATGCCGGCCGGGTACTTGAACTTCGCGTCCAGGTCGGTGAACGTCTTCTCCAGGGTCATGTCCTGGTTCTTCTCGCCTTTGCCACGGCCGCTGTAGTCGTCGAACAGGGTGGCCGGCTCGGGGTACGGCTTGTCCTTGTCGTGGCCGAGGTGCCGCAGGGCGGGCGCCCACTCGCGGTGTGGGGCCTTGTGCTGGCACATGAGCAGGAACGGCTTGCTCTTGTCGCGGCCCTTCAGCCACTCCAGCGACCGGTCGGTGATGACGTCGGTGACGTACCCGGTCTCCACCGCCTGCTTGCCGTTCTTGATCATCGGCGGGTTGTAGTACCGCCCCTGCCCCGGCAGGATGTGCCAGTGGTCGAACCCGGTCGGGTCGGACCCCAGGTGCCACTTGCCGATCACGGCCGTCTGGTAGCCGGCCTTTTGCAGCAGCTTCGGGAACGTGGTCTGGGTGCCGTCGAACTTGCTCCTGGTGTTGTCGAAGAAGCCGTTCGCGTGGTTGTACTTGCCGGTCAGCAGGCACGCCCGGCTCGGCCCGCAGATGCTGTTCGGGATCAGGTGGCGGTCCAGCCGCATCCCGCCCGTGGCCAGCCGGTCGACGTGCGGCGTGCCGTTCAGCTTCAGCGGGTGCCCGTAGGCGCTCACAGCTTGGTACGCGTGGTCGTCGGAGAAGATGACGACGATGTTCGGCGGGGCGGCAATGGCGACCGACGCCACCGCGAGCAGTGCGAGGAGAGATCGCATGAGTGCCTCGGGGGAAGGGAGACTTAGCACGCGGATGACGCGGATTTCAGCGCGGATGAACACGGATTGAAGACAGATTTTGTTCTGTTCTGTTCCGCGCTGATCCGCGCTGAAATCCGTGCCATCCGCGTGCCAATGTTCGATTCGCTGTTATTTCAGTTCCTTCAGGAACGCCGGTTCGGGCTTGGGCAGTGCCCACACGTTCAGGGCGAAGTCAGACTTCCCTTCCGGCAGCTTGAGCAGCACCTTGTACCCGTTGCCCTCCTTCACGAACCGCCACTCGGCCCCCTTCGGCGGGGCGGTCAGGCCGAACACCGTGATAGCGTCGCCGGTCGCCGGCACCGCCACCCGCACCGTCGGCGGGGCGGACTCGCTGAACTTCACGTCGCTCGCGTCGGCGTCGAGCAACCGCGGCTCCTTGCTGCTGGTGGCCACGTTGAACCAAACACCCTTCCCGTTCGGCCCGCTCACCGTGAACTTCCGCGTCAGCCCGTTCACCACGGATGTCGTGCCCGGCCGCGGCGCCTCGGTGATGTTCAGTACCGTTTTCCCGTCATCCGGGGTGAGCTGGTACTTGAACGTCGGCCGGCCGTCGTCGTCGGTGGTGTACCCCTTGAACCGCACCGCCATCGGTCCGGTGTGCGCCTCCGCGTCCTTCAGCGGCCCGCCGTGAGCCAAGTCCTTCGCGATCTTGTCGAAATCGGGGACGTCACTGGAGTCGGTCATGGCCCACGGGAAACCGGCCGGCGAGGTGTAAAACTTGGTGCCCAGCAACTTCGCCGGATTGCCCCCGCGGCCGTCCCAGACGGGTTGCACGTCGAGGAAGTTGCCGGCCCACGAGTACGCCAGCCGGCACTGGTGCGAGTCGAACACCATGTTAATGCCTCCGGGGAAGCCGACCGCCACGCACCGCGTGCCGGCGTTGTCGGGCATGAACGTGCGGAGGATTTCGGGTTTGTCCCGCACCACCACCGTCATGCCCTTCGCCGGCTCCATGCCGGCCGGCAGCGGCAGCCCCGGCCCGAGCGAGAAGTACGCCCACAGGGCATCGACCTGCTGGTCGCCGTCGCCCTTGTAGTACTGGTCGAGCAGCGACTTCCCTTCGATGAACGCCTGCGGCATCTTGGTGCCCGGCACCATCCGCTGTGGCTGGTGCATCCACCGCGTGTACCAGTCGTACCGCACCCGCACGTTCGTCGTGGCCAGGTCCGGCCCGCGGGTGCCGCCGCCCCGCTGCCCGCTGATGTCGTGGCACGAGATGCACCCGTGCCCCTGCTTGCCGGCCAGCGCCCGCCCGGTGTCCACCTTCTCTTTGGTGTAAGTCGGCTTCGCCACCGTGTCGTCGGTGGTGGTCCCTTCGAGCAGTGGCAGTTGCTCGTGCAGGGTGCCGACGTTAGTCGTACCGTACTGCGGCATCCGCAAGGTCATCCACGGGCGTGCCCGCCCGCCGTTGGTCAGTACGTCCTTCATCCAGCTCGTCCGCATCTTGTGCCCGACACCCGTCAGCCGCGGGGGTTGCACGTCGTCGGCGTTCTCGGCGTTCTCGAGTGCTTTCATCTTGTCGGCCAGGAACGCGTCGATGCCCCCTTCCCCGTCCTTCTGGTGGCAGTTCAGGCAGTTGAACCGCTTGACGGCGGTGCGGGCGGCGTGAACCGGCGACGGCGACCCGGCACCGCTCAGCCCGTCTTTGAGGAACGCTTGAAGGGCGGCCCGCTGATCGGCGGCGAGCGAGTAGCTCGCGGCCTTGGCGGACGGTTTCTCGGCGAGGCACCCTTTGTCCGACGCTTTCGCGGCATCAGCCAACTTCGGCGTGACCGCGGTCGTCACCACCGGCTTGCCCTGCTCCTCCATCGCATGACAGTTCGCACACCCCTTCGACGCGAACACCCCCCTGCCCTTCGCCACCCAATCGATCTTCACGTCGTCGGTCGGCGGCGCATTCGGCATCGTCGGGTCGATCTTCTCGTCCGTGACGGTACACAGGTAGTTGGCCAAATCCCGCGCCTCGGGGTCGGTCAGGGCCATCGCCGGCATCCGCCCGTGCGGGTTCGATTCGGTCGGGTTCTTCAGGAACTTGGTGAGCGTGTCCGGGTGGAATTTACTGCCGACATGATTCAGCGTGTAAAACGCCTGCGGGGTGGAACCCGTGCCGTACAGGCTGCCCTCCGGCTCGAACGGCTTCTCGGCCGGGGCGTCCGGGTCGTCGTCCTTCTTCTTCTTGGTCGGCGGGGCGGTGAGCTGGTCGCCGTGGCAGGCGGCACACCCGGCGGTCAGGTACAGCTTGTTCCCGCGGGCGATGCTCTCTTTCAACGGGTTCGGGTAAACCAACGGCGGCTTGTTCGGTTCGACCGGCTTCCCGAGCGAGTACAGGTACGCCACCACCGCGTACCGCTCCTCCTTGCCCTTCGCGTCGTCGGCGAACACGGCCGGCATGGCGGTGTGCGGGCGGAGCTTTTTCGGGTCGGCCAGCCACGCATCCACCCAGCCGGGGTAAGCCCGCTCGGCCAGCTTCGTCAGGTTCGGCCCGGTGCGGTCGGTCAGCCCCTTCGCCATCGTGTCGTCGGCCGCGGGTGTGTGGCACTTGGCGCAGGCCAGCTCCTCGAACAGCATCCGCCCGTGTTCCCGTTTCACGTCGTCGGCGAACGTCGCCGGCCGCTGTGCCAGCGTGTGCCCGAAGAAGAAGTGCGGGACCGGCTCCATCCGAAACCGCGGGCCTTGCCACCGGAGGGCGACACGGGCCGCCTTGCCGGTGCGTTCGAGCGTGGCGGTGAACGGCTGAATGCCCGGCTTCAACTCCACCTCTTTCCCGGTCACTGACACCGCCTTGTCACCGTCCTTGCTCGTCTCCGTCAGAACGGTCTGGTCGCCGACCGTCACCGTCAACTTGCCGACCAGATCGGCGGCGAAGGTGTACTGACCGGCGGACACGATCTGGACGTACCCGGTCCAGGTGAACTTGTCCCCGCCGTCGGACCGAGGGTGTGGGGCGTCGCCGGGGTTGAGCGTCAGCCCGACAGTCGGTTCGAGCCGACTGACGGCGAACCCGCCCTTGTCTTTGGTGGTGAACAGCAGGCCCGGTTTCAGGTCGGCGCGTTTCACCTCCTGGGCGGAGGCGAGCGCGGGCAGGGCGAGCGCAGCGAGCAACGGGAGAGCGAACCGAGACATGCGGAACTCCGGCGGGAGGCAGACGGGGCGATTATCCCGATGCGGAGCGAGAGGGCAAGCGGGAAATGAGCCAACCGTCTTCGCCGCGAGCTTGCGAGCGCTGGGCGGTTGGCGCTCGCAAGCTCGCGGCGAAGATCAGGAGCGTCCGCCCGTTGAACACCCCATCTCCATGACATGGAGAGGGGGCCGGGGGGTGAGGTCTCTTCCCACCACACTCGGGTATGCTTGGAATCGTGGCGAAAGGTTCCGGCGAGGAGCGTGCGAGCCGACGAGGAGGAACAGGATGACTCGCGACGGGCACACAATTACTGAAGAGGAGTGGCTGACGAGCGAGAGCCACATGTTGCTGACGTACTTCGTCGCTGAGCGGATGTCGGTTCGCAAGTTGCGATTGGCGGATGTCGCACAATGCCGTCGGATCGAACAGCACTTCGTTGACGCACACAGTTGGTACGTGTTGAGGGTGTGCGAAGCCCACGCCGACGGCTTGGCTTCTGACGCGGACTTGGTGGAGGCCCGGTCACGCGCCGAAGCCGCCTACCAAGCGATCCTGCCTCACAGCAACGAGCGGCTTGATGAATTCATCGCAGCTTTGCAGTTGGTGTTGGCGACGGATACCGGGCCGCGATTGCGAATGAACGTGGACATGATCGACATCGCCCTCTTCGCCCCAGAGACACCGGGATTAGTCTCCCCTGAGCGTCGGGCGGCGAACATCGCCGAGGCAGAACTCGCGCGAGACATCTTCGGCAACCCGTTTCGCCCGGTCGCGTTCGACCCGAGTTGGCGAACCGAAACAGTCGTCGCCCTGGCATCCGCCATCTACGCCGAACGTGCGTTCGACCGCCTGCCCATCCTCGCAGACGCCCTTGAAGAAGCGGGCTGCGACCACCCTGACGTGCTATCCCACTGCCGCGGTCTCGGCCCGCACGCCCGCGGCTGCTGGGTGGTCGATGGGGTGCTGGGGAAGGAGTAGGTTCGGGGGTGTGCTACGCCGCAAGCGGCGTGAAGAGAACGCAAGCGGCGGTGGGTGACGCCGCTTGCGGCGTTGCACCACCCTCCCCTCCCCGAACCCAACTTGTTCCCGTTCACTCTGTCCCGTAGAGTAGTTTTTCGCCCCACCCACGCAGCCCGAGACGCACTCGATGGACGCGCCCGTTCGACGCTCCGTCCTGTTCGTGTGCACCGGGAACACCTGCCGCAGCCCGCTGGCCGAATCCCTCTGCCGTCGGATGCTCGCCGCCCGCCTGGGTTGCCCGCCGGACGAACTCCCGGCACGCGGGTTCGTTATCAACAGTGCGGGGGTGATGGCGTACCCCGGTGACGCGGCCAGTGAGGGTGCCATGATCGCGGCGGCGGAACTGGGGGCCGACCTGACCGCCCACCGCAGCCGCCCGGTGAACCCGGACCTGCTGGCCGACGCCACCCACGTCTTCGCCATGACCGGCGGGCACCTGGCGGTGCTCTCTGCCCGCTTCCCGAACGTCGGCCCGCCGCCGCTGCCGCTGGCCGAAAGCCAAGACATCCCCGACCCGATCGGCGGGGAACTGGACGAGTACCGGGCGTGCGCCCGGGCGATCGCCGCTCACCTGGATCGGTTCATCACCGGATGGCTGGGGTCATGAAAATCGCCGTCGGCAACGACCACCGCGGGGTGTCGGCCAAGTACCGCCTGCAAGACCTGCTCACCGGCCTCGGGCACGAGGTGACGGATCTCGGCGCCCAGGCGGCCGCCAGCGCCGACTACCCGGACTACGCCCTGCCAGTCGCTGAAGCTGTGGCCGGCGGTGCCGTCGACCGGGGGATTCTGATTTGTGCCACCGGCCACGGCATGTGCATCGCCGCGAACAAAGTGGTGGGGGTGCGGGCGGTCAACTGCCGTGACGCGGTGGACGCCGAGCTGAGCCGCCTGCACAACGACGCCAACGTGCTGTGCATGTCGGCTGACTTGGTGGGCGAAGAGGCGATGGCCCGGATGATCCGGGTGTGGCTGGAGACGCCGTTCGAGGGCGGGCGGCACGCCCGCCGGCTGGAGAAGATCACCAAGTACGAAGGGGCGAAGGTGTAGCAACAAGTTAGCCGCGAGACGGAGGCGAGCGCGCTCGCCTCCGTCTCGCGGCTAACCGGCTCATGTCATCACCACCGCAGTTCTGCCCCCAACTGCACCCCTTGCACCCACAGGTCGCTCTCGCGGAACAGCGGCTGCGGGCGGAACTGGCCGCTCGGCGGCACGTTCGCCGGCGGGTTCGGCACGAAGGTCACGTCCACCGTGCGGTCGATGCAGTCCCCCGGCCGGATGACGTTCGACCAGAACATGAAGTTGTACCCGGCGTACACCCGTACCGTCGGCGTGAGCATGTACCCGACGTTCAGCGTCCCCTCCGGCACCACGCTGAACTTGTTGTCGGTGAACCGCCCCAGGTTCGGCCCGGCGGCCAGCAGCCCGCCGCGGAAGGTCTGGGTCGCCTCGCCCGGCCGCGTCCGCCGCTGGAACCCGTCGATCTCCAGGATCTGGTGCGTCACCCCGAGGGCGACGCTGGCGCGGGCGTCGATGTCCCACCGCCCGGCCCGCCTGCTCCACAGGTAGCCCAGTTGCCCGCCGTGGAATCGGTTCCGCGTCTCGAAGCTGTCCTGCACCACCACCTGCGTGCCGACCGGGTCCGGGGCGAGCGCCCCCGTGGCGGTGATGAACTCGGTCATCCGCAGCCGTTCGGTCAGGTTCACGTGCCGGTAGCCGGCGAACCACCCGCGGCTCCCTTCACAGGTGCGACAGATCGCCTTGCGGAAGTTGACGTCCGCCCCCCACAGGTAGGCGTCGGACTCGACCTCCAGCCGCCCGGCCGACAACCCAGGCCGGGCGACCACCTCGCCGAACTCGCCGGGCAGGAACACCACCCCGGGGTTGGTGTTGATGGTGGCGATGTTCGGGCTGAAGAACGGGCGGGTGACGACCGGGAACTGGCCGGAGTCGAACACCCGCTTCTCGCGGGCGGTGCCCAGGAAGAAGAAGCTGCCGTCCACCCCGGTCGGTTCACACTCGTCGAAGTACCCGCCCGCCCGGATTCGCATGCCGTTACGGTAACTCGGGCCGAACTCGCCGGGGCCGAGCAGGTTGCGGGTGCTCGGGTCGCCCAGGAACCCGAACCCGGTGGCGGGCGCGGTCGAAGTCGTCGCCAGCACCGGGATGCGGTAGCGGTTCGTCCACCACATCAGGTACTCGGCCTGGAAGAAGAACAGGTCGGACGCCGGGCCGTCGAGGATGAGCGACCCGTCGGGACCGACGGCGGTCCGCTGCGGGGTGTACAGGTCGAGGCCGAACAGGTCGCGGACGGCGAAGTCCCGCGACAGGTTGAGCGACGGCGAGCCGAACACCCGCCCGCGGGTGGGCGGCAGGGTGCCACTGGTCTGGAGCAGGTCCGGGTGAGTCGGCAGCGGGGTCGGCGGGCAAGCGTCGGGCGAGCCGCTCACGATCCCCGAGCCGATCGCCGGCGGGCCGGCGGGCGCCGCGGCCGGTGGTGTCGCCGGTCGCGGCGGGGGCAGGATTTCGCTCGGCTGCTTGGCCGGGGCGGCGGGGGCCTTCGGCGGGTCGGCCGGCTTGGGCGTGTCCGCCGTCTTCGGGATCGGGCTGATCGGCGGCAGCACCGACGGCGTCAGCTCCCGCGGGTTCGCCGGGTTCGGTTCGACCGGGTCGGTGGTGACGATGCGGAACGGGCCGGCGACGGTCGGCACCTGGGTCGGGGCGACCGGCCCGGCCGGAGGGGCGACCTCAACCGGATACCGCATGGCCGGCCGCCACGCCGACGGCTCGGCCGGGGCGGGCGTGGTGGCTGTGGGAGTCCCCGGCGGCGGTGTGACGACCGGCGGGGTCGGCGGGGTCGGTTTGGAATCGGCCGGCTTCCAACCGGCGTCGTCGGCACGGGCGGCGTGGGCGACCAACCCCAGGGCCGAAACCAACAGCATCGCCCGGACACGTTTCATCCGCCGCCCTCCGTGCAGACGCACCCGACCCCGCAACAACCGGAATCGAGAGTTCCCACCGTTAGTTCGACCGACGGCCCATCCCACCCGCACCTTTTCCGCCAACCCCGCCGGCGGAAATGTCGGCCGGGTTGCGAATGGCGGTCGCCCAAACGCGGTAAAATGTCTCACCCCCCAGGGAGACCGACATGCTCCAGTCCACCCGCGTTTCCGCCTCCGGGCATGACCTGACCCGCCCGACCCCCGAGCAGATCGCCGAGCTTGCCAGGTCGCTGACGGCGGAGGAGAGGCGGGTGCTGCTGCACCAGGGGACCGAACCGCCGTTCTGCGGCGGGCTGCTGAAGGAGAAGGCGGCGGGGGTGTACCACTGCCGGCTGTGCGGGCTGCCGCTGTTCCGGTCGGCGGCCAAGTTCGAAAGTGGCACCGGGTGGCCGAGCTTCTTCGCCCCGTTCGACCCGGAGCACGTCGCCGAAATTGAAGACCGCAGCCACGGCATGGTGCGGGTGGAAATCCGCTGCGGGAAGTGCGACGGGCACCTCGGGCACGTGTTCCCGGACGGCCCGCCGCCGACCGGGACGCGGTACTGCCTGAACTCGGCTTCGCTGAAGTTCGAAGGTGAACCGGCGGCGTGAGCCGCCGGGTTTCGATCCCACCCGCGGTTCACCCGACCCGATCACAGCAGGCCGTAGTTCGCCAGCGTCTGCCGCACCTTCGCCTCGCCGGCGGCGTCCATCGCACACATGGGCAGCCTCAGTTCGCCCGAGTCGCGGCCGAGCAGCTTGAGTGCCGTCTTCACCGGGATCGGGTTGGTCGCCACACTGAGCATGTCGCGGCACAGGGGAAACAGCTTGCGGTGCCACTTGAGGGCATCCGCGAAGTTGCCCTCACTCGCCGCCTTCACCAGCGCCAGCATGTCTTTCGGCACGATGTTCCCGACCACGCTGACCACACCGCGACCGCCGATGCTCATGAGCGGCAGCGTCAGCGAGTCGTCCCCGCTCAGCAGGGTCAGGTCGCACAGCGCCGCGATGCTCGACGCCTGATCGAGGGAGCCGGTCGCCTCCTTCACCGCCACGATCGTCGGGTACTTTTCGGCCATCCGAGCCAGGGTTTCGGGGGCGATGTTCGAGGCGGTGCGGCCGGGGATGTTGTAGATCACCTGCGGCAGGTCGCACGCCTCGGCGATGGCCCCGAAGTGTCGGAAGTACCCCTCCTGCGTCGGCTTGTTGTAGTACGGCCCCACTTGCAGGGTGCCGGTCGCCCCGGCCTTCTTCGCCGCCTTCGTCATGCGGATGGCTTCGGTCGTGTTGTTCGACCCGGTGCCGGCCATGATCTTGATCCGCCCGGCCGCCCGCTCGCACACGAACGCCACCACCCGCTCGTTCTCGTCGTGCGTCAGGGTCGGGCTTTCGCCGGTGGTGCCGCACGGGGCGAGGGTGTTCGTCCCTTCGCCGACGTGCCAATCCACCAGTTTGCCGAGCGCGTCCCAGTCGATGTCGCCGTTCTTGAACGGGGTGACGATGGCGACGGTGACGCCGGCGAACAGCTCGCCTCGGGTCTTCGACATGACGGCCTCGGTGCCAGGGTTCAGGAGTCAGCAGTCAGGTTAGCGATCCGGGTGAGCGCCGCAACGGTGTAGATGACCGGGTACAGTTTCTCGAAGTACCACAGGTTGGCGAAGTAGAAGCCGATGGGCGACGGCGGGAAGTGCGTGCCGGCGCGGGTGACGGATGCGAGGTACCGGACGCTCGGGCCAAACTCCTCCTCCAGGTGCCGCGACACCACCTTGTGTCGGCGGTACGTCGCCAGCCCTTCGAGTGCGAGGACCGTTTCCTCGATGCTGCTCGGTGTGTCCGCCCGCCCGCCCCAACCGCCGTCCGCGTTGCGGGTCGAGAGCAGGTAGCCTGCCGCCCGGTCGAGTGCCCCACCGAACGGTCCGCCGAGATCCACCGTCGGGGCGGTCTCGGCCAACCGCAGCACACGACTGGTGCCATAGGTCAGATTGGTCACGTCGTCGGCGTACTGGTTGCCGAACCACAGCGGCGCCCAACTGCCGTCCGCGTTCTGCGTCTTCAACAGGTACGCGATCCCACGCTTCGTGCCGGCGTCGATCCGCCGTCGAAGTTTCGGACTCAGCCGGTCACGCCACACCGCCCAGGCGAGCAGTGCGTGCGCGGTCAGGTCGTTGCTGCTGCGGTCGAACGGCAGGCCGGTCCACCCGCGGCAGAACGTGGGGATGCCGCCGTCGGCGTTCTGCAAGTCGAGCAGCCACGTCACCCCGGCCGCCGCCGCTGACACCACGCTGTCACTGAAGTCCCCGAGGTTCGCCAGTGCGAGGAGGGCGCCCGGCGTGTCGTCGGCGTCGGGCACCCCGCCGGACAGGTCGGTCCACGCCCACCCGCCGGGGGCGGCCATCGTGTACGGGTGGACGGTCCGGTACTGCTGGGCGAGGAGCCACTCGACGAGCCGCGACCGCGAGGGAGCGGGAATCGAATCACCCGCTCCCTCGCGGTCGCGGCTCGTCAGCCCGTTCACCGCCAGCGTCGTCACCCACGTCGTCAGGTTCGTGTCGATCGGCCAACTGCCGTCCGGTCGCACGCTGTTCGACAGGAACTCCAGCCCGTGCCGCACCACCTCGTGATCCCTCATCCCCGCCCCGATCAGGCTCATGCACACGAAGCTCGTCAGCGGGGTCGCTTCCAAATACCCGCCCGTCGTCGGCTGAATGGCCCGCAGCTTCCGCAACGTCGCGCCCGTGCTCAGCCAGCGGGCGATCCGGGTGAGCGGGTTCCACGTCGGCCGCTTCGCGTGCTTCACCTGCCCGATGGCGATCAGTGCAGGCAACGCGTAGCTCACCACGGGCAGTTGCAGCACCTGGAAGAAGCCGAACGGCAGGGCGGCCAGTTCGAACGGCAGTTGGGGAACGACCCGCCACGGGTCGTTCCCCAACCGGCCGGCGAGCGCCAGCATGGTCAGGATGGGCACGGAGAAGGTGCGGTCCTTGCCGTAGCGTGCGGCGACGGCCTTCGACAGCGGTACCGGGTCGAGCGTGCCGGCGTGCTGGCGAATCCACGCCTCGGCCCGTTCGGCGGTGGCTGTGAACTCCTTCGCCTCCGCGATGTTGAACACCGCCCAGCCGAGGCACGTCGTGCTCAGGTTGCTTAAGCTTTTGACCGTGTCGCCCCACCCGCCGTCGGCGTTCTGGTTCTCGGCCAGCCACCGCAGCCCGCCGCGGACGAGCGGGGCGAATTTCGGGTCGCCGTGCAGACTCAGGGTGAATGCCGCGGTGGCGGTGGAAAGTGCCGACGCCGACAACTCGCCCACCCAGAACCCGCCTGGGGTCTGTTCGGCGAGCAGCGCGGCGCGGGCGTTGGCGAGGGTGTCGGCGGCGAGCTGGCGGGTGGCGGGGTCGATCATTCCTCGATGTCCAGATCGGCCGTCCGCGTTTCCCCCGCGGCGTTCGCCTGCCAGTACTTCTGCGAGGGCACGTCCAGGCAGGTGAGCCACCCGCCGGCGTAGGCCCCGGTGTCGAGCAGGATGGTGGTCGGCCACGCCTTCGGCAGCCCGTTCCTCTGGCTGCTGTGCCCGCACACCATCACCTTCCCCGACTGGTGCCGCACGGGGGTGTTCACGAACTCCCAGAACAGGTACAGGTCGTCCTGTTCGGCGAGCGGGGTGGTCGGCTCCAGGGTGGCGTGGACGAAGATGTGCGTGTCGGTCTCGAAGTAGTCGTACAGGCCATCTTCGAGAAACTCCCACTGCTCGGCGGGGACGTGGTCGAAGCTGGCCCGCCACGCCCCGGCCGGCACGTACGAACTCATCGTCTGCGCCCCGCCGACGCTCAGCCAGTTCCGCAGCTCGGACGGATTGCGGCGGGCGTCGAGCATCATCACCTCGTGGTTCCCCCGCAGGCAGACCACCCGGTGCGTCCGTTTCAATGCCATTAGCCGGTCGATCACACCTTTCGAGTCCGGCCCGCGATCGACGTAGTCCCCCAGGAACACGAGCAGGTCGTCCGGCGTCGGCCGCACCGCCGCCAGCACCGCGTCGAGTGCCGAACTGCACCCGTGAATGTCGCCGATCGCCAGCGTCCGCATCGGCCTACTCCTTGCTCAGATCCCACAACAGGATAGTGGTGTCGTAGCTGCCGGTGGCCAGCAGCTTACCGTCCGGCGAGAAGGCCATGCTGCTCACCCCGCGGAGGTGCCCCTTGAAGGTGTGCGTCTTCTTCCCGCCCTCGAAGTCGTACACCTGGATCTCGGGGATGCCGCTGAAGTTGTCCGCGGCGATCGCCACCCGCTTGCCGTCCGCACTGAACACCGGCCCGGCCGTCGCCGACACTTTGCCCCCCCCGAACGGCGACGGCTTGCCGGAGGCCAAGTCGTACACCGCCAGCGTGCCGGACTCGGGGGAGGTGCCGATGACCGTCTTGTTGTCCGGGGTGGCGGACAGGCGGACCGAGTAGAACCCCTTGGACTCGCTCTCACCCAGCGGCTTGCCCGTCTCCAGATCGACCCCGCCGAACACCGTCTTCGAGTTCCCCTTGTCGTCGCTGACGGTGCGGAACACCCCGGCACTCTTGCCGTCCGGGGTAACGGCCACCGCCTGGATCGAGCCGGTGCCGACGGTCACGTCGCCCACCTTCGTGCCGTTGACCGGGTCGATCACCACCAGCCGCGACTTGCTCTTCGCCCCGTACCCGGTGGACACGGCCATCGCCATCCGCTTGCCGTCGGCCGAGAAGGCGACCGGCGGCTCGCCGCCGAACGGGGACGGGACGGCGAACTTCTGCCCGCCGGTCTTCGGGTCGTACACCCCGAGCGCGCTGCCGCCGTCGTTCCGCACGAGCAGCCCGCCGCCGGTCGGGGCGATGATGCGGGCCGACTGCGGGGTGGTGTAGGTGGCCCCCGGCGTGGTCAGCGTGACGTCGCCCAGCCGCTTGCCGGTGGTGTCCCAGCGGATGGCCTCGCCGTAGAACCCGGCTGCGACCAGTTCGTTGGCGGACGTGAACAGCAGGCCGGTGATCGGTTGCTTGTGCCCGACGACCGGCGAGATGACTTTGCCGGACGGCACCTCCCACACGAGCACGCACCCGCCGACGCGGGCCAGGGCGACCGCCTGAGACGACCCGGTGATGACGACCGACTCGACCGTCAGGTAGTCGTACACGACCGGCGGGGGGGCGACCCCGAGCGACTTGCCGGTGGTCACATCCCACAGTTGGACCGCCCCGTTGCCGGCCGCCGAGGCGAGCGTCTTGCCGTCGGTCGAGAAGGTCAGGTTCAGTCCCACCCCCGAGCGGCCGAGCAGCTCCTTCAGCTTCTTCCCGCTGGCGGCGTCGAACAGGGTGATGGTGCCGTCGCCGGTGCTGGCGGCGCACACGTCGCCGGCCGGGGCGAGGGCCACCGACGCGATGCCGTACCCGGCCGCCATCCGCCCGCTGCCCAGCTCCTTCTGCCCGGCGATGTCCCAGAACTGGATCTGCCGGGACGGGTTCTTCTCCTCGTCCGGCTCCTCCCCCGGCTTCGCCTCCTCGTAGTGGTAGCCCCAGCTCACCCCCCGCTTGCCGTCCGCCGACAGCACCAGTTTGGCGTTCTGGTTCTGGGCCACCTTCAGGCTGGCCGCCTCCTTCTTGTTCTCCACGTCGTACACCGTCACCGCCACCGGCTTCTTCTTGTCCTTCTCGTCCTTCCGCCCGCCGACCGCCAGCCACCTGCCGTCCCCGGACAGCCGCAGGGAGTCGTCGTACCCGAGCGGCCGCTTCAGCTCGTACACCGCCTTCCCGCTCTCCGTGTCGTACACGACGAACCCGTCGAAGGTGGACGCCACCGCCCGCGAGCCGTCGGCCGACAGGCTGGCGAAGTTCCGCCCGCTCGCCTTCCCGAACGGGCCGACCACCGCGCCGGTCGTCGGGTCGATGAGCGACGGCCTCCCGCCCACGGCGGCGATCACCCGCTTGCCGTCCGGGTGCAATTGGGCGATGCCGAACCCGTCGGAGTTCCGCATCCGTTCCGTGCCGAGGCGGGCGACGGCCCCCTTCGGCAGCGGGTCGGCGGTGTCCTGGGCGGGGGCGACGGCGACGACGGCGGTGAGCGCGAACGCGGCGACGAGCGGACGCATGGTGAAGCCTCCGGGTGTGGGGTGAGGGTACTCCGCCCGCCGGACAAGGCCAGACTCCGCCCGTACCACTACCCGTCACATGGACTTCCACGAGCCGTTCTCGTCGCTCTCACACCTGGCGTTCGCCGGGTTCCTGCTGTTCGCCGGCGGAATCCTGCTGCAGCTGGCTCGCGGGCACTCGGCGTTCCGCCGCTGGGCTGTCGTCCTGTATTCGACATCAGCCGTCCTGCTCTACACCGCCAGTGGGCTGTTCCACGGGGTGAAGCACTCGACCGAGGGGTCCTACGAGTTGTACCGCCGGTTCGACCTGACGGGCATCTTCCTGCTCGTCGCCGGGTCCTACCTGCCCGTCTTCGCCTACCTGTTGAACGGACGATGGCGGGTGGTCATGACGTCCGCTGTCGGGTTCCTCGCCGGATTCGGCATCGCCGCCGTGTGGCTGCTCGAAGCCCCGAAGTCGGGAACGATGGTGCCCATTTACGCCACCCTCGCGGCAGTCGGACTGGTGCCCCTGCCGAAGTACCTGCGGGCGGTCCACTGGCGGGGAGTGCTGTGGATTTTCGCCGCGGCCGCGGTGTACGCACTCGGCGGGGGGTGTGAAGTGCTCAAGTGGCCGGTGCTGTGGGACGGGGTGATCGGCCCGCACGAGGTGTTGCACGTCACCGACATCCTCGGCACGCTGGTTCACATGATGCTGGTCGTTTGGCTGGTGCGGCGAACCTTTCCCCCGCCTGCACGCTCCTCCGAATAACCGCCCCCCGACACGGGCGGCGGACGCTCAGGTGGGTGACGGCCGATCACCCCCATCGGCCACATTCCAATCGGGGGACACGGGAGAGCGCATGACCGACCGCGTGCGGGTGTGCGAGATCTGCGGGCAGACGATCGACCCGGAGCGGCTGGAGGCGGTGCCCGAAACCCGGCTGTGCATCGACCACGCGAAGGCCATCCAGAAGTACGGCGGGGAGTTCCGGCTCACCTCGCGGCGGGTGAGCCTGGGGAAGGACGGGAGCATGAAGAAGAACTACGGGGACGTGAGCAGCGAGTTGCGGCGGAACGAGCAGGCGATGCAGAAGCTGCGGGACGAGTACCACCGGCACGGGCGAGAGTAGCCGCGAGCCGCCGGCGAGCGCGTGGGACCTCACCCGCGCTCGCCGGCGGCTCCATCGGTCATCTAGCTGCGGAACCGCCCGCCGTGGCGGGTCAGGATCTCGCGGGCGTCGGCCGACTGGCCGAACTCGCCGTCGTCGGGGTGGACCGTCACCAGCGTCCGCCCGGTCTTCAACTCGTCCTCGTAGTACGTCGCCTCGTCTTCCGGGATGCCCAGGCCGATCAACCCGCCGACGACGGTGCCGACGGTCGCCCCGGCCCCGGCGCTGGCGAGCAGGGCGACCAGCGCCCCGCCGGCGATGAGCGGGCCGATCGGCGGGATGAGTGCGGCGGCCACCGCCAGCCCAAGCCCGGTGCCGGCCACCGCCCCGGCCGCCGCCCCGATGCCGCTCCCCTCTTCCCACCGGCTTTCGGTCGGGTCGTTCGGTAACCCGCTTTTGGGTGCCCGGTCTTTGGTCGACTGACTCATCACCCCGATGTGGGCGTCATCGATGCCGGCGGCCCGCAAGTCGTGGACGGCCGATTCCGCCTCACGCCGGGTGGAGAAGGTGGCTGCGATCACCCGCCCGGTTGTGGGCGGGTTCATCGTTTGCGTCATTCTGGCCATGATGTGGATCCTCTGCGGTGTCGGGCGACCCAGAGGAACCGCGGCAAACGGTGTGCCGGCAGCCGCGATTACCCCCGCGTGGCCGTCCGCAACGCCTCCACGAACCGCCCGAAGACGGGCGAGTGGTATCGCCGGGTGCTCCAGCCGACGGCCAGGGTGCGGGTCGGCTTCTCGCCGGCGATCGGGCGGTACACGCGGTGCTTGCTCGGGTCGGCCGCCGCAGCCATCTCCGGAATCAAACTCACCCCGTGGCCGAGGCGCACCAGTTCGAGCACCGTGGTCAGTTGGTGCATGCGGGCGGTAACGACCGGGGTGCTGTTCCGGCGGGCGCAGAAGGCGAGGGTGGTGCCGGTCAGGCAGTGGGCCTCGTTCAGCAGCATGAACCGCTCCGCGGACAACTCCTTCAGGCTCACCCGCGGTTTGGCGGCGAGCGGGTGGGCGGCCGGCAGCACGGCTAACAGCTCTTCCGTGAACAGCGGCTCGAAGTGCAGGTCGTCGTGGCGGAGCGGCATGGCCGCGAGGAGCAAGTCGGCTTCGCCGGCGGCGGTGCGGCCGACCGCCCGGTCGGTCGTCTCTTCGATCACCTCCACCTCCGCCTGCGGGCACGCCTCGGCGAACGCCGTCAGCACCTTCGGCAGCAGGTACGGGGCGACTGTGGGGATGGCGGCCACCACCAGCCGGCCGTCGTCCGGGTTAGCCGTCACGGTGGTGCGGGCCTCGTCCACCAGTCGCACGATGTGGGCCGCCCGGTCGCGGAGCTTTTCCCCCGCCTCGGTCAGCCGCACCCCCCGCCCGAGCCGTTCGAACAGCCGCGTTCCCAACTCCTCCTCCAGCTTGGCCACCGCCTGGCTGAGCGACGGCTGGGACACCCCGCACGCCTCCGCCGCCCGTGTGAAATGGCCCAACTCGGCCACCTTGGCGAAGTACCGGAGCTGATGCAGTTCCATTCGCCACACCTATCAGACGAATAGGGAAGATGTCTTCGACCAATTGTAAGCCGACGGCTACTCTGCTGAGTAGTTCGGGCAGTGACGGTGAGGTCTGACCCCGAACGTTCCCTCCCGTGGAGAGCCGACCATGCTCCGCAGACTGCTCCTCGTCGCCGGCACACTGACGGTGGGTGCGGCCTTCGCCGCCGACCCGAAACCGGAGGACGCCAAGAAGCCGGCTGACCCGGCCAAGCCGGCCGAACCGGGCAAGTGTCCGGTGATCGACTTCAGCCCGCGGCCGGCGGCCGAGCGGAACGCGGCCGAAGGGTTCATGACCAACCGCGACTGGTGGCCGAACCAGTTGAACCTGAAGATCCTCGCCCAGAACACGCCCAAGACGAACCCGCTGGGCGAGACGTTCGACTACGCCACCGAGTTCAAGAAGCTCGACCTGGCGGCGGTCAAAAAGGACATCCGGGACGTCCTCCGCACCTCGCAGGAGTGGTGGCCGGCCGACTACGGGCACTACGGCCCGCAGATGATCCGCATGGCCTGGCACAGCGCCGGCACCTACCGCGTGCAGGACGGCCGCGGCGGGGCCGGGTACGGCACCCTGCGGTTCGCCCCGCTGAACAGTTGGCCGGACAACGTGAACATCGACAAGTCCCGCCGGCTGCTCTGGCCGGTCAAGCAGAAGTACGGGAAGAAGCTGTCGTGGGCGGACCTGATGGTGCTGACCGGGAACGTCGCCCTGGAGGACATGGGGTTCAAGACGTTCGGGTTCGCCGGCGGGCGTGAAGACGTGTGGGAGCCGCAAGAGGACATCTACTGGGGGCCGGAGAACAAGTGGCTGGGCGATAAGCGGCACACCGGCGATCGCAAGTTGGAGAAGCCGCTCGGCGCCACCCAGATGGGCCTGATCTACGTCAACCCG
>CAYMHO010000109.1:0-20165 GCA_964390195.1 uncultured Fimbriiglobus sp. | reverse complement strand
GAACTGGTCATCCAGAATCGCCAGTTGACAACACGCTACCTGGTTCGGCGTCTGGTGCCTCACTGCCACGACCAGAAGCATCGACTCAGGGCCGCCCCGGACGCGCGATCCAGCCGGACCAGCTGCTCGTCTCGGAACCACATCTCGACGCCGTGCTCCTCCTCCCACGCCGGGTCGCCCTGGACACACACGAACCGGCTCCCGGTCGGGCCTTGTTTCGGGATGACGACCGTCGTCCACCGGACGAACTCCCACACACGCTCCGGTTCGGGGATTTCCGGCCCTTCGCCGATTGCCTCGCGGACCTCCTGGTAATCGGCGTACAGTCGTCCGGTCAGACCGGCCCGTTCCCCAGCCGGGATGCCCAAAAACCCTGCCAGCGCTAGCCGTTGGTCCGCCTGCACCTCCGCCCCGTCGGTGAGCACATCGACCTGCACCTCGGCACCGAGTACCGGGCAGAACAGCGGTCCGTTGGAGCGGTAGTACGAGCCGTCGTCGGTAACCAGTGATACCATCAGTGCGCCTCCGCCGCCGAACCGTGTTGAGACCAACTCGGCCGGATGAGACCAACTCGGCGAGTACGCCGCATCAGGGACCGCTACGCGGCTTACGTTCCCGCCTTCGCCGGAGCGTAAATGGTCGGCGGTCGCCTGTCAAAACGAAACACGGCGAAGACGTGGGCTTCGTCACTTCACCCAGTAGTCCGGCAGGCCAGGTTTGGTGTCCCGCAGGATGGCCAGCACCGCGGCGCGGTCGTCGTCGCTCAGGTGCGCGAACTCCTTTGACGTGTCCTTGCCGGTCAGCACCTCCCACAGCCGCAGGTAGATCCGCTCCTTCGCCTCGGCCGGCAGCTTGTCGAACTGCTCGGAGTAGATGACGTAACTGAGCGGGTACTTGAACATCCGCGTGGTCAGGTCGAACTCCCGCAGAGACCGCTTTTTCGTGTCGAACGGCCCGCGGGCGGCGAACTCCTTGGCGAAGTCGGACGTGCCCGCCACCGCCTCGGTCAGCTTCGCCTCCTCGCAGAACAGCAGGTACCGCACCGCCGGCTCGCACGCCGCGTGGATGCGGCGGGTGATGCTCTCCCGCTGCGTGCCCTTCGGGTCGCCGAACGCCTTGTTCAGCTCCGCCTGCTCGTGCAGCGCCTGCCGGGTGAGGAAGTTCGCCCGCGTCAGCCGGTTCTGCACTTCGCCCTGGTGTTCGAGCACCATCAGGGCCACCAGGTCGCTGTGCGGGGTGAGGTAGTTGGCCGCCGTGAAGTACGGCTTCAGGTCGGTCACGTTCTCGTTCGCCGGCTGGTCGTCCTTCTCCGCCCAGTTCCACCCGCCGACCACCTGGTTGCCCTGGTGCGACTGCTTGCCGCTCGTGCCGGTCACGTACCACCCGCCCCACCGCTCCTCGAACGGGGTGCTGTGGTCCACCGTCTTGCTCCCCCGCGACAGCACCATCTCCCCCTTGCCGTCGGCCGACACCGACCGGATCAGGTGGCCGGGGAACCCCTGGTTGCGGGACGACCCGTGACAGATCAGACAGTTCTCCGTCTGGCGGGTGAACCGCGGGGCGGCCGTCGTGTCCTGGTCGAGGGTGTAGAAGACGGTGCCCAGGTGCGGGTCGGTGGCGGCCACCTCGACCACCTCCCCGCCGCGGCAGAAGCCGACCGTCACCGCGTCGTTGAAGTAGATGGCCCGCGGGGTCTTCGGCCCGATTCGGCTCCGCTGCAGGCTGGTCTTCGAGAACACGAGCACCTGCGACGACTTCGGTACGTCGAACGCTTTCAGCACCGCTTTCAGGTACCCGAACTCGTCGTCCGGCTTGAGGGTGGCGGTTTTCGCCTTCAGCTTGGCCTGCAGGGCGGTGACCACGTTGTCGGCGTCGGCGGTGGCGTATTTGATCGGCGGGCCGTCCAGGTCGGCGGCCGACAGTCCGCCGCAAGAGGTGACGAGGGCGAGGGCGGCCAGTCTCAGGGTCAATCTCATGGTGAGGCCCAACCGGGGCGTGCGGGGTGAATTCAGGATATCATTATCCATTATTCCGCGGGAGGGGGCAAGTTGAAAAGGGGCTTGGTGTTGGAGTTCACGCTTCGGCGTGAACTCCAACACCAAGCGGTCTCACTTGCCGATGACCGCCTCGAACGTGACCGCGTACGCCTTCAACTCGGGCAGCCGCGACACCACCGCCGCCGCGTCGCGGGCGTCGCCCTCGGTCGGCACCACCAGCGTCACGTGCAGCCGCTGCGGCCCCGGCCGCGCCACCCCCACCCGGCTAGCCCGGCCGAAGCAGGCCGAGCGGATGGTCGCGTCCACGTCCGCGTCGGTCCGGGCGGCCGGCGGCGCCTGCCCGCGGGTGACGGTGACGGTCGGCAGCGACGGCACCGCCGGCAGCGGGGCGTCGGCCGGTCGTTTCGCCGGCGCCCAGTCGGACGGCGGCGTGCCGCCGGGCGGGGCGGTCGGCACCGGCAGCGTTTTCGGCGTCGGGTCGGCGGGCGGGGTGCTGGCGATCGGCACCCGCGAGTTCGCCGACGCCGGCAGCCACTCCACCTCGGGCGCGGGCGGCACGGTCGGCGCCGACAGGTCGGCCGGCATACCCGGACCGGCGGGCATCCGCACTTCACGCGGCTCCACCGGTCGTGGCGTCTCGGCCACCACCACCGCCCGTTGCGGCATCACCTCCGGCCACTCGGACGGGCGAGACCAGGTCGGGCGGGGGACGTCCACCGGCCGCGTCTGCTCTTGCGGGAAGGCTTGCACCACCACCGGCTGCTCGCGGGGCGTCACCGGCATCCCGCCGACCGGCACGGGGAAGGCGCCGGGGGTGGCGCCGGTCTGGGAGAACCAGGTGCCCGACGCCTGCGGGTAGCGGCCGGTCGGAGCGTACGGGTTGGCGCCGGCGGTCGGCGTCCCGTACCCGTACCAGCGGTAGGCGGGCGGGCCGGCATACACCCCCTGCGGCGGTTGCGGGGGTGGCGTCGGCGGCTGCTGTTCGCCCGTCGGCCACCACGGCGGTTGCGGTTGCGACTGCGGTTCGGCCGGCTTCCCCCCGAACGCCGACTTCACCCCACCCCACAGGCTGGCCTGACCGGGCGGTTGCGGCGGCTGCTTCTGGGCGGGCTGAGCCTGTGCCGGAGCTGGCGGCAACGCCGGCTGAGGCGGCGGGCGGTGAACGCCGGGCGCGGGCGTGGACACCGGCGGCTGGAACTGGAAGCCGGGGGCGGGCGGGGCGCCACGAACGACAGTCGGTTCGGCCGGGTCCACCGCTCGGGCCGGCAGCAGCCGGGCGGCCGGCTCCTGGGCGAACGCCACGGACCCGACGGCACACGCGCCGCACGCCAGCCAACGGGAAATGGTGTGGTTCACGGTCCGGTCCTTCGGGCCTGAGTGTTCCGCTCGCTCCGCGAGCGTTTTCTGTAGCCGGCCTCGATGAGGCCGGTCGGACCGGGGTCACAGACCCCGGCTACAACCCGACTCGGCGTCACTTCGACTTCGGGATGGTGCTCGGCGGCTGCTGGGCCGGTCTCGGGGCGGTCGTCCCACCGCCGCCGCCGCCACCGCCAAAGAACCCGCCCCGCCCACCGACACCGACCCGGCTGCTGCCGTTGAAGTTGCCGTAGCTGACCGCCCCGCCGGGCGACGGCAACGCGGCCCGCGGGCTGTTGTCCGTGAACACCGTCGGGTCGCTGGCGGCGGACACCGGCGGGGGCAGGAACCCGCCGCGGGCGACCGGCGGCTGTTGGGCGCCGCTGCCGTACACCGGCCCGAGGCCGTTCGGCCCCTGGGTGCCCGGCCGCACCCCGTAGTAGTACGCGGCCGCCGGGTTGAACGTGTTGCCCAGGTTCAGGTACGGGCTGAGCGGCTGGTTCCCGCGGTTGTAGTAGTTCGGGGCGAAGCTCTGTGGGCCGGCGATCGGGCCGTACGGCGACGGGTAGGCGTACGGCACCTGGGCGACGGCCGGGGCCGCGAGCAGCAGCAGCGGGAGGAGTGTGCGGGTCATGCGAGGGTCTCCGCGCTTGTTCACGGTTGGTGAAGCCAGTCACCCACCTCCCCCCCTGAGGGGGAGGTCGCCGACACCGCAGGTGGAGGCGGGTGGTGGGTGAAACGCAAACCCAACCCCCCCTCCCGGTTCTCGCTCCGCTCGAACCGACCTCCCCCTCAAGGGGGGAGGTGTGGGTGATTGGACTCCGCGTCCCCCTCACCCCAACCCCTCTCCCCCGGCGGGAGAGGGGGAACCTCAACCCGTTACCGCGTGGTGTTGCCGCCGAAGCCGAACCCGCGGCCCTGGATCTGGTTCACCGTCTGGGTGCCGAGCAGGGTCACGCCGAGCATCCGTTCGACCGGGCTGAGCAGCTTGCCGAGGGTGCGATCCACCGTGACGATCCGCTGGGCCTTCACGTACACCCGGTCGCCGGGGAACAGTTGGTAGTTGGTACTGGTCACCCCCCACTGGGTGATGCCCACCCAGTCCACCGGCAGAATCTGTTCCTCGTTCAGTTGCGGGGTGCGGCGGGCGACCCAGATGTTCCGCTTGCTCGCCTCTTCCGGCAGCCCGCCAATCCGGGCGATGGCGGTGGTGACGAACTCCTTGCCGGTGATCGGGAACTCGGTCACCCGCTCGCCCGCCCCGGCCCCGTCGGTGATGACGTAGTACGTCTTGCTGTTGTACTGTGCGACGTCCACCAGCACGAGCAGGGTGTCCTCGCGGGTGCCGCCGGCGTCGATGTTGATCTGCTTGGCCAGCACGCTGCGGATGGCCAGCCGCGCCTGGTTGGTGGTCAGCCCGGCCACCTGCACGGTGCCGTACGCTCCCAGGTACACCGTGCCGTCCGGCCGCACCTGGAACTGGTTCTGGATCGGGTTGTACGGCAGCTCGGCGGTGGTGCCGTCGTACTCCGGCGGTTCGGCCAGCAGCCGCTTCTTCTCCTCCAGCAGCGCCTTCTTCCGCTCCTCGTTCATTTCCTTCTTGATCTGCTCGTCCACCCGCTCGAGTTCCGGGTTCCGCTTCACGTTCTTCAGCCGGGCCTCGATCACCAGCACGTCCGGCATCTCGATGACGTACTCGGGCAGCGTCACCGGGTTCAGTTCGGTGGGCACGCTGCCGGGGGCGGGCAGGGTGATGGGCGGGGTGGCGTGGCGGGCGGTCAGGTGCGACCGCGGGGTGAGGCAACCGGCCGACCCGAGCGCACCGACGGCCAAGGCGACGGCGAACACACAACGAACGGTGCGGCTGGTCATCCCGTCCCCCCCTTTTGGCTCCGACTCCGCGCCGGCGGCGGAACCGGGAATGGGGGCGTGACGGCAGCCGTCAACCCCAACCCGGTGTTGACGGAGTTATCGGCGTGCGCGGAACAGTCAGTCCAGTTTTCCCGAGGAGAACGACCGGCACAGGCGGGAGAGGTTGCCCAGATTGGCGAGACACGAGGCACGAGACACGGGACTTCGGAGTCGTCACTCCCCTTTCGCTGTGGGTGTTGAAGGTTTCGCCCTCTCCTGTCTCCTGTCTCCTGTCTCCTGTCTCTTTGTCCCCCCTGCCTTCACGAGCGCCCGCAGCTTCTCCAGTTCCGGCAGGCTCAGCTTGCGGCTCTTCCCCTTCGGCAGTTTGTCCAGCAGCACCGGGCCGATGGCGATCCGCTTCAGCTTCAGCACCTTGTGCCCGAGTTTGGCCAGCATGCGGCGGATCTCGCGGTTCTTCCCCTCGCACAGCACCACCCGCAGCCAGGTGCTCTCCCCCTGCGGCTTCATCCGCCGCACGTTCTTCGCCCGCACCTTGCCGTCGCTCAGCCACACCCCCTCCAGCAGCTTCTGGATGTCGTTCACGCTCGGCTTGCCGGCCACCAGCACCACGTACGTCTTCTCGATCTGGAACCGCGGGTGCATCAGCTTGTGGGCCAGGTCGCCGTCGTTGGTCATCAGCAGCATGCCTTCGCTGGCCTCGTCCAGCCGGCCGACCGTGTACACCCGCTGATCGACGTGCGGGATCAGGTCGAGGGCGAGCGGCCGCTGGCTCGGGTCGTGGTTGGTGCACAGGTAGCCGACCGGCTTGTTCACCACCCAGTAGACGGGGCGTTCGGTCTTCACCGCCTCGCCGTCCACCGTCACCTTGTGAACGGCCGGATCGACTTTGGTCGCCAGATCGACGACCCGCTTGCCGTTCACCGTCACCCGCCCGGCGGCGATGAGGGTGTCGCAGTGCCGCCGCGACCCGACCCCGGCGTGGGCCAGGAATTTGTTCAGGCGTTCCATGCCGCCATCATACACGACGGCGGCGAACGGCGCGACGGGGGATGGGGCGCCGGGTGACAATCTTGACCATGTTGAGAATGACCGCACCGCCTGTCGCCCGGCACATCCGGCGCAACCGGCCCGTGCCGGCGGTTCGGGCATTTTGTTCCGGATTGAACGGTCGGACCGGGTGCCGGGCCGGGGTATATTGGTGCCATGCGGGTTTTCCCTCAAGTTCTGGTGGCGGTGCTGCTGTCGATCGGGGCAGCGTTGGCGCAACCGCCGGCCAAGCCGGACAAGCCGAAGGCGTCGGCGGTGAAGCTGCCCGACGGCACCGTCGTGTTCGTCACCCGCGGGGCGGACGACAACCCGATCGTGGACGGGGTCGTGCTGAGTCCGGCCGAGTATCAGGCGCTGCTCGAGCAGGTCGAAGCGGCGAAGAAGGCGAAGGACGCCAGCAAGCCGGTGCCGCCGAGCGGGGTGGCGGTTCGCGGGACGGTCGAAGCCCGCGGCGAGCGGACCGTCGCCGCCCTCACCCTCACGTTCACCTTCCGCACCACGGCCCCCCGCACGCCGGTGACACTCGGCTGTCAGCGGGCGGCGGTGGTGGCCGCCAAAACCGCCGACGGCAAACTGCCCGTCCTCACCGCCGACGCCGACGGGTTGACCGTGCTGGCCGAAGCCGCCGGCGAACACACCGTCACGATTCAGGCCGAGGTGCCGGTGTCGGCCCGTGCCACCAAAGGGGAACTGGGGTTCGACCTGGGTCTGCCGAAGGCCGCCATCAGCACCTTCACCCTGACCAGGCCGCCGGCCGACGGGGTGGCCAAAGTGACCGTCGCCGCCCGCGGCGGTGACACCCCGGTGTCACTCAAGCGGACGACCCTGGCCGCCGACCAGTTGGCCGCCAAGCCGCTCGCCCTCGGCCCGACCGACGTCCTCGAAGTGAGCTGGGAGCCGCCCGGAACCGCCCCCGCCGACCCCGGTCTGACCGTCGACGCCGACGTGCAGGTGCGAGTGGACGAGGCCCAGGTGGAGACGGTCGCCCGGGTGCGGCTGAAGGGCGCCGCCCGCGAGTGGCAGCTCACCCTCCCGCCGACCGCCGAAGTGATCGTCACTTCGGGCGGGCCGATTCCGCTGCCGACGTTCGCCGCCACCGTCACCAAGCCGACCGACCCGAGCAAACCGTGGGTCGTCCGCCCCCCGGCCGAGTCCGCCGGCGACTGGCTGGTGACGGTGTCGGCCCGCCTGTCGCGGCCGAAGCCGACCGACCCGAAGTACCGCGGGCCGTTCACCGTCGGGCCGTTCGCGGTGAACGGGGTGCGGCCGACCGGCAGGCTGAGCGTGTACGCCCCGGCCGGCGTGCGGCTCGGGTTCAAGCCGTCCGCCGACCTCCGCCGCCAGGACCTGCCCGCCACCGCCGACGACGACCTGGTGGCCGTGTTCACCACCCCGGCCGCCCCGAAGGCCGGCGGGTGGGTGGACATCGACGCCCGCCCGGCCGCCGGCCTGCTGCGTGTTCGTCCGCAGCACAAGCTGAAGCTGGTGAACGGCGGGTGGAAGCTGGAGACCACCGTGCGGGTGGTGCCGCCGCAGCGGGCCGACCTGGAATCTCTGACCGTGGACGTGCCGCCCGGGTGGAGCGGGGTGGACGCCGGGCCGGCCGAGTTGGCCGAGGTGATCGCCGAAGGGGGCGACGGGCGGGCGTACACCGTGCGGTTCGCCACCCCGCAGCGGGCCGCGTTCGAGTTCACCCTGACCGCCGTGCACCCGGTGCAGACGCCCGGCGCGGCCTCGCTGCTGTTGCCCCGCTTCCCGCAAGCGGAGGAGCGGGACACCAAATTGACGGCGACCGTCGGCGACGGGTTGGAAGTCGGCGGCACCGGGTTCGGGTGGGAGAACGGCCAGCCGGCGGGCACCGGCGAACCGCTGAAAGCGACCAACCGCGGGGCGGCGACGACGGCCGTGGGTGGGGAGTTCGACCGCGGGGTGTCGAAGGTGGAGTTGAACTGGCAGACCTACCGCACCGACCTGGGGTGCGACGTGCGGGCCGAGGTGACGCTCTTCGCCCGGCAACTGCACGTCACGCAGACGCTGCGGTTCACCGCCCCGGACGGCGACGTGAAGGCGGTGCGGCTCCGCGGGCCGGAGGAGTTGCTGGGGGTGAAGGCGAAGCCCGCGCTCGACCCGGTCGGCCGCGGCGAGTGGGAGTTCCGCCCGACCGCCGACCCCGGCCGCGAGTTCGCCATCACAGTGCAATACGCCGTCCCGCTGACGCCCGGAGTGAACACAGTCGCCGTGCCGCTCCTCTGGTGCGAGTCGGCGACCCGCACCGACAGCATCGTGCGGGTGTGGGGCGGCGGCGGCCCGCGGGCCGAGAGCTTCACCGGCCGCTGGCGGGAATCCCCGCCGGAGCCGGCCGCGGAGCGGGACTCGCTCCCGTGGTTCACCCTGGCGGCCGGCGGGCCGGAGGCGCTCACCCTCACCCTGTCGGATCGCCCGGACGCCGGCGGGGGCACGGTGGTCGATCGCGGGCTGATCCAGGCCGGCCTCGGGGCCGACGGCACGGCGGCGGTGCGGGCCATGTACGCCCTGCGGCGGTGGCCCGGGGGTGGGGTGGAACTCGACCTGCCCGGCGGGTCGCTGCAAGAGGTGCTGGTGGACGGCAAGCGGGTGGAGCCTGTCCGCACCGGCGACAAACTCGTCGTCCCGATGCCCGAAGCGAAGCCGAACGGCACGGCCATTCTGGACGTGCGGACGCAGGGGGTGGCAACCGGTGACGGACGGGGCGGGCGGATCGTCAGCCCGCCGGCGGTGAAGGGGGCGAGCTACCGCGGGCCGGTGCGGTGGTACGTCGCCTGCCCTGCCGACCGCGTGCCGGTGGTGTTCGACGCCGGGTGGGACGCCGAACACCGCTGGGGCTGGCGGGGGTACGGCATCGGGCCGGGGCCGGCCGACTCGCCCGCCGAGATGGAGCGGTGGCTCCGCGGCGGTGGCGATGACGGCACCGGCGACGCGGGCGGCGAGGCGGTGGCGGTGCGACGGTCGAACGCCGACCCGGTGCGAATCACCCTCGTCTCGCGGTGGGCGTGGCTGGTGGCGGCGACGGCCGTCGGGCTGGTGGTGGTGGCCGGCATCGGGCAACTGCGGCTGGCCTTCGTCGGCCCGGCGGTGGCGGTGGTGGCCGTCGGGTTGGCGCTCGGGGCCATCTTCCTCCCGCAGCCGACCGCCCAGGCGGTGGCCGCCGCCCAGCCCGGACTCCTGCTCGGCGGGCTGCTCCTGGCCGCCCAGTATGGTTGGCGGTGGTACCGCCGCACGAAGGCCGACCGCCGGCCGACGTTCAGCCGCACCCTCCCGCCGCCCGACCCGTCCGGGGCGTCGAACCGCTCCAGCCGCACCGGCAGCGGCGGGTCGGTGGTGCCGTTCGAGGCCCGCCCGTCCTGATCGCCGGCGACGTTCTCAACATGGTCAAGATTGTCACCCCGGCGCCCCATCCCCCTTCTGCACACGCACACCCGGTTCACCGGCTTTTCGCTTGAGCCTCAGACTTTCGCGCGGTAGGAATGGCCCGGACCGATCCCCGCCCCACACGGTGTCCGCCGTGAACGACCCCCTCCCGTCCGCCGACCCGGACCGCACCAACCTTCGCGAGCTGTCCGAACACACGGCCACCCTCGACGCCACCCTCGATTCCACTCGCCCGACCCTCCCCGACGCGCCGCCCGGTTCGCCGACCGTCCCCGGTTATCACATCACGAGCGAAATTGCGAAGGGCGGGATGGGGCGGGTGTACGCCGCACTCGACCTCACACTCGACCGCGAGGTGGCCATCAAGACGCTGTTGCCGGGGGCGAACGCCGATCGGTTCGTGACGGAATCCAAAATCACCGCCAAGCTGCCGCACCCGAACATCCCGCCGGTGTACGAACTCGGAACCCTGGCCGACGGCACCCCGTTCCTGGCGATGAAGCTGGTCCGCGGGACGACCCTGTCCGAGCAGTTGAAGGCCCGCCCGTCCCCGCAACACGACCTGCCGCGGTTCGTGCACATCTTCGAGCAGATCGCCCAGGCGGTCGGGTTGGCGCACAGCCGGGGGGTGATCCACCGCGACCTGAAGCCGCTGAACGTGATGGTCGGCGAGTTCGGCGAGGTGCAGGTGATGGACTGGGGGCTGGCCAAGCTGGCGAGCGGCGGCCGTGAGGCCGCTGTTTCCGCCGGGGAACAGCCCCCTGACGGGGGCCGCACGCCCGAACACGACCTCACCCACGCCGGCGCCGTTCTCGGCACCCCTGGGTACATGGCCCCGGAGCAAGCCCGCGCCGAACCACTCGACGCCCGCGCCGACGTGTTCGCCCTCGGCGCCACCCTCGCCGCCATCCTGACGGGCAAGCCGGCGTTCGTCGGCACGTCGGTGGACGAGACGATCCAGAAGGCGGCGAAGGCGGAGTTGTCCGACGTGGTGACTCGCCTCGATGTGTGCGGCGCCGACGCCGACCTGATCGCGGTTGCCAAATGCTGCCTGTCCGCCGACCGCGACGCCCGCCCCGCCGACGGCCGGGGGGTAGCCGACGAAGTGGCCGCCTACCGCGCCGGTGTCCAGGCCCGGCTGCGACAGGCCGAGACGGACAAGGCCAAAGCCGAGACACAGGCGGCGGAACAACGCAAGCGGCGGCGGCAGTTCAACGTCGCCGCCGGGATCGTGGCGGCGGTGTTGCTGGCGGGAATCATCGGGACGACGGCCGGATTGTTGATCGCTGTCGATCGCGCCGGTCGCGAGGAGTTGGCGAAAATCGCCGAACGGGATGCGAAAGAGGCGGAGTCGAAAGCGAAGGATGAGGAGCGAACGGCCAAAGGGTTGGCTATCGAGCGAGAGGCGAAAGCGGAGCGGGCGGCCGGGAAGATGCTCCACACCCTTGACGTGATGGTGTCGGGGGTGACCGGGAAATCGCTCGCGACGCAGAAGACGATCACACCGGAACAGAAAGAGTTCCTCACCCAGGTGTTGCCCCTGTATCAGGAGTTCCTCGCGGACAAAGATGCGGACCAGAAGACGCGAGAGCGGGCGGCGTCCGCGGCCTTCCAGGTCGGACAAATCGAGTACCGGCTGGGCCGGTCTGAAGAGAGTCTGATTTCGTTCCACCAGGCGCGTGTCGAACTCGACAGGCTGGTCGCCGCGTTCCCGACCACCCCCGCCTACCGCTTCGACCTCGCGGCGGCCCATTACAACCTGGGGATGTTGCTCAGCGACCTGGGACGCTGGGACGAGGCGGAGCAACAGTTCGCCCGCGGGCTGGACATCAGTGAGAAACTTGTGTCCGAGTTCCCGGCCGAACCTGCCTACCGCTTCGGCTTGGCCGGCGGGTACTCTGGCCTGTCGGAACAGTTGCGGTCACGAGGGGCTCGGACGGACGCGGAGAAGCGAGCCAGGCAAGCGTTGCTCATCCAGGAACGCCTCGTCACCGAGCATCCGAAATCCACTGAATCCCGCTCGGCACTGGTGCAAACACACGATCATTTGGGATTAATCCTGGGCGAGTTAGAACGATGGGACGAGGCCGAACAGGAGCACGGTCGGGGGCTCGCTCTCGCCGAACAACTCGTGACGGAGCTTCCGGGCGTCCCCGCCTACCGGGAGGCCTTCGCCCACTTGCTCAGGAATTATGGGAAGACGCTGGCCGACCAGAAGAAGTGGCGGGACGCCGAGCAACGGTTCCGGGAGTCGGTCAAACAGTACGAACAACTGGTCGCCGAGCAGCCGTCCGTTCCCGGCCACCGCTACGGCCTCGGCGTCGCGATGATGAACCTGTCAACCGTGTTCCTCGGAACGGGCGATCTGGCCGAGGCGTCGAAGTGGACGCGGGCCGCGATGACCCACTTCGAGCGGCTGACCGACGACTATCCGGCGGTGGTTCAGTACCGGCTTGCGGCCGGCGGCACCGCCTGCAACTTCGCTCACACTTTCAGGGACGGCGGTCGGCCGACCGAAGCCCTTGTGTGGTACGCGAAGGCGATCCGCGTTCTCACCCCGCTCGCCGACCCGAAGAGCGGCAATGCCGCCGCCCGCCTCTTCCTCCGCAACGCCCACTGGGGACGTGCGAAAACGCTGGAGATGCTCAAGAAACACACTGACGCTCTTCCGGACTGGGACAAGGCGGTCGAACTCAGCCCGGACGACGCGCGAGTGGAGTTCCGCACCTACCGGGCGGTCGCCTGGATTCGGACAGGGAAGGTGAGTGAGGCGGTGACCGACGTGACGGAGTTGGCCAAGGCGGCCGAACTGGATGCGGACGAATGGTATGACCTGGCGTGTGTCTGTTCCCTCGCCTCGGGCAAGGGCACCGGCGAGAAGCAGAGCTACGCCAACCGCGCCGTGGAGATGCTCCAGAAGGCGGTGAAGGTCGGGTACAAGGACGCCGCCCACATGCGGGAGGACTCCGACCTCGACCCGATCCGCGAGCGGGACGACTTCAAGAAGCTGCTCGCCGACCTGGAGAAGAAGTTCCCGCCGAAGGAGACGAAGTCGAGGCCGCCGATGTGGTCTGCTCGCTCCGCGAGGGGTCTTCTATTCCGCTCGCGGAGCGAGCAGACCACTTCCAACACCTCCCTCACCCCCGCGGGGAGAGGATCAGCCGCTTGCCGCGTTCCAGGTGTTCGGTGATCAACTCGGCCGCCTTGTCCCCCTTCCCGTCGATGACCGCCGCGGCGATGGCCGCGTGCTCGTCGTAGCTCGTCCGCACCCGCGACGGCGACAGGCGGAACACCTGCGTGATCACCCTTTGCATGCGGTCGCGGAGCTGGTCCATCACCCGGACGATCTCGCGGTTGCCCAGGAACTCCACGAACTGGGCGTGGAAGGCGGCGTCCAGCTCCACCCCGTCGGCCACCCCGGACGCCGCCGTCAGCTTCGACTGTGCGAGCAGGTTCGCCTTCACCCGCGCCACCTGGTCCGGCGTCAGCTTGCCGGCCAGCGCCCGCACGGCGAACGACTCCAGGGCGGCGCGAATCTCGTACTGGTCGGCGATCTCGTGAACGGACAACTCGCGGACGACGATCCCCTGCTGTGGGGAGACGCTGATGAACCCCTCCGATTCCAGTCGTTCGAGGGCCGCCTTCACCGGCGTCTTGCTCATGCCGAGTGCGCCGGCCAACTGCCGCTCGGACAGGAACGTGCCCGGCGGGTAGTCGTCGTTCAGCAGCTTCGCCTTGATGCGGTCGTACGCGCGGTCCTTCAGCAGCGCCCGCGGGAGGACCCGCCCGAAGGCGGTCGCGTGGGCGTGCCCGTTCGTGTGGCCGTGGCCGTTCGGGTGGGGGGCGGGGCGGGGGGAACGGCGGGCCATGCAATCCTCCGGGGCCGCCCGCGGTGGCGGGCGGGCTGATTTTTGCCGACGCGATCACTTTCCTCTTGCATGCTACTGAGATCTCAGTAGCATCTCAAGTGGGATTCCGGGCGATTCTTCTCGGCCGGCCGGAACAGCTCGCGGTTGTGACGCCCGGAGGTGGCACGGTGGCTCGGTTCCCCCGGCTGGCACTGACGCTCGCCCTCCTCGGTACGCCGGTCCTGGCCGCCGACGCCGACCGGGCGCTCGTGGCCGTCGAACAGGGCAAGTTGACGTACCACGCCGACGCCCGCGGGAACCGCTGCCCCGACTTCTCCTTCGCCGGGTACGACAACGGGCGGGCACTGCCCGCCGTGCCGGTGAAGGTGACGGTGACTCCGGAGAAGGGCGACGCCACCGCCCGCATCCAGGCGGCCATCGACCACGTCAGTGCGCTCCCGGCGGACAAGGGCGGGTTCCGCGGGGCGGTGCTGCTACTGGCCGGGCGGCACGAGGTGGCCGGGCGGTTGAAGTTGCACACCGGCGGCGTGGTACTGCGGGGGCAGGGGAACGGCGACAAGGGGACGGTCGTCGTCGCCACCGGCACCGATCGCCGCACGCTGATTCAGATTCGTGGGAAGAACGACGCGGTCGTCGCCGCACCGACCACGATCGCGGACGGGTTCGTGCCGGTCGGCGCGAGCAGCTTCAAGGTGAAATCGGCCGACGGGTTGAAGGTCGGCGACACGGTGTTCGTCGATCACCCGAGCACGAAGGAGTGGATCGCGGCCCTCGGGATGAACCAGTTCCCGACCGACGACAAGGGGTCGTGGCAGGACTGGAAGCCGGGCACGCTGGACGTCCGGTTCGACCGGACCATTACGAAGGTGGACGGCGACACCGTGACGGTGGACGCCCCGCTGACGCAGGCGTTCGACGCGAAGCTGGCGGTCGGCACCGTGCGGAAGTACGTGTGGGCCGGGCGGGTGGAGCGGGTCGGCGTCGAGAACCTGCGGTGCGAATCGAGCTTCGACAAGTCGAACGCGAAGGACGAGCAGCACGCCTGGGACGCGATCGGCATCGAGAACGCCCGCAACTGTTGGGTGCGGAACGTCTCCTTCCGCCACTTCGCCGACAGTGCGGTGAACGTCTCCGACACCGCCTCGCAGGTGACGGTGACGGAGTGCGACTCGGCGGAGCCGGTGTCCGAACTCGGGGGCATGAGACGGCACACGTTCTTCACCGCCGGGCAGCGGGTGCTGTTCCGCAAGTGCAAGGCGGCGGACGGCCGGCACGACTTCGCGGTGGGGCACCTCGCCGCCGGGCCGAACGCCTTCGTGCGGTGCGAGGCGACGAACGCCCACCAGTTCAGCGGGCCGATCGGCAGTTGGGCGACGGGCGTGCTGTTCGACTGCGTGAAGATCGACGGCGGCGGACTGAGCCTGACCAACCGCGAGACGGACGGGCGCGGGGTCGGGTGGGCGGCGGCCAACGGCGTGCTGTGGCAGTGCGTGGCCCCGGTGGTGACGTGCCGCACCCCGCCGACCGCCCGCAACCACGCAATCGCGTGCTGGGGGCAGTTCGTCGGCAACGGCACGTGGGCGATGATGAACGAGTTCGCCAAGCCGGAGAGCCTGTACGAGCAGCAGTTGACGGAACGAGTCGGGAAGGCGGAACACGCGGCGATCGCGACGGACATCCCGGCGGACAGCGTGTCGGCGGACGCGCTCCCGAAACCCCTCCCCCCGCCGGCCACCTCTCGGAAGCCGGTCGCGCTCCGCAAAGGCGTGCTGGCCTACGAGGACTCGCTGGCGGTCGGCGGGCGGGTGGGGTGTGCGTGGTGGCGGGGCGTGACGCTGCCGGCACGGGCGACGGAGGTCGGGTACGGTGTCACCCGGTTCGTGCCGGGCAAAACCGGGCCGGGGTTCACCGACGACCTGACCGAACTAGCCGAGGGCATGATCGCGAAGAACCAGTTGGTGCTCGAACACCACTGGGGCCTGTGGTACGACCGCCGCCGCGACGACCACCAGATGGTCCGCCGCGCGGACGCCGAGGTGTGGGCACCGTTCTACGAGCAGCCCTGGGCACGGACCGGCACCGGCACCGCCTGGGACGGGCTGAGCAAGTACGACCTGACCAAGTTCAACCCGTGGTACTTCGCCCGGTTGAAGGGGTTCGCCGCCGCCGCCGACCGCACCGGGCGGGTGCTCGTGTCGCACATGTACTTCCAGCACAACGTGCTCGAAGCGGGTGCTCACTGGGCCGACTTCCCGTGGCGGCCGGCCAACTGTGTGAATGACACCGGGTTCCCCGAACCGCCGAAGTACGTGGGCGACAAGCGGGTGTTTCTGGCCGACCAGTTTTACGACATCACGAACACCGTCCGCCGCGATCTGCACCGGGCGTACATCCGCAAGTGCCTGGAAACGCTGGGCGGGAACACGAACGTGGTGTTCTCGCTGGGTGAAGAGTTCACCGGGCCGGCGGCGTTCGTCGAGTTCTGGCTCGACACCGTCGCCGAGTGGCAGAAGGAGACCGGCCGTACGGTGACGGTGTCGCTCGGGGCGACGAAGGACGTGCAGGACGCGATCCTGGCGGACAAGACTCGCGCGGCGGTGGTGAACGTCATCGACCTGAAGTACTGGTGGTACACGGCCGACGGGAAGGTGTACGACCCGAAGGGCGGGGAGAACCTGGCCCCGCGGCAGCAGTTCCGCGAGTGGAAGGGGGGCAAGACCCGCTCGGCCGAATCGGTGGCCAAAGCCGTGCGGGAGTACCGCACCAAGTTCCCCGAGAAGGCGGTCACGGTGTCGCTCGACGGCGACCACGGGTGGGCGGTGCTGGCGGCCGGCGGGTCGTTCCCGAACCTGCCGAGTACCACCGACCCCAAACTGCTGGCGGCCGTGACCACCCTACAGCCGTTCGAGTCGAAGTCGCTCACGCCGCACCAGGTAGCGGTGGCCGTACCGGGCCAACGCTACCTGGTGTACTCGGCCGACGGCGCCGCGATCGCCCTCGACCTGGCCGCCGGTGACTACTCGCTCGCCTGGATCGACCTGAAGACCGGCAAGCCCGCGGCGGACGCCTCCCACGTCCGCGGTGGGGCAGTGGTGACATTCACCCCCTCCGGCTCCGGGCCGGCGGTGGCGTGGCTGGTCCGACAACCGAACTGACCGTTCGCACTCGTCCCTTCATTCTCTCGGAGGCTCTCCCATGACACGTCCGGTTCGCCGATCGGGGTTCACGCTGATCGAACTGCTGGTCGTCATCGCCATCATCGCCATCCTCATCGGCCTGTTGCTCCCGGCGGTGCAGAAGGTCCGCGAGGCGGCCGCCCGCATGCAGTGCTCGAACAACCTGAAGCAGCTCGGCCTGGCCATGCACAACACGCACGACTCGCAGGGCAGCTTCCCCTACGCCCGCTCGGGCGGCGGGCAGAACCGGCACACCTGGGCGGTGCTCCTGCTCCCGTACATGGAGCAGGACAACATTTACAACACCTACCAGGCCACCATCAGCGGGGTGAGCAAGACGGACGGGATGAACAACCACACGTCCACCGACCCGCAGATCGTGACCGCCCGCACGGCGTCGGTGAAGACGTTCCTCTGCCCCACCCGCCACTCGCCCGGCCAGCTCAGCCCGATCACCACCGGCAGCGCCGTGACGGGCCAGCCGTCCGACTACGCGGCGTGCATCGGGGACACCGCCACCGTGCCCACGCCGGGCGTGTTCTCGCTGGTGAACAGCAACCACATGCTCTCCCGCAAGCGGTTCGCGGACATCACCGACGGCACCAGCAACACCGTCATGATCGGCGAGAAGCACGTGCAGTTGGGGATGATCAACAACCCCATCCAGGACGGGCTGATCTACAGCGGGAGCGAGACGATGACGTACGTGCGGCGGCTGGGCGCGGCCAACCCGCTCGCCCAGAACCTGACCGTCACCGCGAACCACCAGTTCGGCAGTTGGCACACCGGCGTGTGCCTGTTCCTGTTCGGCGACGGGAGCGTGAAGGGGGTGCGGAACTCGACCCCGGGCACCACCCTCGGCTACCTGGCGAACATCTCCGACGGGCAGGTCATCCCGGACAACTACTAACGGTGGGGACCTCACCCCCGTCCCCCTCTCCGACGCGGAGAGGGGGTGAGGTCTCTTCCCTCCCCCACCACCGAGGACCCCACCCATGACCCGACGGCTTGTCCCACTCGCCATCGCCTTCGCCGCACTCGCGCTCGTCGGGTGCGGCGGGCGGTACCCGGTGACGGGCAAAGTGACTTACGAGGACGGCTCCCCCGTGCCCGAAGGGACGGTCATCGGCGAGGCCACCGTTGACGGCAAGGTGGTCGGGGTGCAGGGGAACATCCGGTCGGACGGGTCGTACGCGTGGGGTGGGGACGTGGCCGGCGACGGCGCCCTGCCCGGCGAGTACAAGGTGATCGTCCAGCCGCGGGCGCTCGGCGACGCCGAGATGGGTGAGGGGAAGGTGCCCGACGTGGCCGGCAAGTTCACGCGGTACGAGTCGTCCGGGCTGAAGTGCACCGTCGAGCCGAAGGCGAACACTTACAACATCACCGTCTCCCGCCCGCAGCCGAAGGGGAAGTGACATGCGGCTGTCACTGGTCGCACTGCTGCTGACCGCCGCGGCCGCCGTCGCCCAGCAACGGGCGGTGGTGTCGGAAGTCGGCATCGCGGATGCCCGCTGGACCGCCGGCCTGTGGGCCGAGCGGCTCGACGCGTGCCGTACCGCCACCGTGCCGGCGATGGGCACCCGCATGACCGGGTTGGACAACCGCTTCCTGCACAACTTCCGAGTCGCCGCCGGGCTGACCGACGGCGAACACCGCACCCCGGCGTGGAACGACGGCGACTTCTACAAGTGGCTCGAAGCCGCCGCCGCGGTGTACGCCGTCACCCGCGACGAGACGTTGAACAAGCAGATGGACGAGGCGATTGTGGTGATCGCCAAGGCCCAGCGGGCGGACGGCTACCTGCACACGCCGGTGCTCATCGCCGAGCGGGGCGGGAAGCCGCTCAAACCGTTCCAGGACCGCCAGCACTTCGAGATGTACAACTTCGGCCACCTGTTCACGGCCGCGTGCGTCCACCACCAGGCGACCGGCAAGGCGACGCTACTGGACGTGGCGAAGAGGGCGGCCGACCACCTGTGCGACGTGTTCGCCAAGCCGACACCGGAGTTGGCCCGCAACAGCGTCTGCCCGTCGCACTACATGGGGCTGATCGACCTGGCCCGCGAGACGGGCGACGACAAGTACCGCAAGCTGGCGGTGAAGTTGCTGGACATGCGCGACCTCGTGACCGACGGCGGGGACGACAACCAGGACCGCATCCCGTTCCGCAAGCAGACCGAAGCGGTCGGCCACGCGGTGAGGGCGAACTACCTGTACGCCGGGGTCGCCGACATCTACGCCGAGACCGGCGACGAGACACTGCTGCCGCCGCTCCAGAAGATCTGGGCGAACATGGTGTCGCGGAAGATGTACGTGACGGGGGCGTGCGGTGCCCTGTACGACGGGGCGTCGCCGGAGGGGAGCAAGGAACAGAAGACGATCACGCGGACCCACCAGGCCTACGGGCGGGATTACCAACTGCCGAACAGCACCGCCCACAACGAGACGTGTGCCGCCATCGGCAACGTGCTGTGGAACTGGCGGATGCTCAAGCTGACCGGCGAGGCCAAGTACGCCGACGTGCTGGAGACGACGCTGCTGAACGCCGTGCTGGCCGGGGTGAGTCTCGACGGCAAACGCTTCTTCTACACGAACACGCTTCGGCAACTCGACACCATGCCGATCTCGCTGCGGTGGTCCCGCGAACGCGAGGAGTGGATCAGTTGCTACTGCTGCCCGCCGAACGTCGCCCGGATCGTCGCCCAGGCCAGCCGGTACGCCTACGGCCGCTCCGACCGCGGGGTGTGGGTCCACCTGTACGGCGGCAGCACGCTCGACACCACCCTGCCAGACGGCCGGCGGATCAAGCTGACGCAGGAGACGGAATACCCGTGGGACGGGCGGGTGAAGTTGACGGTGAACACGGCCCCGGCGGGCGAGTGCTCGCTGTTCCTCCGCGTGCCCGGCTGGGCGAAGGGGGCGGAACTGAGCGTGAACGGGAAGACAGTGGACTGCACGACCGGCACGTACGCCGAGGTGCGGCGGGAGTGGAAGACCGGCGACGTGGTGACGCTGACGATGCCGATGAACCCGCGGCTGTTGGAGGCTCACCCGCTGGTCGAGGAAGCCCGGAATCAGGTGGCCGTCGCCCGCGGCCCGCTGGTGTACTGCCTGGAATCGGTGGACCTGCCGAAGGGGACGAGCGTGCCGCGGGTGGCAGTGTCCGCGGACATCAAACTCACCGCCCGGCACGACCGCAAGCTGCTCGGCGGGGTGACGGTGCTGGACGGCACGGCCGAACTGACCGCCGAGCAAGCCTGGGGTGACGAACTGTATCGTGAGGTGAAGCCGACCGCCGCGAAGCCGATCGAGGTGAAGTTCGTGCCGTACTTCGCCTGGGCCAACCGCGGCAAGTCGGAAATGACCGTGTGGGTGCCGCGATCCCGTTAGCCCGACGCGCGACAACGTATTGCAAGGGTACCGCAAGTGGAGTGCGGTGA
>CAYMHO010000108.1:0-20219 GCA_964390195.1 uncultured Fimbriiglobus sp. | reverse complement strand
CCGCCACCTCCGCCGCCAGCCGCGGGCGGCTGCTCAAACTGGCCGGGGCGTGGGGGGTGAAGGGGCTGGAGTCGCAACTGGCCGAGGTGGCGAAGGCGCAACTGGCCGTGATCGCCGACGAGAAGGCGTCCGAGTCCGCCCGCATCGACGCGGCCAGGCAAGTCATCGAGGTGATGCCGGGTGACGAGAAGGCCGCCGAGACGATCGTGAACGCCGTCACCGCCAAGACCGGCCCGGACCTCGCCCGCGGGCTGTTCGAGGTGCTCGGCGGGAGCAAGGCGAAGAACGTCGGCCCGCTGGTGGTGGCCAAGATCGGCACCATCCCGGCCCCCGCCCGCCCGGCCGCCCTGCGGTTGGTACTCGCCCGCGCTGATTCGGCCGCTGCCTTCCTCGACGCGGTCGAGAAGGGGACCGTCCGGTTCGACATGCTCGACCTGGACCAGAAGACGGCCCTCGCCGCCCACCCGGACAAGAAGGTGGCCGACCGCGCGGCCAAGCTGCTGGCGCAGGGCGGCGGGCTGCCCGACGCCGACCGGCAGAAGGTGGTCGAGGAGTACAAGGAGACGATCACCAAGAAGGGCGACGTGGCGAACGGCAAGAAGGTGTTCGTCGCGCAGTGCGCGAAGTGCCACAAGCACACCGGGGAGGGCGCCCAGATCGGCCCGGACCTGACCGGCTTCGCCGTCCACCCGAAGGAGGAGATTCTGATTCACGTGCTCGACCCGAGCCGCAGCGTGGAGGGCACGTTCAAGGTGTACACCGCCCGCCTGGAGGACGGCCGCACCATCAGCGGGCTGCTCACCGCCCAGACGAAGACGTCGGTGGAAATCCTCGACGCCGAGAACAAGCGGCACGCCATCAACCGCTCCGACCTGGAGAGCGACCTGACCGAGTCGAAGAAGTCGCTCATGCCGGAGGGGTTCGAGAAGCAGATCAGCAAGGCCGAATTCACCGACCTGCTGGAGTTCATGACGCAGAAGGGTAAGTACGTGCCCATCCCGCTGGACAAGGTGGCGACGGTGGTGACGACGAAGGGCATGTTCTTCAAGGAGAACGGGCAGACCGAGCGGCTGGTGTTCAAGGACTGGAAGCCGCAGGAGTTCGAGGGGGTGCCGTTCGTGCTGGTGGACCCGAACGGGGACACGACCAAGAACGCGGTCATGCTGAACGGGCCGAACGGGGACATCCCGCCGACCATGCCGAAGAGCGTGACCCTGCCGTGCAACACGCAGGCGAAGGCGATCCACTTCCTGAGCGGGGTGGGCGGGTGGAGCTTCCCGGCGAGCGAGAAGGGCACCGTCAGCATGATCGTGCGACTGGTGTACGCCGACGGGAAGACGGAGGAGCACGAGCTGAAGAACGGCGAGCACTTCGCGGACTACATCCGCAAGGTGGACGTGCCGGGGTCGAAGCACGCGTTCCAGCTCCGCGGGCAGCAGATCCGGTATCTGGCGGTGACGCCGAAGCGGACGGACGCGGTCATCAAGTCGATCGAGCTGGTGAAGGGCAAGGACGTGTCCGCCCCGATCGTCATGGCGGTGACGATCGAGACGCCGTGATTTGATCTCCCACGAGCCGCGACCGCGAGGGAGCGGGTGGTCAACCACCCGCTCCCTCGCGGTCGCGGCTCGTGGCCAGTCACTTCGGGCTGGCCGACATCACGTCGAACGCCGCGGCGATAATCAGTCCGAGGCCCACCCCGCACCCGAGTTTGTCCGCCGCGGATTGGGTACATGCCCACCAGAACCACGCCACCAGTCCGGCAGTGTACCAGCCGATCCCCCAGAGCATGGTGACGACGTACCCGTCGGCCGCTCCCGGCTGGGTTTCGAGCACCCGTTTGCCCACGAACCCGCTGGCGAACAGCAGCAGGCTCACGAGCCAGAGCCGCGCGAACGGGCGGCGGGTTGACTCGGTGATGGGTTTCGGCTCGCTCATTCACTCGATGTACGGCGGTCACGAGCCGGCGGCGACGGCCCCGCTCGCGGCGGCCGCCTGGGCCGCCGTCGCGGCGGCCGCCTGTTGCACGAGCGTCTGCGAACTCTGCCCGCGGACGGACGTGAGGGCGGTCGGCGTGCCGCTCCCGTACCCGCTCATGCGGTTGTTCCAGCGGATCTCGCCGGTCAGCGGGTCGAGGCAGAAGATGTACCCGTTGGTGGACACGATCAGCCGGTCGCCGTCGAGCAGGAGCGTCACGTACCCGGATTTCATCTGGTCGTTCGACCAGACGATCTCGCCGGTGTCGCGGTCCAGTGCCACCGCGTACCCGTTCAGGCCGACGAACACCAGTTGATCGACCGTTCGCATGGCGGACCTCTGTTCGGTGGTTCCACGGGTGATTCGCCCCGCACCGGGCGGCATCTCGGTCTGATCTAGTTCCTTCCGGTCGAACGGGAATGGTTCCGGCGGTGGGGTGTGGGTGTCGGTCGGAACCGCGGGACCGCGAACGCCGGCTGATCGCGTGCAGACGGCGTGAAGATCCGTTGAATACTTCGGACGAGCGTAGTAGGCAGGCTCGGGGCGGCTATTGAATGGGGGTCATCATCCCCGTTCGTTCGCCGCCCCGAGGTCGTTCATGGCCCGCACTTCATCACGCGCCGGGTTCACGCTGATCGAGCTGCTCGTCGTCATCGCCATTATTGCCATCCTGATCGGTCTGCTGTTGCCGGCCGTGCAGAAGGTCCGCGACGCCGCCGCCCGGATGGCGTGCAGCAACAACATGAAGCAGCTCGGGCTGGCCGCCGCCAACTACGAGAGCGCCTACCAGACGATCCCCCCGAGTCTGGTCGTGAACCTCGGCCTGCCCCCCGGTGGGGCCGGCCAGCCCGGCGCCCCGTTCCCCGGCATCGTTCACAGCTGGGCGGTCAGCCTGCTGCCGTACATCGAGCAGGAGAACGTGTACCGCCTGTACAACATGAGCTACCCGTGGTTCGCCGTCGCCCCCGGGCTGGTGGACAACCAGACCCCCCTGCGGACCCAGGTCAAGACGTTCCTCTGCCCGGCCACCCCGAACAGTTCGAGCCGCACCGTGTCCGGCACGTTCAACTTCGGCGCGTCCTTCCAGTACCAGAACCTGGCCGTCACCGATTACGCCACCAACAGCAGCATCAACCCCGGCTCGATCACCTTCTTCGGGTACCCGGCCGGCACCTCCCAGACCGCCCTGTTCAGCGGCATGCGACCGGACCTGAAAGGGGCCGGGCTGCCGCTGGTCGGGTTCCCCACGTCCCGGCCGAACTCGTTCGTCGCCATCACCGACGGCACGTCGAACACCATCCTGCTGTGCGAGGACGCCGGCCGGCCGGACTACTACGTCGGCGGGGCGCGGAACACCAGCCGCACCCTGAACGACGGCGGGTGGGGGCACCACGAGAACGACTACGGGCTGGACGGGGCGGTGTCCAAGACGAACACCAGCAGCCCCGGCAACTGCGTCATCAACTGCCACAACGACAACGAGACGTACTCGTTCCACACCGGCGGGGCGATGCACGCCTTCTGCGACGGGAGCGTGCGGTTCGTCAAGGACAGCATCAGCCCGCAGACGTACGCCGCCCTCATCACCGCCCAGGGGGGCGGGATGACCGCCGCCGAAGTCAGCCCGGCCACCGACTGACGGGAGGAGGTCCGGCGAGCCGAGCCGGACCACACCCGCCGACGGGTGCCGCTCGGCTCGCGGCACCTCCTCCCGTTCGGAGTTCGCATGTCCCGCCTCGCCCCCGCCGTCGCCGCCCTCGTCTGCCTCGCCCTGATGGGGTGTGAACCCGGCAAGCCCGCCGCCGTCCCCGCCGGCGGGAAGGTGTCGTTCAAGAAGACGACCCCTCCGGTCGGCGCGCTGGTGGTGTTCCACCCGACCGACCCGGCGGTCGAGAAGCGGATCGGCGGCAAGCCGTTCGCCAAGGTGGGGGACGACGGCAGTTTCACCCTCACCAGCTACGCCGAGGGGGACGGCGCCCCGGAGGGCGAGTACGGGGTGACGATCGACTGGCGGACGAAGGGCAAGGAGACCGGGTTCAGCCTGGGTGACGGCGGCGGCGGCGGCACCCCGCGGCTGAACCCGAAGTACAGCAACCCGCAGCAGCCGTTCACCAAGGTGACGGTGAAGAAGGGCGAGCCGAACCAGTTCACCTTCGACGTGGACTGACGCGTTCTGCTCGCACCGCCAGCGGGTCGACCACGACCGCTCGCGGTGCGAGCAGAACGCACGGCGAACACTGCCTACGCACATCGTGTCTGAACCGGACGGCGGGGTACAACCCCACCCCAACCGTCCGGAGTTCCGTCGTGACCCCCATCCGTTACGTCCAGGGGGACGCCACCAGCCCACAGGCGTCTGGCCCGAAGGTGATCGTCCACTGCTGCAACGACCTGGGCAAGTGGGGCGCCGGGTTCGTGCTGGCCATTTCCGCCCGGTGGCTGGAGCCGGAGGCCGAGTACCGGGCGTGGCACCAGGCCGGGGCGGAGGCCGGGTTTGGCCTCGGGGCGGTGCAGTTCGTCCCTGTGCGGGCCGACATCGTGGTCGCCAACCTGGTCGGCCAGCGGGGCATCAAGACGGGGTCGAAAGGCCCGCCGATCCGGTACGAGGCGATCGCGGCCGGGCTGACGAAGGTGGGCGACCACGCGGTCGCTACGAAGGCGTCGGTCCACATGCCGCGGATCGGGTGCGGGCTGGCCGGCGGCAAGTGGGAGTTGATCGAACCGCTGGTGCAGCGGCATCTGAGCGCCCGCGGGGTGGCGGTGACGGTGTACGACTTCGGCGGGTAGGAGGCGGCACGGGAGGTGAGCCGTGCCCATTCACGACTGGACGCGGGTGCCCTGGCATTTGCCACGGGTTCCACGTCCGCCGGATTGCCGAACTGACGAAAGCCCTGAACGCCGGCGGGTTGCCGCCGGCGTTCTACGCCGACGCCGACCCGTACGCGGACACCAAGAACGCCGACGCCCTCACCTCGCACCCCTCCCCGGCTGTGGACCGCCCGCAACGGACGCCCTTCCGGAGTTCGGACGACTCCGGGACGAGCGGTCCGGAACGGTTCGCGATCAGGCGGCAGACGCGAGCAACAAGGGGCGACCGAAATTGAGTGGGACGGTCTTCGGCCCGCCCTACGAGAACAGCCCCTTGAGCGGCGTCCCCTCGGTGATGGCCAGCGGGCGGCCGAGGCGGTCGGTCACAGGCGTGTCGGGTTCGATGCCCATCGCGTGGTAGACGGTGGCGGTCAGATCGGCCGGGCTGGTCGGCTTCTCGGCCGGGTCCGAGCCGATGCGGTCACTCGATCCGTACACCTGCCCGCCCTGGATTCCACCCCCCGCCAGCACTGCGGAGTAGCACCTCGCCCAGTGTTCGCGGCCGGCGTTCGCCGGGTTGATCTTCGGCGTGCGGCCGAATTCGCCCACCCACAGCACGAGCGTTTCTTCCAGCATCCCGCGTTCACTCAGGTCGTCCAGCAGGGCCGAGAACCCGGCGTCGGCCGGCGGCATCAGGCGGGTCTTCAGTGATTTGAAGTTGTTGCCGTGCGTGTCCCAGAAGGTCTGTCCGTCGTTCGGCCAGTTCACGCACACCAGCCGCACGCCCGCCTCCACCAACCGGCGGGCCATCAGGCAGCACTGGCCATGCGTGGTGCGGCCGTAGCGGTCGCGGGTCTTGGGCGGCTCGGTACTCAGGTCGAACGCCTTCTGCACGTCCGGGGCGGAGAGCAGGTGCATCGCCTTCGTCTGGGCCGACGAGTACCCGACGTCGGGCACGCGGCGGTCGAGTTGGCGGAGCAGTTCGGTACGCCCGTCGGCACGGTCGCTCTGCTCACCCAGGCCGGCGAGCTTGAACCCCGGCGCGTTCGGGTCGCCCGAGACCACGAACGGATCAAACCCCGCACCCAGCCAGCCGGCGTGTTGGCCGGGGGCCACACCACCAGGGGCGGCCGGGTGCGACACGGCCCACGGCAAACTGACAAACCCCGGCACGCCCGGCGGCAGCGGATTCAGGTGGTCGAGCATGGAGCCGACGTGCGGGGTGTCGTGGCGGCTGGGCGGGTCGGCGTCGGAGTTCGGCTTGGGGGCGAGTCGGCCGGTCATCAGGTGGTGGACGCTGCTCAGGTGGGCCACGTCGGTGTGGGTCATCGAGCGGATGACGGCGAGTTTATCTGTGCGGGTACTCAGCTTCGGGAAGTGCTCGCCGACCCGCAGGCCAGTTGTCGCGGTCGGGATGGTGCCGAACTCGCCGCGGACTTCGGCCGGGGCGTCCGGCTTAGGGTCCCAGGTGTCGAGGTGGCTCGGCCCGCCCCACATGAACAGCAGGATGACCGATTTCGCCTTGCGGGGCTGGGGGGTGGTCGAACCGAGGACGGACGACAGGCCGAGGCCGAGGACGCCGAGCGAGCCGGCACGGACGAGGTCACGGCGCGAAGGGAACACGGGCATGGACCGACTCATGCGAAGTTGGCGGCCGGGGAAGTGGCCGCCGGTGGGAGGGTGTGAGTGTACCCGGCGACCGGCCGAAACGCCACCGTCGGCAGGACCGAACTCGTCGCAAGTGCTTGGCGGGCATGGGACGTTTAAGCGACTGGGGATGGTATTTGGGTCCGGTGGGGAGGGGTGCTTAAACCATCCGCCCGTACAATTCCGGCATGGTTCAGCCGCCGCAGACGCTCCCCCGGTATTTCGCCCCGGACCGCCCGCCGTTCGACGCCGTCATCGACGTGCGGTCGCCGGCCGAGTTCGCCGACGACCACATCCCCGGTGCCATCAACCTGCCCGTCTTGAATGACGACGAGCGGGCCAGGGTCGGCACCATCTACAAGCAGGAAAGCCCGTTCGCCGCCCGCAAGGTGGGGGCCGCCCTGGTGTCGCGGAACGTCGCCCGGCACCTGGACGAACACTTCGCCGACAAGCCGAAGGAGTACCGCCCGCTGGTGTACTGCTGGCGGGGCGGGCAGCGGTCGGGCAGTTTCGCCATCATCCTCAGCCAGATCGGGTTCCGCGCCACCGTGCTGAGCGGCGGGTACAAGACGTACCGCGGGCAGGTGATGGACGGGCTGCGGGAGGTCAGCGGGCGGTTCGAGTTCCGCGTGCTGGCCGGGCGGACCGGGAGCGGCAAGACCCGCGTGCTGCGAGAGATGGCGGCACTCGGCGGGCAGGTGCTCGATTTGGAGGAACTGGCGGTTCACCGCGGGTCGCTGCTCGGGTCCGAACCGGGCTGCCCGCAGCCGCCGCAGCGGCTGTTCGAGTCGTTGCTGTACCAGCGGCTCTGACAGCTCGACGAAACTCGCCCCGTGTGGGTGGAGGCGGAGTCGAGCAAGGTGGGCGAGGTGCTGCTGCCGACCGACCTGTGGCGGGCGATGAAGGCGGCCGGCGGGGTGGAACTGGACGTGACCGCCGAGGAGCGTGCGAGCTACCTGCTGCGGACGTACCGGCACTTCGTGGAGGAGCCGGACACGCTGAAGGGGCTGGTGTTGCGGCTGCGTCACCGGCTGGGGGAGAGGGTCGTGACCGGCTGGGTCGAAGCCATCGACGCCGGGCGGTGGGTCGAGTTCGTGGCCGACGTGCTGGCGAAGCACTACGACCCGGCCTACCGCCACTCGCGGGAGCGGGATTTCGCCCGCGTGCGGGAGTCGCTGGCGGTGGACTCGCTGGACGACGACGGCATCCGGCGAGTGGCCGAGGTGCTGTGCGGCTTGGTTCCGGCACTTCCCGCGGCATAACATACCTGGCACTGCCCTCACCGCGAGACCGCACCCCCATGAGCGCGCTGTCCGACCGCATCGCCCAGTTCCGCAAGATGACCACCGACGACCCGGAGAACGAACTCGGGCACTTCCGGCTGGGCCAGTTGCTGATGGAAGACAACCAGCACGCGGAGGCGGTGAAGGCGTTCGAGACGACGCTCACCATCTCCCCGCAGTTCTCGAAGGTGTACCAACTGCTCGGCGAGTGCTTCACCAAACTGGGCCAGCCGGAGAAGGCGGTGGAGGTGATGACCCGCGGGTGGGCGGTGGCCGACCACCGGGGCGACAAGATGCCGCGGGACGCGATGGCGAACATGCTCGCCAAGCTGGGGGCGCCGATCCCGAAGCAAGAGGCGAAGGTGGAAGACGACGGCCCGGACACCGGCTTCCGCTGCTCGCGGCCGGGGTGCACGGAGGGCAAGCGGGCACTGCCGGTGGGCAAGCCGCCGATCGACGGCCCGGACGGCGCCCGCATCGCCGAAGTCATTTGCGCGGTGTGCTGGAACGGCTGGCTGAAGGACTTCAGCATCAAGGTGGTGAACGAGCTGCGGCTGGACCTGAGCAGCGAGAGCGGCCAGGCCGAGTACGACCGGCACATGAAGGAATACTTCGGCTTCGAGTCTTAATCCGGTCCCCCTCTCCCCCAGGGGAGAGGGGAACAAAACTAACACCATGCCCTTCCACACCCACGCCCTGCCGTCCGGTCTCACCCTGATCGGCGAGACCCTGCCGTCGTCGCGGTCGGTGTCGCTCGGCTTCTTCGTCCGCACCGGCTCGCGGGACGAGGCGGCCGACGAGTCCGGGGTGTCGCACTTCCTCGAACACATGGTGTTCAAGGGGACGCCCAACCGCACCGCGTTCGACGTCAACCGCGACTTCGACAAGCTGGGGGCGAAGTACAACGCGTACACCTCGGAAGAGGAGACGGTGTACTACGCCAGCGTGCTGCCCGAGTACCTGCCCGATGTGGCCGACATCCTGGCCGACATCCTCCGCCCGAGTTTGCGGGTGGAGGACTTCGACACCGAGAAGCAGGTGATCCTGGAGGAGATCAAGAAGTACGACGACCAGCCGCACTCGGTGGCGTGGGACAAGGCGAAGGAGGTGTACTTCCGCGGGCACCCGCTCGGGAACAGCATCCTCGGCACGCACGCCAGCGTGACCGCGCTCACCGCCGACCGGATGATGGCGTACTTCAACCGCCGGTACGCGGCCGGGAACATCCTGGTCGCCGCGGCCGGGAACTTCAACTGGGCCGAATTCGTCCAACTGATCGGCGAGAAGACGGCCGCGTGGAACGGCAGCACCGTCGGCCCGCGAGCGCTCACCACCGCCGCCGGCCCCGGCGGGGTTCACGCCTTCCAGAAGGAGGGCGTGGCCCAGCAGTACGTGCTGGCGATGGCGCCGGCCCCGGCGGCGGACTCGCCCCTGCGGCACGCGGCGAGCGTGCTGGCGGTGGCACTGGGCGACGACAGCGGCAGCCGGCTGCACTGGGCGCTGGTCGATCCGGGGCGGGTGGAGTCGGCCGGGTGCGGGGTGGACCTGAGCCACGGCAACGGCTTCCTGGCGGCCAGCTTCAGCGGCGACCCGGAACTGGCGGCGGAGAATTTGGAGATCCTGAAGACGGTCCTGACCGAGGTGCAAGCGGGCGGGATCTCCGAAGACGAACTGGCCCAGGCGAAGAACAAGATCACGTCCCGCGTGGTGCGGTCGAGCGAGCGGCCGATGGGCCGCATGAGCAGCATCGCCGGGGCGTGGATGTACCGCGGGGAGTACAGCGACCCGGACGTGGAGATCGAGCGGTACGACGCGGTGGACCTGGGGGCGATCCGCAAGTACCTGGACGAGTTCCCGGTGGACGCGCTGACGACCGTCGGCTACGGTCCGCTGAAGGAACTGGGGTGACACGATGATGCGACACGTCGCTTGCCTCCTGCTCACCGCCTCCGCTGCCGTCGCCGCGCCGGACGGGGCGAAGCTGTACAAGGACCAGTGCGCCCGCTGCCACGGTGACGCCGGGCAGGGGGTGAAGAAGAAGTACGACGAGCCGCTCGCCGGGGAGTTGGCCGTGCCGCAGTTGGCCGAGCAGGTCCGCAAGACGATGCCGGAGGACAAGCCGGAGTCGCTGACCAAAGACGAGGCGACCGCCATCGCCGAGTTCATGCACGCGGCGTTCTATTCGCCGGCCGCCCGCGAGAAGAACACCCCCGTCCGCGCGGACGCCGCCCGCCTCACCGTCAACCAGTACCGCCAGGCCGCGGCGGACTTGGTCGGCGGCTTCCGCTTCGGCACCAACAAGTGGGCCGACGGCGGGAAGGGGCTGAAGGGCGAGTACTTCGGCAACCGCAATTACAACAACCGGCAGAAGGAGCGGACCGACCCGGCGATCGCGTTCGACTTCAAGACCGACCCGCCGACCCCCGACGGCAAGTACGACGAACACGAGTACTCGATCCGCTGGAGCGGCAGCGTCCTCACCCCCGAATCCGGCGACTACACGTTCACCGTCAAGAGCGACCAGGCGGTGCAACTGTGGGTGAACGGCGAGCGGGTGGTGAACGCGCTCGTCAAATCCGGCAACCAGACGGAATACGCGGCCACGGTGCCGCTCACCGGCGGGCGGGTGTACCCGATCCGCCTCGACTTCAGCAAGGCCCTGCAAGGGGTGAAGGACAAGAAGCCGAAGCCGGTGCCGGCGTTCGTGCGGCTGGAGTGGAAGCGGCCGCACGGGGCGGCCGAGCCGATCCCCGCCCGCTTCCTGTCGCCGAACGGCGTGCCCGAGCAGTTCGTGGTGTCCACCCCCTTCCCGCCGGACGACAAGAGCATGGGGTGGGAGCGGGGCACGCGGGTGAGCAAGGAGTGGGACGCGGCCGTGACCGAGGCCGCGCTGGAGATGGCCGCGTACGTCATCAAGTTTCACGAGCAACTGGCCGGCATCAACCCGAAAGACCCGACCGACAAGAAGGTGCCCAAGCTGAAGGAGTTCGCCGCCAAGTTCGTCGAACGCGCCTTCCGCCGCCCGCTGACGGACGACCTGAAGCGGGTGTTCGTCGAGAAACAGTTCGCCGCCGCGAACGGCGACCCGGAGTTGTTCCTGAAGCGGGTGGTGCTGCTCGCCGCCAAGTCGCCGCGGTTCCTCATGCGGGAGGCGAGCGACAAGCCGGACGCCTTCGACGTGGCCGCCAAGTTGTCGTTCGCCCTGTGGGACTCTTCGCCCGACGCCGAACTGCTGAAGGCCGCGGCCGACGGCAAACTGAAGACGAAGGACGAGGTGCGGAAGCAGGCCGAGCGGATGCTGTCCGACCCGCGGGCCGAGGCGAAGGTGCGTGGGTTCCTGCTGCACTGGCTGCGGCTGGACCAGGACCGCGACCTGGCCAAGAACGAGAAACTGTTCCCCGGCTTCGACGCGGCGACCGTGGCCGACCTGCGGACCTCGCTGGAGTTGTTCCTGGACGAAGTGGTCGGGGCGAAGGAGTCGGACTTCCGCCGGCTGCTGAAGTCGGATGACGTTTACTTGAACGGCCGGCTGGCGAAGGTGTACGGTGCCGACCTGCCGGCCGCCGCCCCGTTCACGAAGGTGAAGCTCGACGCCGGCCGACGCGCCGGGGTGCTCACCCACCCGTACCTGCTCACCACCTTCGCGTACACCGACCACTCGTCGCCCATCCACCGCGGGGTGTTCATCGGCAAGGGGTTGCTCGGGGTGGGTCTGAAGCCGCCGCAGGAGGCGTTCAGCCCGCTCGCGGCAAGCGAGCACCCGACCCTCACCACCCGCGAGCGGGTGGCGCTGCAAACGAAAGGGGCGAACTGCCAGAGTTGCCACAACGTGATCAACCCGCTCGGCTTCACCCTGGAGGGGTTCGACGCCATCGGCAAGGTGCGGGCGAAGGATAACAACAAGGACGTGGACACCGCCGGCCGATACCTGACCAAGTCGGGTGAGGAGAAGACGTTCAAGGGGCCGACCGAACTGGCGAATTTCATCGCCGACAGCCCGGACGCCCACGCCGCCTTCGCCGAGCAGTTGTTCCACCACCTGATTCAGCAGCCGGTGCGGGCGTTCGGCCCGAGTCGAGCCGAAGAACTGCGTGACTCGTTCACGAAGTCAGGCTACAGTATCAGGGCACTGGCCGCCGACATCGCGGTCGGTGCCGCAATGAAGTAGGGGTACCCCTCGTGGGTGCCCCGGATGGTGGGCACCCACGAGGGGTGCCCCTACGAGTGTCGATCCCACCCCCCGCTCGCACGTTCCCGGAGCCGCCGGATATGTCTTTCGCTTCCCGCCGTCAGTTCCTCCGCACCGCCGGCATTTCCGCCGCCGCCCTGCCGTTCGTCCTGAACCTGCAGAGCATCGCCGCCCCGGTGTCGTCCGCCAGGCGGAAGCAGCGGCTGCTCATCATGTTCTCGCCGAACGGCACCGTGCCGTGGGACTTCTGGCCGGACAAGACGGGCAAGGACTTCGAACTGAAGGCGATCACCGCCTCGCTCAAGCCGTTCAAGGACAAGCTGCTGTTCGTGAAGGGGCTGAGCAACCGGGTGAAGGGGGACGGCGACGGGCACATGCGGGGCATCGGGTGCATGCTCACCGGCGACATCCTGCTGCCGGGCAACATCCAGGGCGGGTCCGACACGCCGGCCGGCTGGTGCTCGAACCTGAGCATCGACCAGGAGATCAAGAACCACCTGCAGGCGAAGGACGAAACCAAGACGCGGTTCGGCAGCCTGGAGTTCGGGGTGATGGTGCCCGACCGGGCCGACACCTGGACGCGGATGAGCTACGCCGGGGCGAACAAGCCGATCACCCCGATCGACAACCCGTACCAGATGTTCAAGAAGCTCTACGGGCGGAAGAAGGACAACGAGGTGCTGGCCAGCGTGCTCGACGACCTGAACGCGGATCTGAAAGCGGTGAGCGGCAAGGTGAGCGCCGCCGACCGGCAACTGATCGAGCAGCACGCCACCTTCGTGCGGGAGATGGAGGCCGAACTGAAGGCCGACGCCAAGAGTGCGAAGGTGACGCACAAGGTGCCGGAGTTGGAGCCGGGGGTGCGGGAGGAGAACGACAACATGCCGAAGATCAGCCGGATGCAGACCGAGCTGATCGTGGCCAGCTTCCTGGCCGACTTCACCCGCGTGGCGACGTTCCAGTACGTGAACAGCGTGGGCGACGAGAAGATGCGGTGGCTGGGCATCGAGGAGGGGCACCACACCCTCTCGCACGAGGGGAACGACAACAAGAAGGCGCAGGAGAAGCTGACCAAGATCAACACCTGGTACTGCGAGCAGTTGGCCCACCTGTGTACGCGGCTGGCCGAGACGAAGGAGCCGGACGGCAGCGGCAGCCTGCTGGACAACACCACCATCGTGTGGACCAACGAGCTGGGGCAGGGGAACAGCCACACGCACGACAACGTGCCGTGGCTGGTGGTCGGCGGCGGGCTGGGGTGGAAGACGGGCCGCAGCCTGCAGTACAACAAGGTGCCGCACAACCGCCTGCTCATGAGCCTCGCCCACGGGTTCGGCCACGAGGTCAAGTCGTTCGGCAAGAAGGACCTGTGCAAGGACGGCCCGCTCACCGATCTGACGTGAGTTGATCGGCGAACACTCTTCGCGGCGAGCGGGAGCGAGCCTGGTTGCCCCAGGCTCGCTCCCGCTCGCCGCGAAGACGTTTCTGGTATGATGTGACCGGCACATTTGGAGGTTCACGTCATGTTCGACCCAGAACGACCGGAGCGGTATCGCCCGCCGTATGCTTCGCTTCCCCCGGAGTGGCGAGACGCCATTTACGGCCCGCCGGCGAAGCAGACGTGGCGGGAGGTGATCGAAGAGTTCGAGCGGAAGTGGGATGAGGAAGAGAAGGCGAAAGGCGATCAACCTACTGACACGAAGGAAGGAGGCTGAACCGTGGCCGACAAGATCGCCCCGTACATCAACCCGATCCTCAACGCGCTGCGGCGTCTTGGCGGGTCAGAACGGCGGAAGGAGATCATCACTGCAGTCATCCAGGATTTGGGTCTTGAAGGTTCGCCTGAACTCGATGTTAAACTGCGAAGTGGAGTTTCGGCTTTCGAGAATAAGCTCACGAAGGCACTCCGTTATCTCAACATGAGTGGTTACGTCGAGAAGCCTGCTTCCGGCGATAAACCCACATTTGGTGTGTGGGCGCTAACGGAGAAGGGACAGGTTCCGCGTGACTTGTCTGAAGATGAGATTGCCAACCTACTTGCTCAAGTGCGAAAGGCGAATAATCCGGCGGGCGTACCGGACGACCCTGAAAGTGATCCGGAGGATGATGGTGCCGCGAGCGACATCGCGCACAGGCCAAGACTGTTAGCAGCAATTCTGCGCCTCTCACCTGCTGGCTTTGAGCGGTTCTGTGAAAGTCTTTTGCGAGCTTCTGGTTTCGCTGAGGTGCGGGTAACAGGTCGTTCAGGGGACGGGGGAATCGACGGAATCGGAATTCTCAGGATCAACTCGAATCCGTTCGTGTCTTACAGGGTAGTCTTCCAGTGCAAGCGCTACGACACCAAGAGGGTAGGTTCTCCGGAAGTGCGGAATCTCCACGGTGCGATGCACGGCCGGAGTGATCACGGGATAATCCTGACCACAAGCACATTCACGGCGGACGCTATCACAGAGGCGACACGAGACGGAGCACCAATGGTCGAACTGATCGATGGAGACCAACTCGTAACGCTTTGTGAAAACCTGAGACTGGGGCTGATTCCGAGAACTCTTCTCGACGTCGATACGAGCTTTTTCTCGCAATTCGACGCGCCGCAAGGGTAAGTGCCCATGGCCACTTTCCCCACCGACATCGCCCGTCGCATCAACGATGTGGTGAACCTGCTCCGCGACGCCAAATCCGTCCTGTTCATCACCGGGGCCGGGTTGTCCGCCGACAGCGGGTTGCCCACCTACCGCGGCATCGGCGGGCTGTACAACGACGCCGACGCCGAGTCCGGGTTGCCCATCGAAGAACTGCTGTCCGGCCGGCAGTTCCGCGCCGACCCGGCCCGCACCTGGAAGTACCTGGCCGAGATCGGCAAGGCCGGCCGCGGCAAGACGCCCAACCGCGGGCACCAGGTGATGGCCGAGATGGAGAAGTACTTCCCCCGCGTGTGGGTGCTGACCCAGAACGTGGACGGCTTCCACCGCATGGCGGGATCGAAGAACGTCATCGACATTCACGGCGACCTGCACAACCTCCGCTGCACCGCGTGCGACCACCGCTGCCAGGCCGGCGACTACACCGCGATGGAACTGCCGCCGAAGTGCGAGAAGTGTGCCGCGGTGCTTCGGCCGGACGTGGTGCTGTTCGGCGAGTCGCTGCCGATGGACGCCGTGGGCACCCTCCAGCGGGAGATGCGGGCCGGGTTCGACGTGGTGTTTTCGGTCGGCACCACCAGCGTGTTCCCGTACATCGCCGGGCCGGTGCTGGACGCCCACCACCGCCGCAAGGCGAGCGTGGAGATCAACCCCGGCGAGTCGGAGGTGAGCGAGTTCGTGACGGTGAAACTGCCGCTGAAGGCGGCGGCGGCGCTGCACGCGATTTGGGAAGCGTACCGGAGCGGTTGACGGTGCAAGTTCCCGACCCCGCCGGGCGTAACCTTGGTGGTTCGCGGGCGGGCACCCCATGATCGAAGCGATTCCGCACCTAAACGACGCGATGAACGGCCTGCCGACCGAGAAGAAGGCGGTTGGCACCATCGCCACGTTTACTGTCATCCCATTGGCGTGCGTGGGCATCGTGGTCGGCGGGTTTTCGGCCCCTGGAACCGGCGAGGGTGCGCTCTTCCTGTGGGGAGTAGGCGGCGGGGTACTGGCTGCGGTCATCGGGCTGGTGTTGGTGTTCGGGGGCCATCGGCTGTTCGGATTCCGTGCGGTGGCCAGGCTGGCGGCGTTCTACATCGGGGCCATCGTCGGCCTGATGATCGGCTGGTGCCTCACGTTCCTGATCGACTTCTGGGGGTGGTTGCTCGCCCCGCTGCTGGGAGTGCTGAACGCGGCCTTCCGCCCGTTCGCCCGCCGGCCGAAGGCAGACCTGCCGGCCGAGCCATTAAAGCCCGGTGAGTGGCGGCGGCGGAGGTGGTGACGGGATGGCCTGGGTAGTACAACCTCCCAACCTCCCCGCACCACCGAGATTCACCATGCGTCGCCGGTCCGGGTTCACGTTGATCGAGTTGCTCGTCGTCATCGCCATCATCGCCATCTTGATCGGCCTACTCCTGCCCGCCGTGCAAAAGGTCCGTGAGGCCGCCGCCCGGTTGAAGTGCCAGAACAACCTGAAGCAGATCGGCATCGCCCTCCACAACTACGAGGGCAGTTTCAACCGCTTCCCGCCCGCCGGGATCTACCCGACCGCCGCCACCGCCAGCGACTCGTGGGCCATCCACGCCCAACTGCTCCCGTACATCGAGCAGGCCAACACGTACCAGCAGGTGAACTTCGCGGCCGCGGCCAACACCCAGGACGTCGTCACCCGCCAACGGATCGCCATCTACGTCTGCCCGAGCGAGGTGAACGACAAGATGAAGGAGGCGACCAGCACCACCGGGCCGGGGGCGATCAACCGCTGGCCGAACACGTACGGGGTGAACGTCGGCACCTGGATGGTGTGGGACCCGAACACCGGGCAGGGCGGGGACGGGGCGCTGCCGTACACCAGCACGCCGAACGGGGGCACCACCCACGGGGCGTACTCCGACGGGCTGAGCAACACCGTCGCGTTCGCCGAGACGAAGGCGTACACGTTCAACCGCGTGTCGAACACCAGCCTGCCGGCCGGCACCCCGCCGCCGACCACCCCGACCGACGTGCTCGCCCTCGGCGGCACCCTGAACACCGCCTCGATCCCCAGCGGGCACACGAGTTGGACCGAGGCCCAGACGTTCCACACGGGGGTGACGTTCGTCCTGCCGCCGAACACCCGCACCATCCTGAACGTGAGCGGCGTCGACTACGACATCGACCAACTGACCAGCCGCGAGGGGTCGTCGGCCACCCGCATCTCCTACGACGCGGTCACCAGCCGCAGCTACCACTCCGGGGTGGTGAACGTGCTCCGCATGGACGGGTCGGTGCGGACGGTGGCGAACAGCATCTCCCAACTGGCCTGGCGGGCCGCCGCCACCCGCGGCGGCGGCGAGGTGATCGGTCTGGACAGCAACTGACCCCGCCGCCGACACCACCCCCCGAACGAGACGCACCCATGCCCCGCCTCCGCCTGCTCGCCGCCCTCGCGGCGATCGCCGCCGCCGTCGCAATCGCCCAACCCCCGCCGCCCGAGAAGAAGGACCCGCAGTCGAGCGTCGAGCCGAAGTCCGCCCCCGGCGAGGGGCAACAGTTTCTGGCCAAGTTCGTCGGCACGTGGGAGGTAAAGAAGTCCTTCCACCCGCGGACCGGCGACCCGGTGACGCAGTCCGGCACGTGCGTGCAAGAGTTGACACACGGCGGGCGGTTCCTGAAGTCCGAGTTCACGTTCGAGAAGGACGGGGAGAAGACGACCGGTACCGGAACGATCGGGTTCGACGCCGAGACGAAGAAGTTCACCAGCACGTGGATCGACTCGCGGTCCACCCGCATGTCGTTCCGCCAGGGCAAGGACGAGTTCGACGGCAAGCAGATCGTGCTGCACGCGGCCGCGCTCGGCGGGGAGCCGGCGCGGGCGTCGTGGACGGTGACGAAGCTCGACGGGGAGAAGATCGTTCACACGCAGTACGGCGCCGGCGAGGGCGGGAAGGAGCGGGTGGTGATGGAACTGGTGATGACCAAGAAGGCCGACCCGAAGGGCAAATGACCCGCTGGCGGGCGGACGGACAATCCGGCAAGGCGGTGACGCTTCCGGGGCCGGGCAGTAGTGTTAACAACCCTCTCGTGTCGTTCACACCTTCCGCCATCAGTGTCACCATGCGCTGCGATTGTTCAAGCCCCCGATCGGGGTTCACGCTGATCGAGTTGCTCGTCGTCATCGCGATCATCGCCATTCTGATCGGCCTCCTGCTGCCGGCCGTGCAGAAGGTCCGCGAGGCCGCCGCCCGGCTTCAGTGCCAGAACAACCTGAAGCAGCAGGGGCTAGCCCTGCACGGCTACCACGACGCGTACCAGTTCTTCCCCGCCTCCGGGTGGACGACCGTCGGGGCCGGCAACCCGTCCGGCAAGTGGCACTCGTGGCGGACGGTCATCCTGCCGTATGTGGAACAGGACAACCTGCGGCGGGTGTTCGACCTGAACTTCCACTGGTGGGAGCCGGTGAACTTGCCGGCCGCGTCCACCCAGGTGAAACTGTACCAGTGCCCGAGCACGCCGGGGCGGGCGAGCGTCACGTCGGCGGTGGCCAAGCCGAGTCCGGCCCCCGGCCGGCCGGCGCTCACCTTCGCCCAACCGGTCGCCCCGACGGACTATGAGGCCGTCCAGGGCGTGCAACACGGGGCCATCAACCCGCACCTGCCGGTCGCCATTTACGACGCCAACAACCGCTTCTCGGTCATGCACCGCAACTCGCAGAACACCATGCTGAGCGTGAGTGACGGCACGTCCAGCACGATCATGGTGGTGGAAGCGGCGGCCCGCCCGCTGGTGTACCGCGGTCGCGCCGCCCAACCGGCCCTCACCAACGACCAGGGCATCGGGTGGGTGGACAACGAGGGGCCGTTCAGTTTCGACGGGGCGGCGGCGGACGGGTCGCTCGAAGGGTGCGGGCTGAACTGCAACCGGGTGATGAACGCCCGCAACGACAACGAGCCGTTCAGTTTCCACACCGGCGGGATGAACGCCCTGTTCGCCGACGGGCACGTGCAGTTCGTGCGGGACAGCATCCCGATCGCTACGTTCGCGGCCCTGTGCACGCGAGCCGCCGGCGAGGTGGTGGGGGACTTCTGACCCGAGGTGGGAGGATGAACGATTCGTCCGACCGCCCCGAGTTGTGGGCGGTGTACCGCACCGACGACGCCGGCAACTCGTTCCTGGTGCGGGAGCACCTGACGAGGGAGGAAGCGGAGCGGGTGGTGGCCGAGTTCACCGCCCGCGGGCACAAGCAGTACTACTGGGCCGAACGGGAAAACGAGCCGCGACCGCGAGGGAGCGGGTGATTCAACCCCCGCTCCCTCGCGGTCGCGGCTCGTTGTGCCTCAGTCGAACATCTGCACCAGGTCGGTCACGCTCGTCAACTTCTCGAACTCCCAGCACTTCGCCAGGATGGCGTCGGCCTTCGCCTTGCCGTACTTCGGCTCCACCGCCCGGCGGAACTTCGCCTCCACCTCGGCGTCGGTCATCGGGTTGCCGGCGTGCCCGCGGGGGAATTCCACCTCCTTCGCCAGCACCGTACCGTCGGTGAGCGTGACGGTGATGCGGTTCGGGATGCCGTCCGGGTAGCGGGGGTCGACGGTCTTGTCCCAGTGGACCTTCACCTTGCCGGTGAACGCCACCCGCCCGGGGTCGGTGAAGTGCCCCTCGTCGAACGTCTCCAGGTACACGTCGCCGTCGTAGAGGGCGGCCGCCGTGCAGTACGGCAGGCTGTGGTCAGCCGTCTCACGGGTCTGCGGCGCCCACGCCTGTGGGTACTTGCCGATGATGTTGTAACTGGCCTCGAACGTGTGGATGTCGATCTTCTCCACCTGGCTCACGTCGCCCTTCAACTCCGCCCGCAGTTGCAGCGCGGCGTCGATGGCGCTCTGGCTGTGGTACTCGGCCGGCCAGAACTTGATGTACGTCTTGTTGATCATGAACCCGTCGGCGTTGCCCTCCTCGGCGCCGAACGGGGCGGGGGTGAAGTGCTCGCGGGCCACCAGGTTGAAGAACCCCAGGTCGCCCTCGAAGATCGGCGCCGGGCCGGTCATGCCGTCCGCCGCGAGTGTGGCGGCGAACACGCCGTTCCTCGCGGCGTTGGCGAACGCGCACCCCTTCCACATGCTCAGTTCACCCGACCGAGTCTGCCGAAGGGCGGTGTTGCACACCCCGGCGATGCCCACCGTGTGCGTCGTCTTCGTCACGTCCAGTTTCATCAGCTTGGCACTCGCCACCGCCGACGAGATGGCCCCGTAGGTGACGTGATCGACGCCGTGCTTCCGCAAACTGGCCGCGTCGCAGAACCGGCACTGGATCTCGTAGGCCAGCACGGCCGCGGTGATCAGATCCTTCCCGCCGGCCTTCACCGCCTCGCCGACCGCCAGCACCGCCGCCAGGTTGTCGCTCGGGTGGGCCGGCTCTTTGCTCAGGTAGGTGTCGTTGAAGTCGAGGTAGCGAATCAGCAACCCGTTCTCGAACGTTGCCAAGTCGGGCGAACTCGTCCCCCCGCCGAGGATGCTCGCCCCGGGGTTGCCGCTCACCCGACCGGCACACTTCTTGGCAATCGCGTAGGCGTCGGACGGCATCGCCCCGACGGCCGTGGCGAACGAGTCGATGAACCGCCGCTTCGTCTCGTGGACGGCCTCTTTGGTCAGCTTGTCGAAGGTGAGGCCGGCGGCGTACACGGCGAGCCGGCCGGCGAGGGTGGCGGGCATG
>CAYMHO010000107.1:0-20358 GCA_964390195.1 uncultured Fimbriiglobus sp. | reverse complement strand
GATGAACATGGAGCAGGACATCATCATCATGCAGGAGATCTTCCGGTTCAAGCAGTTGGGGGTGGACCAGAACGGCCGCGCGTTCGGCCAGTTCGAGGCCACCGGCGTGCGGCCGACGTTCGTCCAGCGGCTGGAGCAGAAGGGGATCAAGCTGCCGAGCAACATGTTCACCGAGCGTGTGCTGGCCCGCGACTGAGCAACCGACATTGCCGGCCTCTGTGAGGCCGGGGAACCGCCCGGCCTCACAGGGGCCGGCTCCAGAAGACACCCCGGGATTCGCACCATGGACCCCCTGTTTCTCTCCCTCGTCGTCGGCGCGCTGGTCGTCGCCGCCATCCTGGCGGCCGCGTTCGCCCTCACCGGGCGGGGGAACGCCCGTGCGGCCGAGCGGCTGGACGCCCTGGTCGGGCGGAACACCCGCAAGGACTCGTCGGCCGACATCCTGCTCAAGCAGGCGCTGCAAGAGGTGGACAAGAAGACGCTGCTGGACAAGCTGACGCCCAGCTTCTTCAACCTGAACAAGATGATCGAGCAGGCGGACGCCAACTTCAAGCCGAGCACCCTGTTCGGGGTGGGCGTGCTGGCGGCCGCCGTCACCGGGGTGGCGGTCGGCCTGATGGTCAACCTGTACGTCGCCCCGGTGGTCGCCCTGGCCGCCTTCAGCGCCCCGTTCATGTGGCTGCTGATGAAGCGGAACAAGCGGCTGAACACGTTCGCCCAGCAACTGCCCGAGGCGATGGAACTGGTCGCCCGCGCCCTCCGCGCCGGGCACTCGCTGTCCGCCGGCCTGCACGTGGTGGCCGAGGAGATGCCCGCCCCGATCGCCAAGGAGTTCGGCCGGGTGTACGAGGAGCAGAACCTGGGCATCACCATGGACGAGGCGCTCAAGAGCCTGTGCGACCGGGTGCCCAACCTGGACCTGAAGTTCTTCGCCACCAGCGTCATCATCCAGCGGCAGACCGGGGGCGACCTGGCCGAGATCCTGGACCGCATCGGGCACGTCATCCGCGAGCGGATCAAGATCCTCGGGCAGGTGAAGGCGCTGACGGCCGAAGGGCGGCTGTCCGGCATCGTGCTCATCGCCCTGCCGATCGGCCTGTTCATCCTCATGCTGTGGATGAAGCCGGACTACATCGAGCTGCTGTGGAAGGACCCGATGGGCCAGATGATGTCCGTCGGGGCGATCATCTCCATGCTGATCGGCACCTTCTGCATCAAGAAGATCGTGGACATCAAAGTGTAGCGGTCGGCAGTCGGCGGTCAGCCAGCAACAGAACTTCGCCACCCCGTACAACCCCCGCCCCGGACCGGGCGGGCCACCGACAAAAGGCATGGCTGACGGCTGATCGCTGTCGGCTGATCGCTCCCCGGAGACGCACCCGTGACCCCGTTCGCGTTCATCTCGTCCGAGACGCTGCTGCCCATCTTGGTGTTCGTCGCCATCGTGTGCGGGGTGTTCTGGGTGCTGTCGTTCCTGAGCAAGCGGAACAGCAACGCCGAGGACCGCCTGGACCGCATCGGCCGGCCGAAGTCGCTCATGGAGTTGGAACTGGCGCAGGCCGAGTCGAAGCAGAAGTTCGCCGGCCTGAAGGACGCGTTCAGCAAGCTGGGCGTGTCCATGCAGCCGAAGTCGGAACTGGAGAAGAACGGCCTGCGGGTGAAGCTGGCGAACGCCGGCTTCCGCAGCGAGAGCGCCCCCACCTTCTACCTCGGGCTGCGGCTGGTCTGCCTGGGCGGGATCGCCATCCCGGCGGCCGTCGTCTGCCTGGCCGTCTGGGGGTTCACCCTGGACGCCCTGTGGAAGATCGGGCTGGCCACCTGCGCCGGCTTCTACCTGCCGCAGATCGGCCTGTGGCTGCTCATCAACGACCGCAAGCAGCAGATCTTCTTCACCCTGCCGGACGCCCTCGACCTGCTGGTGGTGTGCGTCGAGTCCGGGCTGGGTCTGGACGCGGCCATGCGGAAGGTGACGGACGAGATGAAGGACCACGCGAAGGTGATGTGCGAGGAACTGGCCCTGGCCAACCTGCAACTGCAGATGGGCCGGCCGCGGCGGGAGGTGCTGCACGACCTGGGGGTGCGGACCGGGGTGGACGACGTGAAGAGCCTGGCGGCCATCCTGATCCAGGCCGACCGGTTCGGGGCGAGCATCGCGCAAGCCCTGCGGGTGCAATCGGACAGCATGCGGGTCCGCCGCCGGCAGAAGGCGGAGGAGGAGGCGGCGAAGACGGCGGTGAAGCTGATTTTCCCGCTCGTTCTGTTCATCTTCCCCGCGATTTTCGTGGTGCTGGTCGGGCCGGCCGCCATTCAGATCCAGAAGAACCTGTTGAGCAAGATGGGGTAATGCCGAAAGAGGTGATGCCCGGAGAGAGGGGGCAGGATGCCCCCGGTCCCTTCACGGAGGAAAGGCACGATGACTGGGAAGACCCGGAAAGCGTTCGTGGCGGCCCTGGCCGCCGGGGTGTTGGGAGCGGTCGGGTGCTCCGGCCCCGGATTGCAGGAAAGCTTCCAGAACGTGAACAACAACAACAGCTGGCCGGAGCGGAACAGCGCGCTCGCCCGGCAGGCGGTCCTGCACCCGTTCGAGGTGCAGCAGAACAACGCGGCGGTGGTGAACGACGTCATCCTGAACGCCCACTTCGACAACGGCACGGACGCGCTGAACGGGGTCGGGCGGGACAAGCTGGACCAGCTCGCCCGCAGGATGCCCTCCCCGAACCCGGTCGTCTGGCTGCAGACGGCCAACGACGTGGTGTACGAGTCGAAATCGCCGGACAAGTCGGCGGCCGCTCGCGCCGAACTGGACACCAAGCGGTCCGCGGCGGTCCTCGCCTACCTGAGCGCCCGCCCGTCCGGTCGCGGCACCGGGTTCAACGTGCAGGTGATCGACAACCCGGACCCGACGACCAACTCGACCGGCCCGGCGTCGGCCGTCCGCGGGCTGCAGGGGCAGTACAAGAGCGGCATCTCCGGGTCGGTGGGTGGCGGCAACGTCCTCGGCTCGGGCGGCGGGGTGGCGAGCAACACGGTCGGCGTCGCCCCGACGGCCGGCGGCACCCCGCAGCCGGGCGGCAGCGGGCCGGGCACCCCCGGCGGCGGTATGGGCACCGGCCCCGGCGGGCTGCGGTAACCCGCCCGTCCGACAGGTGACGTCACCGCCGACCGCCCCGGCCGCGAGCGCCCGCTCGCGGCCGGGGCGGCGTTCGCCGTTCGCACCCCACGACTCGCACCGGGAGGACTGTCATGTTCGCCGAAGGGTCCGGCTACTCGGACGGGTTCGTCAAATACTGGACCGGCCTGTTCGCCAACACCGAGAGCGTGGTCCTGGTGGCGCTGGGGGTCGGGGCGGTGTGCATCGCCATCATCGTGTTCACCGGCAAGTGGAAGAAGTGACCCGATCTGGCGAGCGGCGGCCGTGAGGCCGCTGTTTCCCCCAGTTGCACAACAGCCCGCTCACGCGGGCCGCTCGCCCGGACGGCGTGTCCTACACTTTCCCGCCCGCCCCGTGAGACCGCACCCATGCCCCCGCTCGCACGCCCGGTGATGGCCGACTGGGACGCCAACCCGGCCCCCGAAGCCCCGGCCACCCCTGAGACGCTCAAGGAGGCCGGGCTGTCGGCGTCGTTCGTCGCCGACCTGATCCTGCGGACCATCTACTTCCGCGGGCCGCAAGTCGGCCGCGACCTGGCCAAGTTCCTCTGCCTGCCGTTCAAGATCATCCGCGAGCCGTTGCAGTTCCTGAAGTCGGAGAAGTGCATCCAGGTGGACGGCGGCGACCTGGTGGGCGAGGTGAGCTACCGCTACTCGCTCACCGACATGGGCCGCAACCGCGGCACCGACCTGGTCAAGCAGTGCGCGTACGTCGGCCCGGCCCCGGTGCCGCTCGAAGACTACGTCGAGCAGTGCTACCGCCAGACGGTGACGGGGCTGAACTGCTACCCGGAGGTGCTGAAGGCGCCGTTCCGCCACCTGGTCATCCGCGAGGACCTGTTCAACGCCATCGGCCCGGCCATCATTTCTGGCCGCAGCGTGTTCATCTACGGCCCGCCGGGCAACGGCAAGACGGCCATCGCCCGCAGCATCGGCGAGTACATGAACTCGGCCGGCGGGAGCATCTACATCCCGCACGCGTTCGTGGCCGACGGCAACATCATCACCATGTTCGACCCGTCGTTGCACACGGTGGACGACGCCCCGAGCGAGTTCGGGGAGGACTCGGACGCGACCGTCCGCCGGCTGCTGAGCGACGGGGCGACGGACGAGCGGTGGGTGAAGATCCGCCGCCCGGTGATCGTGGTGGGCGGCGAACTGACCCTCGACATGCTCGACCTGCGGTTCAACCGCGAGGCCAACTTCTACCAGGCGCCGATCCACTTCAAGGCGAACGGCGGGGTGTTCCTGATCGACGACTTCGGCCGCCAGATCGTGTCGCCGAAGGACCTGCTGAACCGCTGGATTCTGCCCCTCGAAGACCGGCACGACTTCCTCACCGTGGCCACCGGCAAGAAGTTCCAGGTGCCGTTCGAGCAGCTCATCATCTTCAGCACCAACCTGGACCCGAAGGCGCTGGTGGACGACGCCTTCCTGCGGCGGATCCGGCACAAGGTGAGCATCCTGGCCCCGCAGCGGGACGTGTACGAGAAGATCTTCGCGTCGGTGTGCAAGCGGCTGGACATGAACTTCAACGCCGAGGCGGTCGACTACCTGTACGAGCGGTACTACAACCGCGGTCGCGTGCCGCGGGCGTCCGACTGCCGGGATTTGTTGGAAACGGTCCAGTCCATTTGTCGATACAGACGGCAACCTGTGCATCTTACGAAAGACCTGATGGCCGAGGCCGCCGGCAGCTTCATCGCCGAGTTCACTTGAGTGGTGAAGTCGGCGGCACCCGGCCGGCGGCGGACACACATCGGAGCGGACCCATGGACGGGCGGCTGCGACTCTGGCTGACCGGCGGGCTGTTGGCCGTCAGCTTGCCGGCGGTCGGGTGCAAACTGTTCGACACCAACACCCCCCCGCCGGCGGACGGCATGGCCCCGGTGGTGCCGGTCGGCCACCAGCAGAAGCCGAACATCCTGCAGGCCGCCTTCCAGCAGAAGCAGGGGTCCCAGTTCCGCCCGACGGAAGCCCCGTCCGCCCCGCACCACCCGCGGAAGAAGGGCCAGCCGTTCAAGCCCGAGACGGACATCGCCATCGCCGACGTGGAACTGGAAGCGGCGTTCGACGAGAGCCGCACCGGGTCCGACCGCGACCGCATCCTCGACGCGTCGCGGCAGCGGCTGCAGCACGCCCTGAGCAAAGACCCGAAGAACAAAGAGGGGCTTCTCAAACTGGCCAAGCTGTACACGTGGGCCGGCGACCGCGAGCGGGCCATCGCCGCCTACAACGAGGCGCTCAAACACCACCCGCGGGATAAAGAGGTGGCGTTCGCCCTGGTGCGGACGCAGGTGCGGTTCGAGGACTGGGCCGGGGCGTGCAAGGCGTGCGAACTGGCCCTGTCGCTCGACCCCGAGAACCGCACCTTCCGCAAGGCGTACGGGAGCGTGCTGGCGCGGGCCGAGCGGTGGGACGAGTCGTTCGACAGCCTGCTCATGGTGATGAACGAGAGCGAGGCCCGCACCTTCCTCGGCCGCCTGCTCATCGACACCGGCATGGTGCCCGAAGGGCAGCAGCAGTTGCAGCTCGCGGTCCAGAAAGACCCGCAGAACGAGACCGCCCAGCGGGTGCTCGCCGAACTGGCCGAGTACCAGCAGACGGGCGGGACGAAGTAGGTGCCCCGGCACGAAGACCTCCCCCCCGACCCCCTCTCCGATCGGAGAGGAGTCGAGGGGGGTGAGGTCCCATCGCATCCCGCCCAACCCGCACGCGGCGGCGCGACCCCCGGTCACGGGTGGTCGTGCGGCCGCTTTTCGGTTTCCGCCGGTCCGCCGGGTGAGTTACCATGAACGGCACCGCCCCGAGGTGCCGCGATGACCCGCCCCGCCGTCCTGTTGCTGCTCGGCCTGCTCGCCCCCCTGGCGGCCGCCGCCCCCGTGCCCAAGTCGCTCAAGAAGTCGGCGTCGGTCGAAGGCGCCTGGCGGCTGATCGAGTTCTGGTCGAACGGGCAGAAGGGGAATGCCGAGGGGATGACGCCGGTGTGGGTGCTGGAGGGGGAGGTGTTCTACGTCGGGCCGAAGGCGGAGAGCAACCTCTGGCAGTTGACCATCCCCGACCCGGCCGCCCCGAACGTCCGCAAGTTCTCGAACGGCCGCGGGGCGAACCCGAACCCGTACCCGGCGATGGTGGAGGCGGACGGCGACACCCTGCGGTTCTGTTACGGGGTGGACACGGCCACGGAGATCGCCGGTTGTGCCCCGGCCAAGAACGTTTACTATTATGTGTTCACTCGCCTGAAGGCCGACGACCCCGCCGCCGTCGCCCCCAGCCCGCCGAAATAACCCCTCCCCGGTGCTCCCCATGTCCCGACTCGCCGCTCTCGTCGCCGTCGTCGCCACCGCCGCCGCCGCGGTCGCCGCCCCGGTGCCCAAGTCGATCAAGAAGGCGCCGCCCACCCTGGACGGCACCTGGGAGGTGGTCGAGTACCACTCGAGCGGGCGGAAGGTGAACAGCGCCATCACCACCCGCTGGGTGATCGACGGGCAGACGCTTCAGATCGAGCGGGTCAACAAGGGGGGCGGGGCGGCCATCCGGCCGGCGACCACCGTCGCGTACTCGCTGGTCCGGCCGGAGGGCGGGGCCGACAACGCCCTCGACTACACGTACACCTACAACAACGGCGTCACCCCCCCGCGGACCATGCCCGGCATCACCGAAGTGGACGGCGACACCCTCAAGTTCTGTTGGACGAGCACCCCCGGCGGGGAGCGGCCGAAGGACTGCACCCCGGCCCAGGGGAACATGGTGTACATCTTCAAGCGGGTGGAAACGAAGTAGGCGGTCCCCGGAGGGTGGTCCCGTGCGAACGCTGCTCGTGACGGCCGCCCTCGCCGCCCCGCTCGTCGCCGCCCCCGTGCCGAAAAGCCTGACGAAGCAGTGGGACGGCTCGGAAGTGTTCGGCACGTGGCAGTTGGTCCGGTACGACATTAAGGGGCTGCCGGGTGGGTTCGCCGAGGGGGTGGCCTATCGGTTCGAACCGGGCGGCGGGTCGTTCGCCGTGTACAGCAACAACGGAGGCGAAACGCCACTCGGGTACACGTTCGACGCGGACGGGGTGGAGTGGCGGACCAGGCCCGACGCGAAGCCCGCCCTCGGCAGTTACAAGGTGGAGGGCGACACGCTGTACCTCATCCACGCCTACGACCCCACCGACCCCCGGCCGACCGCATTCGCCCCCGGCGAGCGGGTGTTCTACGCCGAACTCCGCCGCAAGCCGCCCGCCAAATGAGCCGGAGGTGCCCGTGCGAACGCTCCTCGTGCTGGCCGCCTGTGCACTCCCACTCCTGGCCGCCCCGGTGCCGAAGGCGCTGGTCAAGAAAGCCACAGGCCTCGACGGCACATGGCAGGTGGTGGAGTGGCACTCGGGCGAGTTCCGGATGCCACTGACGGACGACATCCGCTGGGCGATCGAGGGCGAACGGTTGACCGTCTCGAGCACCCGGCAGGCGGTTCCCGACGGGTTCGTCGGGAACGCCACCCGCACCATCACCAGGCCCGAGGGCGGGGCGGCCGACGCGTTCGTCTACACCATCACGTCCGCCGACGGCAGCGGGCCCAGCGTCCGCCCGGCGGTGATCGAGCTGGACGGCGACACGTTCAAGATCTGCCTGGCCGACACCCACAACGGCCCCCGCCCGCCGGAGTGCAAGCCGACGAGCGGCGCCATGACGTACACCCTCAAGCGGGCCGCCCCCGCCAAGTGACCCGGAGGCCGGCCCGATGCGACCGCTCCTCGCCCTGCTCGCCCTCGCCTCGCCGCTGCTCGCCGCCCCGGTGCCGAAGGCGCTCGTCAAGAAGGCCGTCTCCGTCGACGGCGACTGGCGGTGGGAGTCGCAGGAGCAGAACGGGAACGTCAGCCCGGCGCCGAAAAGCGACTTCTGCCTGTGGCGGGTGGCCGGCGACACCATGACCCTGGTTCAGACGCAGGGCACGTCGAAGGACGAGCCGTGCGGGCTGGTGTGCGAGCCGAAGGGGGAGGGCGGGTTGCGGTCGTTCGAGTACAAGGTGCGGAGCAACGGGTACCACCGCCGCGGGGTGTGCCAGGTGGACGGCGACACCCTACGGGTGGCGTTCGGCTCGAACAACGACACCCCGCCGGTCGACCTGAAGAGCGGGCCGAACGTCAGCGTCTACACGTTCAAGCGGGTGACCGACTCCAAATGAGGTGCCACATGGTGCGCGCGTGCGGTCTGCTGGCGGCCCTGGCGTTGCTCGCCGCCCCCCTGGCGGCGGCCCCCATCCCGAAGAGCCTGAAGAAGGAGGCGGCGGCCAAGGCCAACGACATCGTCGGCCTGTGGGCGAGTACGCCCGGCGGCAACACCGGCTGGTGGTTCGGCGAGGACGGGAAGGCCGGCACCGGCAACCCGCGGGAGGTGGGGTGCAAGGCCATCTACCGGGTCGACCCGACCCAGACGCCCAAGCACATGGACTGGTCCCAGGACGAAGGCAAGACGTGGTACCTGGCGATCTACGAGATCGAGAACGACGTGCTGAAGATCAACTTCGGGTCGAACAACACGGGCAAGCGGCCGACGGTCATCGGGCCGAACACCGGCAGCCAGTTCGAGACCGGCATCCTGAACCGGGATTGGAAGTAGCATGTGGTCTGCTCGCTGCGCGAGCGGGTACATACCGACCGCTCGCGGAGCGAGCAGACCACTTAACCCTTCTTCTTCGGCCCCCGCACCGCCACCGCCGTCAGGGGGTCGTCCGGCCAACTGTGTTTCGGGTAGCGTGCCCGCAGTTCCTTCCGCACCAGCGGGTAGCCGTTCGCCCAGAAGCTGGCCAGATCGTCCGTCACCTGCTGCGGGCGGTAGTTCGGGGCGAGCAGGTGGAGGAGCACCTTCACCCGCCCGCCGCCCACCCGCGGGGTGTCGGTCAGCCCGAACACCTCCTGAATCCGAACCGCCAGCACCGGCGGGCGGTCCGGCTGGTACTCGAGCGCGACGTGGCTCCCGGTCGGCACCTGGATCCGCTCCGGCGCCTCGCGGTCGATCAGTTGCATCTGCTGATGACTGAACCGCCCCTTGAGGTGATCCAGCCACGGGCCGCTCCGCACCGCCGCCACGCTCCGCAACCCGCGGCACACCTCCGGAAGCATCTGTTGAAGTGCCGCGTCGCTCAGGTCGGGCAACTCCACCTCCGGCATCCACCCCGTCAGGCACTGCACCCGCAACCGGAGGCGGCCGGCCGGCGAATCGTCCGAAGGCATCGCCTTCGGCCACAGCCGCACGCACGCCGACGCCAGCACCTCGGCGGCGTGGGTCTCGTCTGCGAAGTGGCCCTGGGTGTCGTCCAGCACCAGGTCGGCGAACCGCGTCCGTTTACGGGCGAGCAGCTTTTCGGATTCGTCGTCGAAGACGACCACGTGTTCGCTGACGAGTTGGTCGGCCGGTAGCCACTCGCGCTTCACCCCGGACGCCAACCGCACCACCGACTCGACCCCGCCGGCGTCCACGTCCACGCACACGAACAACTCGGGTTCGAGTACGCCCGACTGCGGGGCCAGCTTCACCCCACGCCCGCCGACCATGCGGGCACGGCGGTCGTTCGGGGAGCGCCGGCGGGCGAGCCGGTCCGGGTACGCGGCGAACAGGGCGCGGAGCAACTGGTCCCCCTCTCCCCCAGGGGAGAGGGGGACCAGACGGGTTAGCTGCCGCGCCACGTCCAGCACCTGCCTCGCCCCTCCGGGGTGCAACTCGCCGACCGCGAATCGCGTGCGGCCGGTGTGGTCGAACTCTTCGACCGCATCCACCCGATCGAGCACGTCGGACTCGGTCGTCTCGCGGCGGGGGTGGAACTGCGGCGGGCCGTCCTCCCGGAGGAACGGGTCGCGGTCCGAGAGGATGGCGGCGGCGACGGCGGCACGGTCGGCCACACCCAGCGCCGCCCCTTCGAGCAGCATCCGCCCGACCCGCGGGTGAACCGGCAACTCGGCCAACCGCTTGCCGAGTGGTGACAACACTGTAGCCGGCCTCTGTGAGGCCGGTCCGGGGTCACAGACCCCGGCTACAGCCCCGAGCAGCCGCAGCAGTTCCAGCGCGTGCCGCACCGCTTCGGGCCTCGGCGGGTCGAACCAGCCGAACGCGGACGGGTCTTCGCCGGCGTCGAGCAGGTGCAACACCGCCCCGCACACGTCCACCCGGCGGATTTCCGGCTCGGTGTGCTCGGCCCGCGCCCGGTGGCCGTGTTCGTCCCACAGCCGAACGCACACGCCCGGTTGCGTCCGCCCGGCCCGCCCGGCCCGCTGGTCGGCGGACGCCCGTGAGATGTTCGCCAGCCGCAACCGGTCCATGCCGACGCCCGCGTCGAACTCCAACTGCCGGGCCAGCCCGGAATCGACCACCGCTGTCACCCCGTCCACCGTCACGCTCGTCTCGGCCACGTTCGTGGCCAGCACCACCTTGCGGCGGTCGAGCTTCCGCAGCGCCCGGTCTTGCTGCTCCGGCGGCAGGTCGCCGTGCAGCATGAGCACCTCAACGCCCTGGTTTTCCAGGTCGGCGAGCAGGTTCGCGGTGCGGCGGATTTCGCCCAGCCCCGGCAGGAAGGCCAGCACCCCCCCCGGCGTTTCGGCCAGCACCTCTCGCACGGCGGCGGCCACCGCGTCGGGCGCACGCACGTCCGATGGCCGCGGGCGGTAGCGGACGTCCACGGGGAAACCCCGCCCCTCACTGGTGACGACCGGCGCGTCCCCCAGGTACGCCGCGATCGGTCCCGCGTCCAGCGTGGCCGACATCACCACCGCTTGCAGGTCGGGGCGGACCGTCTGGCGGACCAGCCGCACCAGGGCGAGCGCGAGGTCGGCGTCGATCCCCCGCTCGTGGAACTCGTCGAACAGCACGCACGACACGCCTTCGAGGAACGGGTCGGCGTGCAGTTCCCGCAGCAGGATGCCCGGCGTCATCACCACCACGCGGGTGTCGCGGCCGGCCTTGCGGTCGAACCGGACGTGATAGCCGAACGTGCGGCCCAACTCCGAGCCGTGTTCGGAGGCCATGCGTCGGGCGGCGGCGCGGGCGGCCACACGCCGCGGTTCGAGCATGACGATACGCCCCGCTCGGTCCGGAAACGCATTCAGAACGGCCGGCGGCACGCGGGTGGTCTTCCCGGCGCCGGTGGGGGCACGCAGGACGACCGCCCCGGCGGAGCGCAGTCGGGCCACCAGTTCGGGCAGGACGACATCAATCGGCAGCGGGGACAGGGGCATGGGGTTAAGTTACGGTTCGCCGCGAGACGGAGGCGAGCGCGTCGGGTAGGCCGCGCTCGCCTCCGTTCGCGGCGAACCGAACACACCCCGCCTTGACGGCCCGGTCGGAACACCGTATCTAGCGCCGGTTCCGCATCCCGTTCGAGATTGCGCCGATGACCGCACCCGCCACCGTCCCGCTCTGTGACATCCTCGGCCAGTACAAGCGGCTCCAGCCGGAGATCGACGCGGCCGTGCTGCGGGTGCTGGGGAGTGGGCAAGCCATCCTCGGGCCGGAGGTGTCGGCGTTCGAGCGGGAGTTGGCCGACTACTGCGGGGCGAAGTTCGGCCTCGGGTGTGGCAGTGGCACCGACGCCCTGCTCCTCGCGCTGCACGGGCTGGACATCGGGCCGGGGGATGAAGTGATCCTCCCGCCGTTCACCTTCTTCGCCACCCTGGGCAGCATCTTGCGGGTGGGGGCGACCCCGGTGTTCGCCGACATCGACCCGCTCACGTTCAACATCGACCCGGACGAGGTGGAGAAGAAGATCACGCGGAAGACGAAGGCGATCATGCCGGTCCACCTGTTCGGCCAGTGCGCCGACATGGAGCCGATCGAGCAACTGGCCGGGCAGTTCGGGCTGCACGTCATCGAGGACGCGGCACAATCCCACGGGGCGAGCTACGAGGGCCGCATGTGCGGCAACCTCGGCGTGGTGAGCTGCTTCAGCTTCTACCCGAGCAAGAACGTCGGCACGCTGGGCGACGCCGGGGCGGTGACGACCAGCGACGAGGCGGTGTACAAGAAGATGGTGGCCCTGCGGAACCACGGCAGCGAGGTGAAGTACTTCCACAAGTACGTCGGGTGGAACGCCCGCATCGATGCCATCCACGCGGCGATTCTGCGGGTGAAGCTGCCGCACACCGAGGCGTGGGTGGAAGGGCGGATGGCGGCGGCCAAACGGTACGACGCACTGATCGAGGAGTATCGGCTGCACGGCGTGTTCCACCGCCCGGTGGTGAAGCCCTACGGCCGGCACTCGTTCAACCAGTACGTCATCCGGGTGGCCCCGAAGGACCGCGACGCGCTCGTCGCCCACCTGAAGAAAGAGGGCGTGGGCTGCGAGATCTACTACCCGCTCAGCTTGCACCAGCAGGAGTGCGTGAAGCACCTGGGCTTCGGCGAAGGCAGCTTCCCGCACAGCGAGGCGGCGGCGAAGGCGGTGCTGGCCCTGCCGATGTTCCCGGAGATTACGGAGCAGCAGCAGCGGCGGGTGATGGACGTGTGCTCGGCGTATGTGCGGCAGAGCGTGAAGATGGTGGCATGAAGTCGGGTGAACCGGCGGCGTGAGCCGCCTGGGTGCGTTAGGCGCTCTTGCGAAACGTCACGGACTTCGGCTGGGAGCGCGGGCGTCCCGCCCGCCCACGGTGTCCCCGCGAGGACGACGCGGACAAACCGCCCGCCACGATCACCGAGGGTGTTGACGTGGGCGGGCGGGACGCCCGCGCTCCCAGCCGAGGTACGTGGTCTTTTCTCTCGCGGCTGGTCGCGCCACCCGCGGCCCTGGCGAGCCGGGTTCGCCTAAAATGCTCCCATGTCCGACGCACTTCTCAAAGCCGTCCTCGCCGACCCGGACGACGACCTACCGCGGTTGGTGTACGCCGACTGGCTGGAGGAGAACGGCGACCCCGCCCGTGCCGAGTTCATCCGCACGCAAATCGAGCTGGCGAACCTGCCCGACCACGACCCGCGTTACCGGCAACTCGAAGACCGCGAACACGAACTGCTGAGCGAACACGAACCGGGGTGGCTGGGTGATGAAGCGGGGCGAATGCAAGAGTGGGAGTGGCGACGAGGGTTTGTTGACGAGATCGCAAACACGGTCCAGCGGTTCCAAACCCTGTCCAAGTCATTTGTGGATGCGCACCCCTTCTCCCGCGTGCGGTGTTCGTACTCTTCGCCACCGGCATACAACGAGAACACGCTTACTTTCTGGGTTATCAACGAATGGACTCGCCGCGTGTCGGCTCTTGGCCTCAGCCGACTCGACATTCACCCGATTGAACTTCGCAGTTTCCTCCAGCGTGCGGACCTTGACCGACTCGTGGAGGTAGACTTCACAAACAACGTGGGCGTTGATGCTGTCGGCGAGATCTTCAACGCCTCACCACGAACGCAGCACCTTCGATGCTTGAGACTGGGAAACGACAGTCACGGCGTTCGAGTCGAACCTGACTCGGGCGACGCACTTCCGGTCACTGACTTCCTGACCACGTTCGGCGAATCTCCGCTCGGCGAGTTCACAGCCTTCAACACAGGTGTCACCTCCGACGGCCTTCGCACGCTCCTTGCCGCCCCGTTTGCCGGCACACTGAAGCACCTTGACATCTCCGACAACCCGATCGCCCCAGACGGCTACCGCGCCTTCCAGCAGTATCACCCGGCCATGCGGCTCGACAAGCTCGATGTGAGCGGCACGCCGCTCGCCGGCATCTCGCTGGAACCGTTGCTGAGCGCCCGGTCGCTGGAACACCTCACCAAACTGGAGATGAACGGGTGCGGGTCGGCCCGGCGGAACATGGAGGTGCTGTCGCGGTCGGCGTTCTGGAATCAGGCGACAGAACTGCGGGCCCACAGCGGCACCATACCCGCCAGCACGCTCGAACCGCTCTGCCTGTCGGCCGGCCCGCCGGGGTTGCGGCTGCTCGACCTCGCCGACAACTACCTCCGCACCGAGGGCGTGCGGATGCTGGCCGATTCGCCGTGGGCCGGGTCGCTGACGTGGCTGGCGTTGTCGCGGAACTACCTTGATGACGAGTCGTGCGAGGTGCTGGCGAAGTCCGGGCGGTTCACGAACCTGCGCACCCTTCACCTGGCCCACAACCATTTCACCCAGGACGGAGCCGACGGCGAGCAGATCACCAGCCGCGGGGTGATGGCCCTGGCCGAATCGCCGAGTCTGGCGAACCTGCGGTTGCTCACGCTCAGCTACACCGGCATCACCGATGCGGCGGTGGACGTGGTGGTGAACGCTCCGTTCTGGCGGCTGTTCGGGCTGGGAGTCGGTGGGTGCAACCTGAGTCCGACGACGGTGCGAATTCTGGCGAACTCCCCGCGACTGAAACGCTTCCTCTGGTTGGACGTGTCCGACAACCCACATCTCCGCGGGCAGGCGTTGCGGCCACTCGCCGAGTCACCGTTCTTAAGTCGAATGTGCGAACTGGATTGCGGCGGGATCGACATCGCCGACGACGTGCGGGCCATCTTCCGCGAGCGTTTGGGGCCGCGGTTCAGCCACTGACGGCGTGTCGGAAAATCGACGGTGCGGGCAAGACGATCAACGGGGGTATGTGTTGGATTCTTGCGCCCCTTGCGCCCCTTGCTCCAGTACTCACTTCCGCTCCGCCTCCGTCACCGGCCGCAGGCTCATCTGCTGGGCGTCGAGGCCGCCGTCAACGGGGATCACGATCCCGGTCGCATAGCTCGCCGAATCACTCGCCAGGAACGCGAACCAACCGGCCACGTCGTCCACGCTGGCGATCTTGCGGAGCGGGATTTGCTGAATCACCTGCTCGCGCTCGGCGGGCGACGACTTCAGCCCGAAGTCGGTCAGCGGCGTTTCCACCAACCCCGGCGCCACCGCCGCGGTGGTGAACCCGTGCGGGGCGAGTTCGATCGCCAGTTGGCGGGTGAGGGCGTTGATCGCCCCCTTGCTGGCGTCGTAGAGGGTGTGCCCCGGTTCACTCCGGGTGGCGTTCAGGCTGGTGGAGAAGAGGATTCGCCCGCCGCGGCCGGCCGCGATCGCCCGCCGCACCACCGCCTGCGTGACGGCGATCGCCGACCACACGTTCAGCCGGAAGGTGGCGTCGAAGTGGTCGCGGTCGAGGTGCAGGAACGGCGGCTCGCGGAAGGTGCCGACGTTGTTCACCAGCACGTCCACCCCGCCGAGGACGCCCCACGTCTCGCCCACCAGTTGCTCGGCCGACCCGTCCACGGTCACGTTCGCCGGGAAGTAAAAGGTGCGGTCCGGGTGGGCGGCGAGTAGATTGGCCACGTCCGGGCAGGCGTCGAGCGGCCGCTCGGAGGTGAGCACCACGCTCGCCCCGTGGCGGGCGAACGCGGCCGCCACCGCCAGCCCGATCCCCTGACTGCTGCCCGTCACCAGGCACCGCTTGCCGGCGAGCATCGCGTCACCCCCTGTTGGCATCGCCATGACTACTGTAGCGTCGGTGTGGTTCCGTCCGCCCACCGCGGACGACCGGTTCTTGCCCGAAGGCCCGAGAGCGTTCGGCGACGGCGTGGCGTGGGTGAACATTCAGGCCGGGGCCGACGCCACGGTCGGCCACCTGCACACGCTGTCGTGGGACGGCACCCGGCACCGGCGGTACAAACTCCCCGCCCGGCCGGGGTTCGCCCTGCCCACCAGCCGGCCCGGCGTGGTGTTGACCGGGTGCGACAAGGTGGTCGGCCTGTTCGACACCGCGTACGGCGAGTGGACGCCGCTCGCCGCCATCCCCGACACCCACCCGCGGACGATCGTCAACGACGCCGAGATGGTGCCCGGCCAGCAGGCCGTGGTGTTCGGCACGAAGGACACCAGCTTCGCCGACCCGATCGCCCACCTGTACCTGCTCACGCCGGGTGACAACAGGGTGTCGGTGCTGGCCGACGGGCAGACCTGCTCGAACGGCAAGGTGTTCGCCGACGGCGGGCGGACGCTGTACGACATCGACACCCCGCGGAAGGTGGTCACCTGCTACCGCTTCGACCTCGCCGGCCGCTCCGTTCAGGACGCCGGCGTCGCCCTCGACCTCCGCCACCGCGACGACTTCCCGGACGGCATGTGCGACGCCGGCGACGGCACCGTCGTCATCGCCTTCTACAACCCGAACCCCGTCGCCCACGGCACCGCCGTCCGCTACCGCCTCAGCACCGGGGAGGTGCTGCACGAGTGGCACACGCCCGGCAGCCCGCGGGTGACGTGCCCGCTGCTCGTCCGCCGGCCCGACGGGGTGAAACTGGTCCTCACCACGGCGGTGGAGGGCATGCCGGCCGACCAACTCGCCCGCTGCCCGAACGCCGGCTGCCTGTTCGTCGCCGACGCCGCCGGGTGCGAGCCGCCGCCCGAAGAAGTCGTAGTCGTCTGACCGGCCGCGGGGAGTGGCCTTCAACAACTCTTCACGCGGTCGGGGTGTGGGCGGTTCATACACTGCGGGAATCCCGCCTGGATCACACCCGATGTCCGACGACCCGCTCGACCGCTACCTGCCCGCGTCCGCCGTCGCCCTGGGGTTGGCCGTCGCCGCCGCCACCGTGGCCGTCCTCCTGGGCGTCAGCCCGCCGGCACCCCCGCCGCCCCCGCGGGCCAACCCCGAAGTGCGGCTGGTGGTGCTGGTGGTGTTCGACCAACTGCGGGCCGACCTGATCGCCCGGCCGGACTGGCGGGAACACTTCGGGCCGGCCGGCTTCCGCCGCCTGCAAGACGACGGCGCGTGGTTCACCCACTGCCACTACCCGTACGCCGTCACCGCCACCGGGCCGGGGCACGCCGCGATGCTGAGCGGGGCCAGCCCGAGCGGCACCGGCATCGTGAACAACGAGTGGTACGACCGGCAGGCGAAGGGCGAGGTGTACTGCGCGGGGGAAGCCCGGTTCAGCCTGGTGCCGCCCCCGCCGGAAGCCGAACCGGGTGAGCCAGCCTCCACCCGCACGTTCCGGTACGCCGGCGCGCCCACCAAGATGTTCGCGCCGACGGTCGCCGACGTGCTGAAGGTGTACACCGGCAGGCGGGGGAAGGTGTTCGGCGTGTCGCTGAAGGACCGCTCGGCGCTGTTGCCGAGCGGGAGCGGCCGGGAGACGAAGCCGGACGGGGCGTTCTGGTTCGACGGGCGGTTCGTCACCAGCACCTACTACGCCGACGCGGTGCCGGGGTGGGTGGCCGAGTTCAACGCCAGCGGGAAGGCGGACCGGTACTTCGGCAAGGACTGGGTGCGGGTGAACGAGAAGCTGGACTACGACAAGTTGGCCGGGCCGGACAAGGGGGAAGGGGAGGGTTCCGGCGTCGGCCAGGGGGTGACGTTCCCGCACCCGACGAACGGCGGGAAGGACAAGGCCGGCAAGCCGTTCGCCGACGTGAAGGCGGCCGGGGCGAAGTACTACGACGCCGTCGCCAACTCCCCGTTCGGAAATGAACTGCTGGCCGAGTTCGCCAAGGCGTGCATCGACGCCGAACACCTCGGGGCGGACGACGAGCCGGACTTGTTGACCGTCAGCTTCTCGTCGAACGACCTGATCGGGCACACCTGGGGGCCGGACTCGCACGAGGTGCTGGATTGCACCCTACGGAGCGATGCTGTGCTGGCCGGGTTGCTCGCCCACCTGGACGCGAAGGTGGGGAAGGGGAAGTACGCCGTCATCCTGACCGCCGACCACGGCATCTGCCCGCTGCCCGAGTTCGCCGCCGGCCGGCCGGACCGCTACCCGGACGCGAAGGAGGCCAAGCGGGTGTCCGGGCTGGCGCTCGTCACCGGGGCGGAAGCTCGCCTGCGGGAGAAGTTCGGCAAGCCGACCGACGCGGGCGACGACAAGACCACCAGGCGGTGGGTGGAGGCGATCAGCCCGCCCTACTTCTACCTGAACCACAAGCTGGCCGGCGAACGGGGTGTGCAGGTGGAAGCGGTGGCGGACGAACTGGCAAAGTGGCTGACGACTCAAGACGGGGTGGAAGAGGCGTTCACCGCCGGACGGGTCACCGCGCCGATGAAGGAGTACGAACCGCTCCGGGCGGCCGTCCAGTTGGCCTACCACCCGGAGCGGAGCGGGGACGTGTACGTCGTCCTCAAGCCGTACCACCTGATCACCACGCCGACCTCGACGAGCAAGATCTTCACGGGCACCACGCACGGTTCGCCGAACAGCTACGACACCCACGTGCCGCTGCTGGTGTACGGGCCGGGAGTGAAGGGCGGGCCGCGGGCCGAAGGTGTGACCCCGCTGCACGCCGCCCCGATCGCCGCCAAGTTCCTCGGCGTTCCCCCGCCGGCGAAGGCCATGTACCCGCTGCCCAAGACGCTGGCCGAGTGACTGGGCAAGTGGTCCGCTCGCTCCGCGAGCGGGTTCGGGAAGACCGCTCGCGGAGCGAGCAGACCACCTCCGGCCGGGTGTCGCGGGGCGTACTACAATGTCGGCACCCGCCCCCGGCCGCTTCCGCCGAGACCCGACCTCATGCCGTCAGACGCCGTCGCCGCGCTCCTGGAACAGGCCCGCGAACTCCGCCTGCTCCCCGACGCCGACCTCGCCCGCCTGGCCGACAGTCCCGACACGCCCGCCGACCCGTCCGCCGTCTGCTCCCAGTTGGTCGGCCGCGGGCTGCTCACCCGGTTTCAGGCGGACCGGCTGTTGACCGGCCGCGGGTACTCCCTCACCTTCGCCGGGTACACCCTCCTCGACGAGCCGACCCCCGACACCTACCGGGCCGTCGACCCGACCTCCCGCACCGAGGTGCGGCTGAGCCGCTTCAGCGGGACGGTCACACCCGTGCCGGTGTCGCACCCGGCCCTTCTGGCCCCGGTCACCTGCGGCACGTGCGGCGGGGAGGGGTTCGCCGTCCACCGCCAGCCGGACGGGGCGCACCTCGGCTCGCTGGTCGCCGACATGGGTCCGATGCCCTGCCTGCTGGCCGCCGAGTACACCCGCCAGGCGGCGGTGGCCGTGGCCGCCGCTCACGCCGCCTGTGCCGTTCACGGCCGCCTCCACCCGACCGCCCTGTTCGTCGGCCCGCTGGTGCAGGCGAGCAAGCCGAAGCCGGACGGGTCCCCGCGGTTCCGCCCCGGCCCGACGGCCACCGTCACCGTCACCGACCACGGCCTGCCGACCGCCCTCACCCCGGCCGACGACGTGTTCCAGCTCGGCGGGGTGCTGTTCCACCTGCTCACCGGACGGCAGCCGGGGGAGGTGCCTCTGTCGGCCGCCCGCCCGGACTGCCCGCCGGAACTGGTGTCGCTGGCGAAGGGGATGCTCGCCCTGGACCCGGCCGACCGTCCGACGGCGAGTGAGGTGGTGGCCCGGTTGACGGCGGCGATCGCGCCGAACGGACAGTCGGACGCGGTGCGGCTGGGCAACGGGTCGAACCCGGAGGTGCAGCGGGCGAACGTCACCCTGGCCGAGACGGAGCAGGTGGAACTGGTGAACGACCCGCCGCCACTGGCCCTGGCCGGCGGGTGGGCCGGGCACCCGGCGGTGGCCGCCCCCCCGCCGCCGGCGTTCGTGCCGCAGGCGTGGGCGCCGCCGGTGCCGCCGTCGTTCGACGAACACCCGTCGGCCGAGGAACCGGTCGCCGCGCGGCGGACCCGACCGGCGGCCGCCGGCTCGCGGAAGATGCTGTGGCTGCTGGCCGGGGCGTTCGTGGCCATCAACGTCCTGGCCGTGCTCGTGTGGGCACTCCTGATCCTGAACCCGTTCGCCAAGAAGTGACCTGCCGTGATCCCGTGCGTCAGCCAGGTGTGTACCCTCCCGTCGGCGTTCGCCGACGACGTCTCCGGGTACGCCGGCGGCGGCTGTCGGGCGATCGAGGTGTGGTTGACCAAGCTGGAGAAGCACCTCGAAACCGCCTCCGCCGACGACACCCTCAGGCTGCTCGCCGACAGCGGCGTGTCACTGCCGGCGGCGGCGTACCACGGCGGGCTGCTGCTCTCGCACGGTGACGCCCGGACGGCCGCCCTCGACCACTTCAAACGCCGCCTCGACCTGTGCCAGACGTTCGGCGTCCGCACGCTGGTGCTGGCCGCCGACCACGCCAAGTCGGACGGTGCCGCGTTCGGCCGGGCGGTGGCGTCGCTGGCCGAGGCGGGGCGGTGGGCGGCCGGGTTCGGGGTGAACCTGGCACTCGAATTCCGTGGGGCGAACACCGTCGTCACCAGTCTGGAAACGGCCGTCGCCCTGACCGCCCAGTGCGGAGAGCCGAACGTCGGCGTCTGCCTGGACGTGTTCCACTACCACCAGGGGCCGAGCAAGGCGG
>CAYMHO010000106.1:9083-20521 GCA_964390195.1 uncultured Fimbriiglobus sp. | reverse complement strand
CCAACCCCGCCCCACCCGCACAGGACGACCAGCGGCCAGAGCAGGGCCTCGAACCCGGCCCCGTCGTTGATGACCGCCCGCAGCCCGTTGTTCAGGGCCGTCAGCGGCAGGATCTGGATGACCGGCTGGAGCCACTGGGGGAAGGTGTCGGACGGGAAGAACACCCCGCTCAGCAGCCACTGCGAGAGCATGACGGCGTTCATCAGCCCGGAGGCGGATTCGAGCGTGCGGACGCGGCTGGCGACGAGCAGCCCCAGGCCGGCGAAGCACGCCCCGCCGAGCAGCACCAGCACCCCGAGCACCAGCCAGTTGCCGTGCACCTGCACCCCGAAGTACGGGATGTGTGCCACCCCCAGGATCAGGGCCACGTCGATGACGGTGAACATCAGCCGGGAGAGCATGATGCTGAGCATGAAGTCCGACTTCCGCATGGGGGTGGCGAGGAACCGCTTGAGCAGCTTCCGCACCCGCATGTCCACGATCAGGAACCCGACCCCGAACATGCCCCCGCCCATCAGGTTGTTGCCGATCAGCCCCGGGATGAGGAAGTCGATGTACCGCCCGCCCGACGCCTCCGGCATCTGGTCGAGCGGCGGGACGGCCGCCGCCGGGTTCGCCTCGCGGAGGAGTTGCCACTCCACCGCCGCCCGCGCCACCGCACTCTTGCGGTCCGCCTGAGTCTCGTCCCACACCATCCGGAAGCCGGTCGGGGCGGACGGGTCCGGGTGGAGCACCAGCGCCGCCTTCGCCGTCCGCAGGCGGTTCAGCGCGTCCGCCTCCGGCACGGCCTCGAACTCCAGCTTCACCGGCAGGGCCTTCTGGCCCCACTCGGCGGCCACCCGGTCGGCCGGGTCGTCCGCCGAGTCGGTCTTCACCACCACCACCTTCAGCGGTGCCGGCGGGCGGGGCTTGAACGCCGTCCCCAGGATGAGGGCGAGCACCACCGGGAACCCGTACACCCAGAAGATGGCCGCCGGCTCGCGGAGGAACTCACGGATGCGAGACAGCACGAGCTGGGCGAGGGGGGACATAGCAGTTTCAGGTTTCCAGTGTCAGAGTTCCAAGTCCAGGGTTGTCCGACGCGTTCTTTTCCAGGGCGGGTGCAGTGGACCGACTCGGCACGACGGTCAGAGCTTGGAACTCTGACACTGGAAACCTGAAACTGCTAATCGGTGTCGCGGAGCTGGCGGCCGGTCAGGTTGACGAACACGTCTTCCAGGGTGGCGTGGCGGGTGGTCAGGCCGGCCAGGGTGGCCCCCCGCGCCCGAAGCAACTCCAGCAGCGCCGGCAGGGCGACCGGCGGGTCGGCCACCGTCAGGGTGAACCCGTCGCCGGCCGGTCGCGCCGCCGTCACCGACTTCACCGCCTGCAACTGTTCGGCCGTCACGCCGGGGCCGGAGCCGTCCAGGCTGAAGTCGATGACGTGCTCGCCGCCCAGTTGCAGGATCAACTCGTTCGGGGTGCCGAGCGCGATCACCTTGCCGTGGTCGATGATCGCCACCCGGTCGCACAGCTTCTCCGCCTCGTCCATGTAGTGGGTGGTGAGCATGACCGTCCGCCCGCGGGACTTGAAGTCGCGGACCACGTCCCACAACTGCCGCCGGCTCTGCGGGTCGAGGCCGGTCGTCGGCTCGTCCAAGAAGAGCAGGTCCGGGTCGGCCACCAGGGCACAGGCGATGGCCAGCCGCTGCCGCTGCCCGCCGCTCAGCTTGTCCACGAACGCCTTCGCCTTCTCCTGCAACGACACGCGGGCGATGGCCTCGTCCGCCGGGATGCCCTTCCTGTAGAAGCTGCGGAACAGCGTCACCGTCTCGCGGACGTTCAGCTTGTCCGACAGGCGGGTCTCTTGAAGGGAAATGCCGATCCGCTCACGCAACTCCCGCTCGTTCGCCTCCCACCGCCCGCCCAGAACCTCCACCTCGCCGCCGGTCGGCTCGAGCAGCCCCTCGAGGATCTCCAGGGTGGTGGTTTTGCCCGCCCCGTTGGGCCCGAGCAGGCCGAAGCACTCGCCGGTGTTCACCTCCAGGTCCACGCCGCGGACGGCCTCGACCGGCGGGTTGGCGGGGTACGTCTTGGTCAGACCGGCGACGCGGATGGCGAGCGACATGTGGGGAATGATAGCGGGGGGTCAAGGCGGCGGGTGATTCTCGTTGGCCTCACCCCCGGCCTTCCCCGAATAAGTGGACCCGCACTTGAGAGGCTCCACAACCCTTCGCGCCACCTTCCCCGAATCGACACATGCCCCGGGTACAACTCTTCACGCCCGGGCAGTGCCGGGCTTTGTCCCATTCCGGTCGTCTCACGAGGTTCAGCCGATGCGTACCCGACGGAGCGCGTTCACGCTCATCGAGTTGCTGGTGGTGATTGCCATCATCGCCATCCTGATTGGCCTGTTGCTGCCGGCGGTGCAGAAGGTCCGCGAGGCCGCCGCCCGCATGCAGTGCAGCAACAACCTGAAGCAGATCGGCTTGGCCTTCCACAACTACGAGAGCGCCTACCAGTACTACCCGCAGGGGCCGTACGACGGCGACCCGAGCCTGCCCGGCATGGTGTACAACGAGCCGCCCGGGGCGTACGAGAGCGGCACCACCTGCTGCAACGCGGCCAGCCCGAACGGGTGGAGCCACTGGTTCAAGATCCTGCCGTACATCGAGCAGGAGAACGTGTACCGGCTGGCCCGATTCGACCTGCCGCCGATCCACAGCGGCCGCCCGACCAATTACAACGGCGAGGACGACGTCGCCCGCGCGCTCATCAAGACGTACTACTGCCCGTCCCGCCGCGCCCCCACCGGGTACGGCGGCGCCCTGCTCGGCCGGTGCGACTACGCCGGCAGCGCCGGCTTCTACCAGGGTGAGGTGCACGAGAACTGGGGGGACATCCCCGCCGCGCCGCTGGGGATGAGCCCGCGGCGGAACGAGCGGACGCCGGAGAACTTCGGCGACATGGGCGGGCGGAAGGGGTACATCGTGTGGTCCGGTCAAGGGGCGAAGCGGCGAATCGCGGACGTGACCGACGGCACCTCCAGCAGCATCATGGCCGCCGAGAAGTGCCTGCCGCCCAGCCGGCACGGGGCGGACGGCGGGGACAACGAGCGGTGGAACAACGCCGGGTGGGACGAGTGCGTCATCCGCTACCACTTCCCGCCCAAGTCCGACACCGACCCGACCGCCATCGTCATCGGGCAGCCCGGCAGCCCGACCGCCAACACCTGGCGGCGGTACTTCGGCTCGTCCCACAGCAGCGGCATCAACGCCGTGTTCGGCGACGGGTCGGTGCGGCACATCCGGTACAGCGTCAACCCGGTGTCGTTCATGCGGGCGGTGGTCATCGACGACGGCCAGGTGTTCGACATGAGCGACCTGTAACCCCACTAACACACACGGAGTCGTTTGCCATGCGACGGATGATTGCTGCGGCCGCCGCCCTCGTGGTGCTGACGGTCGTCGGGTGCGGGGGTGACACGACGATCAACACCACCCCGCTGAGCGACGAGCAGAAGAAGGCCATCCAGGAGCAAGACCAGCGGGTGTTCGAGGAAGAAGGTGGTAAACCCGGCAAGGCCGGCGCGGGCAAGCCGGGCGGCAAGAAGTAACGACCGCCGATCACCGCCGAGCGGGGTTCGTACGAACCCCGCTCGGCTCATTTTCCCCTTTCCGCTGAGTCGTCATCATGCGTACCGCTTGTGCCATGCTCGGGTTCGCCCTGCTCGCCATCGCGGCGACCGGGTGCGGCCCGTCGGCCGCCGGCCCGACCGGCGGGGCGACCCCAGCCCTGCCCGCCCCCCAGTCCACCGCCAACTGGAAACAGGTGGACAACCTGGACTACCTCAACTGGAAGAAGTTCCCGGTCGGCACCGTCGTCGTCCGCACGGCCGTGTCCACCAACGGCGAAGGCTCGACCACCGGCGTGGACACGTTCACCCTGAAGGCGGTTGGCGACGCCGAGGTGTCGGTGGAGCGGCAGAACACCACCAGCCGGAGCGACGGGTACCACAAGGTGAACCCGGTTGACACGCGAAAAGTGTCGGCCAAGATCACCGTCCACCCGGAACTCGACCCGACCGACTTCCTGAAGCCGGACCGCAAGGCGAAGGAGACGGGCAAGGAGAAGGTGAAGGTGCTCGACGCCGAGTACGAGTGCGTGAAGTGGGAGTGGACGAACGGCACCGAGGCCGGGCCGATGAGCGTGACCGCGTGGCTGTCCGACGAGGTGCCGGGGCGGATCGCCAAACAGGTGATGAAGGTGAAGGTGGAGGGCCGCGAGAACGTGACCACCGAAACGGTGACGGAGTGGCGGAAGGCGAAATGACCGATTTGTAGCCTCGACCCGAAGGGGAGCGCGTCGGACGTAAGACCCACTCCCCGTCGGGTCGCGGCTACAGGTCACGTGTGCCGCAGGGCCTCGATCGGGTCGAGGCGGGCGGCGCGGCGGGCGGGGTACAGCCCGCTCGCCAGCCCGACCACCACCGACACCACGAACGCCAGCACCACCGACACCCAGCTCACCTGCGTCTGGATGCCGAACAGCCGCACCAGGTAAGCCGTGCCGATCCCGAGTGCCAGGCCGACCAGCCCGCCGCCGCAACTGAGCACCACCGTCTCGACCAGGAACTGCATGGCGATGTCCCGCTGCTTCGCCCCGAGCGCGCGGCGGACGCCGATCTCGCGGGTCCGCTCGGTCACGCTCGCCAGCATGATGTTCATGATGCCGATGCCGCCGACCGCCAGCGACACCCCGGCGATCAGTCCGGAGATGACCTGGAAGGTGAGCTGCGTCTCCTCCGTCTTGCGGAGCAGTTCGAGTGGCACCTTCACCTCCACGTCCTTCGTCGGGTGGTACTGGTCGATCAGGCTCTTCACCGCGTTCGCCGTGCGGGGCACGTCCTCCACCCGGCCGACCGTCAGGGTGATCTGGCTCACCTCGATCTTCTCGACGCTCATCCCGTTCTCTTTGACGGTGACGATCTCCTTGCCGATCCGCACCCGGTCGGTCTCGAACGGGATGAACACCACCTTGGTGAACTCGCCGCCGCCGCTCTCCTGCCCGGCGGCCAGCGTCTTCGACTCGGTGACGCCGACCACCGTCATGGTGTAGTTGGTCAGGTTCCCCTGGAGGGTGACGGTCTTACCGATCGGGTCTTCGGCCGGGAACAGCCGCTCGGCCACCTCCGCCCCGATGACGGCCACGTTGGCGACCGTCTGCTCGTCGGCCGGCTCGACGCCCCGCCCGCGGAGGACCGGGATCCGGTTCTGCGACAGGAACTCGGGGGTGACGGTGACCACCCGGGCGTCCAGCTTCTTCTCCGCCCGCCGCGCGGTCATGCGGAACTCCCGCATGGGGGTGGCCGACTTGATCGTCGGGACGGTGTTCCGCAGGCGGTCCAGGTCGGCGTAGGTGAGGCCGAACTCGGACATCTCGCGGCTGGACGTGTCCTTCGCCTCCTCGGTCGGCTTCTGCGTCCTCAGGACGATGGTGTCCGCCCCCAGGTCCTGCAGTTGCTTGAGCGCCTGGTACCGCGCCGCCTCGCCGATGGCCAGCATGACCACCACCGCCGACACCCCGAACACGATGCCGAGCGCGGTGAGCGCCGACCGCAGGGCGTTGGCCATCACCCCCCGGAGGCCGAGGCGGACGGCGTGCCGCAGGCGGTACAGGTCGAGCATCAGTTCACCTTCCCGTTCTTCCCTTTCAGGTCGGCGGCGGCGCGGGCGCGGGCGTCCAGGGCCACCGCCTCGCCGTCCGCCAGCCCGTCCACGATGTGCACGAACTGCTCGTTCTCGTCGCCGGTCGTCACGTCCTTCCGCTCGATCACGCTCCCCCTCACCGCGTACACCACCTTCCGCCCGTCCACCTCGGCCACCGCGCTCACCGGCACCAGCAGGGCGTCCGGCACCTTCTTCACCAGGATCTTCACCTCGGCCGACATGCCAGGCTTCAGCCCGGCGTCGGTCGGCACCACGTCCAGGGTGATGTGCGTCTCGTACGCCTTGATGCGGCTCCCCCAGTACCCGTCGTTCTGGCCGACGGTGCCCACCTTGCTGACGGTGCCACCCAGCGGGCGGTCGGGGATGGCCTCCAGCCGCAGGTTCGCCTTCTGCCCCGGCTGCACCTTCTTCACCTGGCTCTCGTGCACCTTCATGTTCACCCGCATCTTGCTGAAGTCGGGCAGGCTGAAGATGGGCTGCTGGTATTGGAGCGTCGCCCCCGGCCGGATCTGCCCGGACTCGCCGTACCACCGCCGGCTGCTGTAGATGACCATCCCGTCGGCCGGCGCCTTGATGGTGCACTGGTCGATCTGCTTCTGCAGGCGGGCGACCGTCTCCTTCTCGATGTCGCGGGTGCTCTTGGCGTTGGCCAGGGTGTCTTCCGCCTTCTGCACCAGGCTCTTCTGCGTCTCCTTCGTGCGGTCCAGCTCGGCGGCCGCGTCCGTCGCCTCGAACGTCAGCTTCGTCTCCTGCTCGTCGCGGGTGAACTTCTCCAGCACCTTCAGCTCGCTCTCCGCGCTCTGCACCTTGAACTCCTTCTCCTGCACCCCCAGCGCCCGGCCCCGCACCGCCCCCAGGTCGCCGAACCCCCGCCGCACCTGCTTCTGGGTGAAGTCCAGCTCGTCCTTCGCCTCCACCAGCTCCCGCTTGGCCAGTTCCAGCGCCCCCTGCAGCTTCTTCAACTCCTTCGTGTACTCGCCCTCCTTGTCCGTGTACTTCTTCTGCGCGATCTCCGCCAGCTTGAGCGCCTTCACCGCCTTGGCGGTCTCCGACTTCTCCTTGATCTTCGCCTGCGCCAGCTCGCTCTCGCTCGCCTTCACCAGGCTCTCCGCCTTCTGCAACTCCACCCGCTGCTTGTTCAGCAGCTTGGTGATCTCGTCGGCGTCCAGTTGGGCGACCGTGTCCCCCGCCTTCACGAACGTCCCCTCGGGCACGATGGACACCAGCTTGCCCACCCCTTCGAGTTCGTTGATCACGCCGATGGCGTCGATCGCTTCCAATTCGCCCTTCTCGGTGACGGTGACGACCAGCTCGCCGCGGGTGGCGGCGGCGGTCAGCGGCATCTCGGCGGGTGACAGGCCGGAGGTGAGCAGCGGCCACCCGTACACCCCACCGGCGACGACCGCGACGAGGACGCCGGCGGCGATCAGCCCGCGGACGAGCCAGCGTTTACTTCGGCGGGGCGGGGACTGGCGGGGCGGGGCCGGAAGGGGCAGCATCGGCGTCGGCGGGTGGGGCAGCATTGGTCGGAAGCCCTCGGTCATCCAGTTGGAGTGCTTCCAAGTTTAGCAGAAGTTGGACGCGGAGTTGCTCGTACCGGATGTAGGTTCCGGCCAGGTTGTTACGCGCCGCGTTCAGTTGTGCCAGCGCCTGGAGCGTCCGCAGGGTGGGGTCGCCCCCGCCGCCCTGCTGCTGGAGCCGTGGCGGCGCGTTCAGCAGGATCCGCTCGTTCGCCACCTGCCGGGCGGCGGCGATCAACTGCTGGCGGGCGATCTCGAAGCTGAGTCTGGCTTGCCGCAAATTCCGCAGGGTCAGCCGCACCTCCTGCTCGACTTGGTCGGACAGGTCGGTGTACGCCCGCCGCGCCTGCTGGTAGTTGATGAGCGCCACCCGGTACAGGTTCCGCTCGGCCAGCCGGTTCAGCGGGCCGTCGAATTGAAGGCCGACGGTCAAACGGGTGAGGCGGGTGTCGAAGGCGAGCGGTTGGCTGGCGCCGGGGGCGGTGTTCAAGGCGACGGTCGAAGTGAGCGTCAGGTCCGACCGCAGGGCGTTGGCGGCGACGATCACCTTCCGCCAGGCGTCGGTCACGCGGGCCTGCTGGGTCATCAGGTCGAGGCGGTTGGCCTTCGCCTCGGCGACGGCGGACAGTTCCTCGGCCGGCACGCTCGGCAGGTCGATGCGGTAGATGCGGGCGAGCGTCTGGGCGGTGGTGGCGTCGTCCAGGATGCCGACGAGCGCCTTCGTGTCGCGGGTCAGTTGCTCCCACCCCTCTTTGCGGGTCGCCCCCGTCACCTGCTTGGCGTGGTCGGCGATGTCGGCGGCCAGCTTCTTCAGGGCCTTCCGCCCCTCGTCCGGCACGTCGGCGTTGCGGCGGTACAGGTCGGCCGATCGGTCGCGGGTCTCCTTCTCTTCGCCCGGTTTCAGCTGGCGATCGGAGTCCGCCTTCCATCGCTTCAGGTCGTCGGCCACGCTCTCCACCGCCCCGTCGGTCCGCTCGGCCAGTTTCGCCAGTTCGGCATACGCGGCCTTGATGGCGTCGGCCTCCGGCAGCGCCCCGAGTTCGGCGTTGCGGGCTTGCTCGAAGGCGGTCAGGTCGGCCCGCAGCTTGTCCACCGCCGGGTCGAGCACCACGAACAGTTTGAGCGGGCCGTCGTCCAGTTCCACCTTCAGTCGCGGGGGCAGGCCGAGTTGCCGCTTGAACCGGTCGAGCGACGTCTCCAGATCCACCTCGGCGTTCAGAATCTGCTGGCGGGCCTGCAACAACCCCTGGAACGCCTGGTCCACGTCCACCACGCTGCGGCGGTTGCCCTGGAAGGCGAACTCGGTGCGGAGGTAGTTCTCCTCCTGGGCTTGCAGGTTCTCGCGGGCGTTCCGCAGGTTCTGCACCTGGAGCAGCAGGCCGAGGTAGCCGTCCGGTTGCACCGCGACGCCCGCCCAAAACAGCTTGCGGAAGCGGGCATAGGTCCGCACCGCGTACAGCAGTTCCCGCTCCGCCTGGGTCAGGTCTTCCAGCCGCACGTCCCGCCCGAACCCCCGCAACAGCGGCTGGATGAGCGTGGCGGTGAACGAGCCGTTCACCACCGCCCCGGTGTTGCCGGTGAACTCCCACACGAAGCTGTTGGCGAAGTTGGTGAGCAACTGCCCGCCGGCCGGCAGGAAGCGGCTGAACCCGGCGGCGCCGGCGACGGACAGGGTGTTCGCCTCGGTCGGCAGGCTGCCCGCCCCGACGCGGGAGTACGTCGGCCCGAACCCGCCGAACCACTGGGTGGCGAACTCGAACCGGTTGAGCGTGAGGGCGAGGGCGACGAGGTACACCTGCTCGCGGGCGGCCTGGTACTCGCGGCTGTTCAGCAGGGCCACTTCGGCCGCGCGGGTCTGATCGAGTTTCAACGTGCCGGTCGCGTCCAGCCCGAGCGCCGCCTCCCAGCCGGGCGGTTCGATCTGATCCGTGTGCCCGTACCGCCCCCAGTGTTTCGAGCCGCGGAACCCGCCGGGGCGGTCCATGAACATCGCGGCGGCCGGGTCGTCGGGCGGCTTGGGCGAACTGTCGGGCGGGAACGGGTCGGCGAGGCGCGAGCCAGGCGGCGGGGCGAGGTTCATGCTGCCGACAGCGGACGACGGCCCGAACGCCCGCTCGCTGACGAGCGGGTACGTCTCGGCGTCGGCCTGCTGGCGGTAGTACGACCGCGAGCAGCCGACCGCGAGCAACGTCAGAGAAAACAGCAACCCCCACCGCAACGGCGATCCCCCCGGACCTTGCGGACGCGGCGGGATACCCGGAGGGGGGGTGTAACGGCAAGGCGAGGTGTTGCGGACGCCCCGGCAGGCACGTTACACTATCCACTCCCACCCCCGGCGGTCGGTCCGATCGCCCACTTTTCAACCGGAGACCCGTGATGTTCGCTCGCTGTCTGTTCGCCGCCGCGGCCGTCTGCCTGGCGGTGCCGGCGTTCGCCCAGGAGAAGAAGGACGAGAAGAAAGAGGAGAAGAAGGACGAGAAGGAGCGGAAAGGCACCGTGACCGGCGTGGTCTCGGCGAAGGGGGACAACTGGCTGGAGGTGAAGGCGGACGGGGAGGAGAAGGCGCGGCGGTACGTGCCGCACTGGCGGGGCGGGGCGCCCGACAAAGGGGGCGGGCCGGACAAGGACATGGTCGCCCAGATCAAGAAGGTGGAGGTGAACGCCCGCGTCCGTCTGGAGTGGGAGTTCGAGGAGCGCGCCCGCGTGGTGAAGCTGGAGGTGCTGAAGAAAGAAGAGAAGAAGGACAAGTGACCTGACTTCGCCGCGACCAGCGGGAGCGGGGAGCAATCCCGCTCCCGCTGGTCGCGGCGAAAAGCGCTCCCCTCCCCCACCTCCCGGACGCCCCCATGTTCCCGCTCCTCGCCGCCCTGGCCTTGTCCGCCCCGGGCGACAAGCCCGACCCGAAACAGCACGGCTGGCACACCGACTACGCCGCCGCCAAGGCCGAGGCGAAGCGGACCGGCAAGCCGATCCTGCTCGTCTTCCGGTGCGACCCCTGAGGCGACTGCGCCGACATCGACGGGCAGGTTGTCCGTCTCGCCAAACCGCTGAACGACGTGGCCGACAAGTTCGTCCGCTGCCGGCTGGTGAAGATCGCCGGGGCCGACCTGAACACGTTCGAGTTCGACTACGACCTGACATGGTTCGTGTTTCTGCTGAACGCCGACGAGACCATCTACGGGCGGTACGGCGGGCGGGACGCGACCGGCGCCGAGGCTCGACTGTCGCTGAAAGGCCTGCGGTACGCGATGGACCAGGCACTTGAGGCGCACAAATCGCCGCCGCCCGCCGCGAACCCGCTCGCGGCGAAGCGCGCGGAGCAGTATGACGCGGCCAAGTCGCACAAGGGGTGCATCCACTGCCACAACGTGAACGAGTTCCGCCGGGCGGACGCCCAGGCCGCCCGCACCTGGGACCGCGATTCGCTGTGGGTGTACCCGCTGCCGGAGAACGTCGGCGTCTCGCTCGAGGTGGACGTGGGCAATCGGGTGAAAGCGGTGGCGAAGGATTCCCCCGCCGACAAGGCCGGACTGAAGGTCGGCGATCACGTCACCCGCATCGGGGAGGTGAGCGTCGCCTCGTTCGCCGACGCCACCTTCGGGTTGCACAAGTCGCCCGCGGCCGGTGACATCCCGGTGAAGTGGACCCGCGACGGGAAGGAGCAGGCGGCGAAGCTGGCGGTCGAGAAGGGCTGGCGGAAGACGAACCTGACGTGGCGGCCGTCGCTGCTCGACATCCTGCCGTCGGTGCCGTTCAACGGGGACGAGTTGACCGCCGACGAGCGGAAGGCCCTCGGGTTGAACGCGAAGCGGGCCGCATTTCGCCAGGACGAGACGGTTCACAAGCAGTTGAAGGAGGCCGGCGTCCAACCGCGGGACGTGGTGATCGGGTTTGACGGGACGGCCATCGACGGCAAGATGACCGACCTGCTGGGGCATGTGCGACGGAACTACCTGGTCGGCGACACGATCACGGTGAACGTGCTGCGGGACGGCAAGCCGGTCGGTGTGAAGTTGAAGCTGAAGTGACGGCGGGGAGAAATGCGGCGGGCCGGCGCAACTCGCGCCGGCCCGCCGCGTTCAAGGGCACTGGTCCTTGATAACTCATTCTGTAGCCGGCCTCGGGGGGGCCCCGCCCGGCCCGCCGCCCCCCGGGCCGCGCCACTCCGCCCCCCCACCCCCCCGCGGTGCCCCCCACCGGGGGGGTGATA
>CAYMHO010000106.1:0-9073 GCA_964390195.1 uncultured Fimbriiglobus sp. | reverse complement strand
GTTTCCGGGGCACGGGTCCTTGAAAACCCTTTCTGTCGCCGGCCTGGGGGCGGCCGCCCCGCACCGGCCCCACCGAGGCCGGCTACAGTCAGCCGACGAACGCCCCGGAGGTCACCCACTCGGGGCGGTTGATCTGCAAGCCGGGGGGCGGGGCGATGCTGGTGCGGAAGGCGGAGCCGGCGTACACCCGGACGGTGCCGTCGGTGCCGGGGGCGGGGCCGGTGATGAGTTCCGCCCGGCCGTCGCCGTCGGTGTCGGCGGCGGCGACCCGCACCCCGCGGCGGGCGTTCGGGTCGCCGGCGAAGAAGTTGGCCACCACGTCGGTCGCCACCCCGCGGGTGAGCGACCGCCCGCTGAACGCCCGCACGTGCGGGCCGCCGCCCTCGCCCGCCCCGGCGATCACGTCCCCGTACCCGTCCCCGTTCAGGTCGCCCACCGCCACGTACGTGCCGCCGGCGAAGTTCGGGGTGAAGGCGTAGAAGTCCCACACCACCCGTTGCGGCAGGCCGGCGGCCACCGTCCGCCCGTCGTACACGGCCACCCGCGGGCCGCCGGCCAGGCCGGCGGCCGCCACCAGGTCGTCCCGCCCGTCGGCGTTCACGTCGCCCACCGCCAGCCGCACCCCGCCGCGGAAGTTCATGTCCTCGATGCCCCAGAAGTCGGCCGCCACCGCGCCCGGGTTGCCGCCGGCGAACACCCGCACCCGCGGGCCGCCGCCGGCGTCCGCCCCGACCACGATGTCCGCCCGCGTGCCGCCGGTGATGTGCCCGACGGCCACGTTCACCCCGCCGAGGAACCCGGCCTCGTAGGCCAGGAAGGAGGCGATGGTGACCCCAGTCGCCCCACTCACCACCGTCACCCGCGGCGGGTCGCCGGGGGCCGCCCCGTACACCGTGTCGGCCACCCCGTCCCCGTCCACGTCCCCGGTGGCCACCCGCGTGCCGCCGCCGGCCGACAGCCCCGGCGTCTGCGACACCAGTTGCCCGTTCCCGGTGTACACGCTCACCGACCCGCCGCTCGGGCCGGCGTCGGTGCTGACGGCGAACCGGCCGAGGCCGACCGCGCCGGGCGTCACGTACGACGCGGTGGTCGGCGTCGGGGCGGCCGGCGGCACCGGCGTGCCGGTCGCGTCCGACCCCCAGCCGACGTCCCGGAGGGAGGCGTACTCGAGCGCGGTCATCCGCTTCAGGGTGCCCGGCTGGATGGCCGGGTTCATCACCGCCTGCTGGCCGCCGTAGGTGGTCCCGGCGGCGAAGTGGTCGGAGTGCGCGCCCGCCTGCATGGGGATCGCCCCGCCGTACACGCTCACCGCGTTCGGCCCGACGTACGTCCCGTTCGACACGTACCGGGTGAACGACGGGTTCTCCAGCCCGAACCCGAACACGTGCATCAACTCGTGCAGGGCGACGCTGTCGAAGTCGTACTGGTTGGCCGCCGGGGCCCCGGCCCCGAAGTCCCAGTTGGTGGCCGTGTTGAACGCGATCAGCCCGCCCCACGGGGCGAAGTCGGTGCCGGCGTCGACCCCGCCCACCCCGCGTGTGCGGAGGCCGTCCAGCCACGCCTGGTTGCCGCGGGCCGAGTACGCCCCGCCGGACGCCACCCCGAGCGGCTGGCCGAGCGCCCCGCCGGTCAGGTACACCACCACCTCGTTCGCCCCGACGGTCGGGTTGCTGATCGACCGGGTGGAGTTGGTGGCCGAGTCGTACACCTGGGCGGTCCAGGTGTTCCCCGCCGACGGGGTGATGGCCCCGAGGGTGTCGCCCATCTCGGCGGTCACGGCCGCGGCGACGCGGTCCATGGCGGCCCGAGCGGCCGGGTTGCCGAACAGCCCGGACGTGTCGAAGGAGTAGTCGAACCGCACGCTGACGGTCGGGGTGAGTCGGCTCTCGAGCGTTTCGAACCACAGCTGGGCGGAGCGGTGGGAGCGCGGCATCGGTCCACTCGTGAGGGAGGGATGGACGGGGGCGGTCGTGAAAATCAGCGGTGTGGCGGCACGAGCGTCAGAGGGGGGGGGTAGGGCGAGGCTGTGCCGAGAGGAGAAGATTTACCGGATGTATCGAAAATTCAGAAGTGGAAACTTATGCCGATGCGCGGAAATGTACCGCCCTGTCGTGATTCCAGACAGATCGGCCGGTTGGCCTTGACACGCCCTTCCGCCTGAAGCGGAATTCTCGCGTGCGGGTCGGAGTATGTTCAGCAGGCAGGGTGGATAAACGAGGCGAGCGTCGGAATCAAGGCGAACCAGCGGGGGGCCTGGCGAGCGGTGCGAGGTGAGTCCGCCAGTTCGGGTGAACCGCGGGCGGTCAACCCGTCGGGTTCCGACCACCCTGCGGCTCACGCCGGTTCACAACTCCCACACCGGCGGACCCACCTCGCGCCGCTCGCCGGCAAGGTGTCCGACCTTCGGCACCCCCTCCCCAGCCGCTTGACACATTTCGCGTCCTCACCGCCTGCCGTGGCCTAAGCTTCCGACACTTCCGGGAGGACCCACCGCACGGCCGTCGAATGTGGGACAAGATGTCGGCCGGCGACAGGGTAGGTGGGGGTAGGCGACTTGCCGGCGTTCCGCCGGCCGGCGCGGAAGTGCGTCACTTTCCCCGCGGCGGCGACCGATGACATACAATGCACCGGACGTGGCGGACTCTGTTTCCACATGGCGTGGGGTGCCGGCGGTGTCGCTCACCCACAAAATCCGGTTCGCGAGCCAGACCGACGTCGGGATCAAGCGCAGCCACAACCAGGATGCGTGTTCCACCCAACCGGCGGCCGACGACCGGCACTTCGCTTCCGTCGGCCACGTGTTCGTGGTGGCCGACGGCATGGGCGGGCACGCGGTCGGCGAGAAGGCCAGCGCCAAAGCCGTCCGCGACGTGCCGCTCATCTTCCGCAAGCACGTCGTCACCGAAGGGACCGAAGCCGCCGTCCGCCGGGCGTTCGAGGAGACGAACGCCGGCATCTACCAGATCGGGGCGAACAACCCGGAGTTCAAGGGGCTGGGCACCACCTGCGTCGCCCTCTTCCTGCGGCCCGAGGGGGCGTGGGTCGGGCACGTCGGTGACAGCCGCGTGTACCGCGTCCGCGGGGAGAAGGTGGAGCAGCTCACCTTCGACCACTCGTGGGTGTGGGAGATCGCCCGCCGGCAGGGGCTGGACCCGGACGAGCTGGGCGACTTCAAGCGGAACGTCATCATCCGCTCGCTCGGGCCGGAAGCGGAAGTGGAGCCGGACGTGGAAGGCCCGTACCCGGTCGAACCGGGCGACTCCTTCCTGATGTGCAGCGACGGACTGACCAACCACGTGCGGCCGGAGGAACTGGGGGCGGTGGTGGCGGTCATGCCGCCGGCCGAGGCGTGCGCCTTCCTGATCGAGCTGGCGAACCTGCGGGGCGGGTCGGACAACATCACCTGCCTGATCGTGCAGGTGCCCCGCGGGGACGGGAACACCGCCGACGACCTGGCCCCGCGGCCGAAGGTGAGCCGGCTGGCCGGGTTGGCCAAGTGGTGGGCGAAGACGATCTCCTGGCCGATCACCCTGCTGGTGGCCGGCGGGCTGCTGGTCGCCCTGTCGGTGTGGCTGAAGCTGGAGGACCTGCCGCTCGTCCTGTGCATCGCCGTGTTCGCACTGGCGACGGCGGCCATCCTGGCCGGGCTGGGGCTGCTGGCGGTGCAGTTCCGCAAGCGTGGGACCGACGGCGGCGGGGCGGCGGCGTCCGACCGCGAGCTGCACGTGTACAAGACGCACCCAATCGACGTCGGCCCGGCGCTGGCGCAGCGGTTCGGCGAGGAGGAACTGGCGGCGAAGAAGGCGGCCGACGAGCGAAACCTGACAGTGGACGCGGCGGCGGTGCAGAAGTGGGCCGACCTGGCGGCGGCGAAGGCGAAGGCGGGCGAGTGGGCGGCGGCCGTGCGGGCGCGGTGTCAGGCGCTGCAGGTGCTCGCCTCGGTGCTGAACAAGAACCACAACAAGAGCGAAGAGTTCAAGCCGAACTGGACCACCCCCCACCGTGCACTGGGGGGGTGAGCTGAAAGTCGCCGCACGCTCCGCGGGCGGTCGGCCTTCCGCTCGCTGTGTGTGCGGCGACTCCCCGGCAACGCCACCGGGCACCCCGAAAGGTGCCCGGGGCGGGGTTCACTTCTTGTCGTCCTTCTTCGGCGGCGTGGCCTTCAACTCGGCCTCCTTCTTGTTGGCACGGATGGCGTCGAGGGTCAACTGACACGCGGCCGGCAACCCGCCGGGATGGGCCCGGCGGACCAGCATCCCGCGTTGGAAGATCGCCGGAAGGGGTGGAAACGCTTTCTGGATGTCCTCGTCGCTCACTTCCTCCCGGTTCTCGATGTCGTTCAGGATGGCCTCCTTGGCATACCGGTCGGCATCCTCCTTCGGCTGCTGGCTTTTCGGCAGTTTCCCTCCCGGCCGCCGCTTAATGCAGATCGTTAGGCAGTACACCACATCCTCGTCCTCATCCTCCCGCGTCACCACCCGCACAGTGTCCCCCCGCCTCACGTCCCCCCAGCGGTAGGTGTCTTGCGGAAACACCTCCGTCATCGTCTCCCCCCGGCGGAGGATGTCTACCGGCACGAAGCGGTGCTCTACCAGCATCTTCCCGTCCTCCACCTCCACCAGCGTCATACCGTCTTCATCGATCTTCTCCACCACCCCCCGGTACTCCTTGCTGCCGGACACGTGGCGGGTTACCTCACGGATCTTTTTCTTGGCCGGTGGCGGGTCGGGCGGGTCGGCGGCCGGGACCGCCCCGCCGAACAGCGCGACAACGGCCAGCATCAGCAGAGTTCGGGTCATTGCACCACCTCCCGGACAGGTTAGAAGAGACTCGACCGGATGCTCACGCCGCTCCCATCACTTGATTTTCACCTTGAATTGATCCTTGGCATTGTTCAACTCCGTCTCCAGCGTGATGCCGAAATTGCCGGGGTTGGTCTGCGCAACCGGGGGTGCCGTCGGCTCGATGGTGATGGGGTCGGCGACCATGTCGGTATTCGTGCTGGTGATGATCGTCCACCCCTTGCCCGCCGCCATCGTGTCACCCGTCTCGCTGTACCAGTCGATTGTCAGGGGCTTGTTCCCGATGGACACCGAGCGAGTCACTTCCACCGTATCACTCTTCTCGGCCAGCCGGCTGGCGACCAAGTTCAGCTTTCCGTAGCAGCCGAAGACGCCACCCACCTTGAGTTGAATGAACCCCTTGTCGTTGGCGGTGTGGGTGAGAATGCTTTGGGCCGAAATCGACAGGGTCGTCCCCACCCTCGGAGGGTTGGGGCTGGTGATGGTGATCGGGTCCTGCGCGTCGCCCCGTTGGGTCGTGCCCGGCGCGTCTTTCAGTTCCAGCCGCCCCTTCCTGATGTCCACACTTGTCTCCGCCCCGCAGATGATCGTGCTGCCGCACGTGAGTTCGGTGATGGCGTCTTCATGATTCTGGTACAACCCGCCCCCGGCCACGTCCTCCCCCTCATCCGGGGCGAACTCCAACTTCTGGGCTCTGTCGATGGTGAACTTGCCGTTGTTCTCAACGAGCGGCTTTTCGCCCGTCATCGTCACCCGCGGGATGCCCTGCCGTCCCCCGACCGCCACGATGCTGGCTATGGCTTTTGGGTCGATGATCACTTTCGCCTTCGGGTTCGGGTTTTCGGTGGTGTTGTCCTTGATCTTGATCTCGCCGTCGGTCTCTTTGGGTGGCTTCGGCACAGGCGCACCGGGCGTCATGGCGAGCAGGGAGAACTGCATCGCGTGCAGGCTCACCTGGCTGTTGGTCATGTTGTAAGTGCCGTCGTTCAACGTGAGTTGCGCGCCCAGTTGGATGACTCCTTCCCCTCGAAGGGTGATCGTCGAACCGAGGTACACCGTCCCATTGATCCCTGGGTTCTCGAAGGACGGCTCGGCGGTGCTGATCGATCCGGGTGCCAGGTCGATGAACCCGGCCACCGACGTGTTGTTCAGCGTGCCGCCGGTCCAGTCGAGGGCAGTCGTCACCGTCAGGGTGCCGGCGTTCGGGGTGGAGAGCCCCAGGGTGGCTGCGTCCGCCTGGTTGATGACCCCGCAGTCCACTTGCAAGGTGCCGATGGGGAAGCTGCCGGCGAGCGTCACGGTGCCCAGGTACGCCGTCTGCGGGGTGGGCGTCGGTGGCGGGCTGCCGATCGGCCCCGGCTCCGGGGCGAGCGCCGCGCCGAACAGCAGGTGGATGCTGTTGAACGTCAGCCCGTACGGGTTGGTCGGCTCCGGCAGGTCCGGGATGAGGCAGTTCGCCTGGGTCACGTCCCCCTGGAAGTACAGGTCGTCGTCCCAGTCCGGGGTCTGCGTGTGAACGGCCGCAGGCGTCCCCGGCCCCATCAGCCAGTTGGCGGCGGTGGTGGCCAGCAGGTCGCTCCCGGCGGGCGGCGCCCAGCAGTACACGGCCGCCACCTCGCGGGCCTCCAGGGTTCCAGACTCAGACGATCGAAGGTCCCACGGGAGGGCGACTGCTGCGGCTCATGGTGGTGTTTCTGTGCCTGGGGGGAAGGATAACCGACCGGACGGTGTCGAACAGTCGTCAAAATGTTACAGCAAACACACCCGGCCGCAAGCGTTATTCGACCGCGCGCACAACTGTCACACTGATTGCCACCGTCCACCCGAACGTGCGAAAGAGAGTATCTCCGCCCTGCCCCACCGGCGGCGACTCGCCCCTTCGCGAATTGCAATCCGCCGACGGAAGTGGACATGAATTCCGCACCCGGCGGCGGATTGCGGCACCGGATGGCTCCAGTCGCTCACCCTCCCGGCGCACCCGATTTCGCCGTAAGTGCTTGGTGGGCATGGGATGTTTAAGCGACCGGATATGGTTTTTTGGTCCGGTAGGGGGAGGTGAAACGAAACCATCCGCGGCAGGCGGGTGTGTCCCCCGACGGAGTGCGTCGGCTACCATATCCGCACGCCGTTTCCCCCTCCCCTCGGTATCGCCCATGACCCCGTCCGAAGCGACCGCCAGGTACTTCCACCGCGCCGCCGACCTGCTCAAGCTGAACGACCGCCAGCGGCAGTTCCTCATCACCCCGTACCGCGAGATCAAGGTCGAGTGCAGCATCATCAAGGACGACGGCACGCTGGCCACGTTCGTCGGCTTCCGGGTGCAGCACGACAACAGCCGCGGGCCGATGAAGGGCGGCATCCGCTACCACCACCAGGTGGACATCGACGAGGTGAACGCCCTCGCCCAGCTCATGACGTGGAAGACGGCGGTGGTGGACCTGCCGTACGGCGGGGCGAAGGGCGGCATCGCCGTCGATCCGAAGACGCTTTCGCCCGGCGAACTGCAACGCCTCACCCGCACCTTCACCCAGAAGCTGGCCGACGTGATCGGCCCGTACTCGGACATCCCCGCCCCGGACATGGGCACCAACGCCCAGACGATGGCCTGGATCGTGGACGAGTACAGCAAGTTCAAGGGGTACGCCCCCGGCGTGGTGACGGGCAAGCCGGTCGAACTTGGCGGGTCACTCGGGCGTGATGCCGCCACCGGGCGGGGTCTGCTGTTCGCGGCCGAGGGCCTGTTCGCCGACATGGGGAAGCAGGCCAAGGACTTCACCTACGCGGTGCAGGGGTTCGGCAACGTCGGCTCGTGGGCGGCCCGGCTCATCCACGCGGCCGGCGGCAAGGTGGTGAGCGTGTCGGACGTGACCGGGGCGGTGAGGAACCCGGCCGGGTTGGACGTGCCGAAGCTGTTCGAGCACGCCCAGCAGGCGAAGGGCGTGAAAGGGTTCGCCGGCGGGGAGGCGTTCCCGGCGGACGACATCCTGGCCGAGGCGGTGGACGTGCTCGTCCCGGCGGCACTCGGGGATGTCCTCACCGGAAAGAACGCCGACCGGGTGAAGGCGAAGATCATCCTGGAGGGGGCGAACCACCCGACCGACATCGAGGCGGACGCCATCCTCCAGACGAAGGGTGTGACGATGCTGCCGGACATCTTCGCCAACGCCGGCGGGGTGACGGTCAGCTATTTCGAATGGGTGCAGAACGTGCAGATGTACCGCTGGTCCGAGGAGCACGTGAACGCCGAGCTGAAGAAGACGATGCAGAAGGCGTACGCCGACCTGAAGGCGACGCGGGCGAAGCACGGGTGCGACTGGCGGACGGCCGCGTTCGCCCTGGCGGTCGAGCGGGTGGGCCAGGCGGCCCTCCTGCGGGGGCTGTGACGGGGCGGGCGGGTGCCGCCCGCCGGCGGCACCGACGGCCTACGCCCGCTTCGCCTGCGGGGGTGTCGGCGGGGCCGACTGCCCGCCGCGGTACACCCACTGCCACGGCAGCACCCCCACCAGCATGGCCAGAAGTGCGCCGATCCACACCCCGTCGCACAGCATCACCAGGCCGTTGTTGAACCCGTAGGCGTGCAGCCCGACGCCCAGTTGGTTGGTGCCGAACCAACTCCACGTGGTGATGATGATGCCCACCACCGACAGCACCGCCAGCCCCCGCTCCTTCACCATCCCGCCCCACCGGGCGTGCAGGATGAGGGCGTTCCACAACACGATCAGCACAGCCCCGTTCTCCTTCGGGTCCCACCCCCAGAACCGCCCCCAGCTCTGGTCCGCCCAGATACCCCCCAGCACCGTGCCGACGAAACTGAGGAGCGTCGCGAAGCAGACGACCGCGTAGGTGAGCGACCCCAGGATCTTGCCCACGTCGGTGGACATCTGGTGCAGGCCGGAGCCGACCACCACCTTCTGCCGCAGCACCGTCCTCTCGGGCAGGACGTACAGGGCGATGTAGATCAGCCCGAGCAACCCGGCGACGTAGGTGGCCGAGTACCCGAGCGTCACGGTGGTGACGTGCGTGGCCAGCCAGAAGTTGGTGTCCAGCACCGCCCGCATCATCTCCAGGGTGTCCCCGCTGGCGGCCAGGTTGTGGGCGATGATGGTGGTGAACACCCCGAGGGTGCTGGCCACCAGGTTGCCGAACCCGATCGGGTAGACCATCTCCAGGATGAGACACAGGCCGACCACCCCCCAGCCGATGAACACGGCCGACGAGTACAGGTTGGTGACGAACACCAGCGGGCGGTCCATCAGGTACATGCGGGCGAG
>CAYMHO010000105.1:0-20696 GCA_964390195.1 uncultured Fimbriiglobus sp. | reverse complement strand
GGGGGGGGGGGCGCGCCCCCCCCCCCCCCCCCCCCCCCCCCCCCCCCCCCCCCCCGACCCTACTTCTTCGGCCGCTCGCCCAGCCACGGGGTTTCGGGCACCGCCGCCGGTCCGGTGTACACTCTCGCCAGGTTCTTCGACGCAGCACTATCCTTGTCCATCAGGGCCTTCATGCTGAAGTGGACGTCGCCGGTCGCGCCGGCCTGCTTGCGGGTGGCCGTCACCTGGTCCGCCAGTTCCGTCTCGCCCCACCCCTTCGCCATGCTCGTCTGCCGGCTGGCCGTGTGCCCCGGCCACAGGTGCCGCTTCTTCGTGTTCTCGCCCGCCCACCACTCGAGCAGCTTCGGGTAGCTCTGCTGCTCCTGGCCGATGGGCCAATACAGCTGCGGGGTGTAGTAGTCCACCCACCCCTCGTTCAACCACAGCTTGGCGTCGGCGTACAGCTTGGCGTGCTGGTCGAACCCGGCGATCCCCTTCGGGTACCCCGGCCGCCAGATGCCGAACGGGCTGATGCCCACCTTCACCCACTTCTTCTCGGCGTGCACCTGCTCGTACAGTTCCTTCACGAACAGGTTCACGGCGTCCCGCCGCCAGTCGTCGCGGTCCAGGTTACCGCCGCCCTTCTGGTACTTCTCCCACGTGTCGTCGTCCGGGAACGGGATCTCCTTCTTGTCCTCGTCCTGCTCCGGGTACGGGTAGAAGTAGTCGTCCAGGTGGACGCCATCGACGTCGTACCGCTTCACCACGTCGCGGATGACTGCCAACGAATGTTTCCGCACGTCCGGGTTCGTCGGGTTCAGCCAGTAGTGCTTGCCGTACTCCTTCGCCCACTCCGGGTGAGCCTTCCGCACGTGGCTCGCCGGCACCTCCCCCTTGGCGCTCGGCGCCCACGCCCGGTACGGGTTGAACCAGGCGTGCAGTTCCAACCCGCGGGCGTGTGCCACCCCGACGGCGTACTCCAGCGGGTCGTAGCCGGGATCTTTGCCGGGGGTGCCGGTCAGGAACCCGCTCCTCGGCTCCAGGTCGGACCTGTACAGGGCGTCGCACATCGGCCGCACCTGCAACAGCACGGCATTCAACTTCAGCTCGACGCACCGGTCGCAGATGGCGTCCCACTCCTTCTTCTGCTCCTTCTCGCTCAGCCCCGGCTTGCTCGGCCAGTCGATGTTGGCGACCGACGCCACCCACACCCCGCGGAACTCCCGCTTCACCGCCGGCGGGTCGGCGGCCAAGAGGGGGAGTGCGGACAGCACAAGGGTGAAAAGGGTGATGAGGAGTTTCATCAGTGAGTCCGCGAGGATGGTGAACGCCGGGCAAAAGGACCTCACCCCCCGGCCCCCTCTCCGGAGCGGAGAGGGGGCCGGGGGGTGAGGTCTCCGACTGTCACTTCTTCTTCGCCTCCCACCCGAGCAGCACCGGGGTGGGCTTGTCCGCCTTGGCGTCCTTGGCGATGGTCAGCGTGTTCGTGTCGGGCGACTTCTTGGTGTCCTTGAACCACTCGGCGAACTCGTCCGGGCCGAGCAGCGAGTCCGGCTTGCCCTCCACGGCGAAGTGAATGGGGACGATGTACAACCGCGGCTTGAGCAGGTCGGCCACCTCTTTCGCCGTCTCGGCGTTGATCGTGTAGTTCCCGCCGATGGGGATGAACAGCACGTCGATCTTGCCGATCACCTTCGCCTCGGCCTCGGTGAACGTGTGCCCCAGGTCGCCCAGGTGGCAGAAGGTGAGGCCGTCCGCCTCGACGACGAACGCCGCGTTCTTCCCCCGCTTCAGCCCGCTCATCTCGTCGTGGTAACAGCCGAACGTGCGGAAGCGGTAGGTCACGCTGTCGCTGATTTTCACCTTCTCGTCCAGCTTGTTCCACTCGGCCGGGCGGTTCGGCTTGGCCGGGTCCGCCTTCAACCCCTGGAACACCGTCACCTTCTTCGGGTCCTTGCCGTCGGCGATGGCCTCCTCCACCCGGTTGTGGTCGTTGTGCGGGTGGGACACGCACACGTAGTCGGCTTTCACCGGTTCCTTCCGCTCGAACTCGCTCATCACCTGCGGGTCGAAGGCGATCACCCGGCCGGACGGCGTCTCGACGGTGACGAACGACTGGCCGAGCCAGCGGACGGTGAACGTCTTGTCGTCGGCGGAAGCGACACCCGCCACGGCGAACGTGGCGAGCAATGGCAGGAGGAAGCGGGGCATCGGTCGGCGCTCCGGGGGTGCGGACGGGTTCAGTGTACCGGACGAGTGAAGGCGGGGGGAACAACACGGTCTGCTGTCGCCGGCCTCTGTGAGGCCGGTCTGAACCGGGGTCACAGACCCCGGCTACAGCTTGTACGCTTCCACCGGGATGTGCGTCTTTTCGCCGCCCAGCAACTCGGCCACCAGCTTGCCGGTGCCGGTGGCCATGCTCAGCCCGAGCATGCCGTGCCCGGCCGCCACCCACACGTTCGGCAACCCCGGCACGCGGTCGATCACCGGCAGCCCGCTCGGTGTCATCGGCCGCCAGCCCCACCACTCCTCGGCGCCCTGGGTCGGGTCACCGGGGTCGGTCAGGTAGACCGCGGCCGCGTCGGTGAGCAGTTTCAGCCGGTCGCGGTTCATCGTCTCGTCGTACCCGGCGAACTCCATCGTGCTGCCGACGCGGAAGCCGGTGCGGAACGGGCTGACCGCCACCCGGTGTTCCTCGAAGATCATCGGGTACGTCGGGCACACCGCCGGCCGCGGCATGGTGATGCTGTACCCCTTGCCGGGGATGATCGGCGGAGGGGTGAGCAACTGCCTGCGGAGGAACCGCGAGGTCCACGCCCCGGCGGTGACGACGAACTGGTCGGCGGGGAAATCGCCGCCGGCGGTCTGCACCGCGAGGGCCGGCACGGTGGCGTTCTTCGACCGCACGATGTTCGTCACCTCCGCGTTCTCCACGAACGTGACCCCGTACTCGCGGAGCCGCTGGTGCAGTGCCGCCATCAGCCGGTCCGGCCGCAACTGGGCGTCCGACTGGTACAGGTACCCGCCGCTCACGCTGCCGGGCTTGAGGGCCGGCTCCAGCCTCATCAGCTCGGCCTGTTCCAACCGCAACGCGGCCGTCTGGAATCGGTCGCTCAGCAGGTGGTCGGTGTGGGCGTAGTGCTCGAACGCCGCCTGCGACTGGAAGACGAACAGCAGCCCGTGCGTGTCCCACTCGACGTCGAACCGCTCGGCCTCCAGCAACTCGTCGAACAGTGTTCGGGACGAGTTGAGCAGCGCCTGGATGCCGACGGCGGCGGCGAGCATGTCGGCCTGGTTACACCGCTTGGCGAAACTGAGGAACCAGCCCAGGTGTGTGAGGGCGAAGCCGAGTCGGACCTTGAGCGGGGAGTTGCGGGTGAAGAGGGTCTTCAGCGTGTTGCCGATGGCACCCGGTGCGGCGAGCGGGAGGACGTGGCTGGGGCAGACGTACCCGCAGTTGCCGTGGCTGCACCCGCCGCCGATCCGCCCGCGGTCGAGCACCGTGACCGTCCACCCGGCTTTGACCAGGTGGTACGCGGACAGACAGCCGATGACCCCACCGCCGACGATGACCACGCTTCGCATGAAAGTAGCAAGGGGCAAGTACGAAGGAGCAAGTGGTGCAGCACCTCGGCCGCACTCACCTGCTCCTTCTTACTTGACCCTCGCAACTTGTCTCTGATTACTTCTTCGGCAGGGTCGTCAGCGGGAAGTCGTCGGTGCGGAAGGGCACGGCCGGCAGGCCGTCCTTGTTGCCGAAGTTCAGGTCGGGCTTGGCGAAGTTCACCCACCCGAACCGCACCGCCTTCGGCTTGTCCACGCCCTTCGCGGTCACCTCGACGGTGTCGCCGACGATCTTCGCCTCGGCCGGCACGAACTTCATGTCCTCCCCGCAGACGGTGAACCCGGTCAGCGTGTCACCCTTGCACTCCAACCCCTTGCCCACGTGGTCGAAGGTGAGCACCACTTTCGCCCCGTCCGCCTTCATGCCCTTGTACACCGGGCCGCTCCACTCGATCTTCTCGCCGTAGGCGATGGCCCGCGCCGCCAGCGCCAGCCGCTGGCCGACCGGTTCCTTCGCCTGCGGGTGGATGTCGGTCTCGTTGCCGATGTCGGACAGGGTGGCGTACCCGACGTGCTTCAGCTTCTTGCTCGCCTGGAACTGCGCGTCCCGCACCTCGGCGTACTGGGCGAGGGCCGAGTTGCCGTTCTGGAACGGGGCCAGTTGCACGACGAAGAACGGGAAGTCGTACCCCCACTGCTTCCGCCAGTCGGAGATCATGGTCGGGAACAGGGTGTAGTACTCGGCCGCCCGGCTCGCGTTCGACTCCCCCTGATACCACAGGGCGCCCTTGATCTTGAACCGGGTGATGGGGGCGATCATGCCGTTGTACAGCACGCTCGGAACGTTCGGGCCGCCCGGTTGCTGCGTCGCCTTCACCGGCTTCCGCGGCTGCATCGGGGCGGGCTTCCCGTCGGCCTTCGCCTTGTCCGCCGCCTCCTTCCACTTCACCATGTCCGCGTCGTACTTCTCGGTCGCCTTCTTGAAATCCTCGTCCGCCTTCTTCGGGTCGAACGTCTTGATCGACTTGTCCAGGTTCTCGTGGAAGTACTTCAGCTCGGGCACGGCGTCGAGCGCCCCGCGGCTGCACCACGCCTCGCAGATGGTCCCGCCCCAGTCGGACGAGATGAGGCCGACCGGCACGTTCTGCGTCGCCTGGATGTCGCGGCCGAAGTAGTACCCGACGGCCGAGAAGTTGATCACCGTCTCCGGCTTGCACTCCAGCCACTGCCCTTCGATGGCGGAGACGGCGAACGTGCCCTGCGGCTCGAACATCGGCTTGTTCGGCACGGTGAACAGGCGGATGTTCCCGTTCAGCGCCTTCTTGGCCGTGTCCGCCCCCTGGGTGGCGGTGGTGCCTTTCGCCTTATCTTCCTTGTTCAGTTGGCTCAGCTTCCACTCCATGTTCGACTGGCCCGAGCACAGCCACACGTCGCCGACGGCCACGTCCTTGAACGCCACCTCGTTCTTCCCTTTCACGGTCAGCGCGAACCCGGTGCCCGGCTTCGCCCCCTTCGGCAGGGTGACGGCCCAGTTGCCCTTGTCGTCGGCGGTGGCCTCGCCCTTGGCGACGGCCGCCTTCCCGTTGAACAGTTCGGCTGACACCTTCTCGCCGGCGTCGGCGGTGCCCCACACGACGAGGTCGATGTCGCGCTGGAGGACCATGTGGTCGGAGAAGATGGGGTGGACCTTCACGTCGGCACGGGCGGCGGGGACGAACCCGACCACCGCGGCCAGCAGCAGCCACGATCGGCGGAGCATGGGAGGGGTCTCGCGGAACGGGGAGGAGGGAACCGGCAGGTGCGGACAAGCTAAGAGACGACGGGACGGGTGGCAAGCGTGTGGTTGTTCGCCGCGAGCGTGCGAGCGGCCTGGCACCGCTCGCACGCTCGCGGCGAAAACGTGTGTTCACTTCTCCTCTTTCGCGTCCACCACCGTCGCCTTCGCCACGCCGTCCCGCACCGTCGTCAGCGCCTTCTCCGCCGCCGCCTTGTCCTTGTACCCCTCGCTCGACACCGCCACCACCTGGTTGTTCCCCGCCTTCAGCCGCCAGCGGTACTCCTTCTTCTCGTCCTCGTACACCTCGAACTTGCTCTTGTCGTCGCTCTTGATGAGCAGTTCCAGCCCCTTGCGGGCGTCCTCCTTCGCCTTGTACCCCTGCCCGCCGGTGGCCAGCGTCTCCCCGTTGCCGCCTTTCAGCCGCCAGCGGAACTCGTCCGCCTTGTCCTTGTAGATCTCGAACTTCATGTCGGCGGCGGCCGCGGCGGTGGCGAACAGGCCGGCGGCGAACACAGCGAGAACGGAACGTGTGAGAAGCATGTTGGAACTCCGGGCGAAGTGGAAGTGCGGCGGGGGACTTGCCCCCCGGAGTTGGCATAGCAAATTTGCAGCCAGAGCCGGGGTTGGCGGACCAACCCTGGCGGATCCGTCTAACCCAGCATCCCCTTCACCACCTCGCCCTTCACGTCGGTCAGGCGGAAGTCGCGGCCGGCGTGCTTGAACGTCAGCTTCTCGTGGTCCAAGCCGAGCAGGTGCAGAATCGTCGCGTGCAGGTCGTGCAGGTGAACTTTGTCTTGCACCGCGTAGTACCCGAAGTCGTCCGTCGCCCCGTACACGCTGCCCGCCTTCGTGCCCCCGCCGGCGAGCCACATGCTGAACCCGTGCGGGTTGTGGTCGCGGCCGTCGCCCCCCTGGGCGGTCGGGGTGCGGCCGAACTCCCCGCCCCACCACACCAGAGTGTCCTTCAACAACCCTCGCTGTTTCAGGTCCGCCAGCAACCCGGCGATCGGCTTGTCCACCTCGCCGGCGTTCTTGGCGTGGTCCTTCTTCAACTCGCCGTGCTGGTCCCACTTGTAGCTGTGCGAGATTTGCACGAACCGCACCCCGGCCTCGCTGAACCGCCGGGCGAGTAGACACTGCCGGCCGAAGTTGTCGGTCGGCTCCTCGTCGATGCCGTACAGCTTCAGGGTGTCCTTGCTCTCCCCGCTCAGGTCCATCACTTTGGGTGCTTCGGTTTGCATCCGGAACGCCAGCTCGAACGACTGAATCCGGGCTTCGACGGCCGGGTCGTGCGTCTTGGCGGCGAAGTCGCGGTTCAGCCCGCCGAGCAGGTCGAGCTGCGCCCGCTGCAACTCGGCCGGGGTGGTCGTCGTCGTGTCGGCGATCTTGATCTCCTTCACTTTGCTGCCGCTGTTGCCGATCGGCGTACCCTGGTAGTCGGCCGGCAGGAACGCGCTGCTCCAGTTCTGCACCCCGCCGTGCCCGTAGCTCGGGCAGATGGTGACGAACCCGGGCAGGTTCTGGTTCTCCGTGCCCAGCCCGTAACCCACCCAACTGCCCATGCTCGGCCGCACGAACGTGTCCGACCCCGTGTGCAGTTGCAAGAGCGCCCCGCCGTGGGCGGAGTTGTCGGCGTGGACTGACCGCACCACGCACAACTCGTCGGCTAGCTTCCGCACCTCGGGGAACAGGTCGCTCACCTGAATGCCCGACTTCCCACCCGGTTTGAACGCCCACGGCGATTTCAGCAACTTACCGGTGGCGGCGAACTGCACCCGCGGCTTGGTGCCGGGGAACTCCTGCCCGTCGAACTTGCTGAGCAGCGGCTTCGGGTCGAACGTGTCCACCTGGCTCGGTCCGCCGTGCATGAACACGAAGATCACCCGCTTCGCCTTCGGCTCGAAGTGCGGCTTCTTGGGGGCGAGCGGGCTGGCCACCGCTCCCTTGCGGCCGGGGCTCTTGTCCTCCGCCTTCAACAAACCGGCCAGGGCGAGCAGGCCGAACCCGTTGGCCGAGGTGCGGAGCAGGTCGCGGCGGGTGAACGCGGGGCTGAACCGGCGGCAGGGGTGGGTCATCGGGTCGGTAACGTGCGGGTTGGGGCGGACGCCGTCGGTCGTCATCACAAGTCGGGCGGCGGGTTCGGCGGGTGTGGTTATGATACCCCACGCGGCAGGGCGGTTCCCGCCGGTTTTTCCGCCGCTGCCTTGTTTCCCGCTTCGCGCCGCCGTAAGAATGAACCGATCCTGTGGCCCGGTACGCACCCCGGCCTCGCTGCCTTCGGAGGATAGACCGTGACGGCTCTTCGGAACGTACTTTCTGTGGCGGTGGTGCTGGCCGCCAGCGTCGGCCTCGGCGTCGGGTTCGCGTTCGCCCAGGACAAAAAGCCGGACGACAAGAAGCCCGAAGACAAGAAGCCGGAAGACCCGAAGCCGCCGATGCCCCCGGCCCCGGCCCCGGCGTCGGACAAGCAGAAGTTCGAGCCGAAGTTCGAGCTGAACAAGGCGTTCTTCCAGGTGGTCACCACCGACGTCGAGCAGACGGTCAAGGTGCAAGGCGGGAACGACCTGAAGCTGAAGCACTCGCAGACGTTCTACTTCAAGTGGACGCCGACCAAGCAGGAGGCGGACAAGTGGACGGTGCAACTCGCGATTGAAGGCGTGAAGCTGCGGGTGGACGTGGCCGGCACCCCGGTCAACTACGACAGCACCGCCGAGAACGCCAACGCCCAGAACCCCGGGCTGAACGAGTTCTTCAAGAACCTGCTGACCAGCAGCTTCACCGTCACCTTCGGTAAGGGGATGTCGGTGGAGAAGGTGGAGGGGCAGGACGCGCTGCTGCGGAACCTGGGCACCGCCAACCAGCAGATGGAAGCCCTGCTCAAGAAGATCCTCACCCCCGAGTCGCTGAAGGAGATGTCCGACCCGCTGGCCGGCCTCACCCCCGGTACCGAGAAAGGCCCCGGCGAGAAGTGGACCAAGACGACCACCCTGAAGCTCGGGCCGATCGGCGAGTACGACCGCTCGTACGCCTTCGAGCACAAGGGGAAGGACAAGGAGAAGGCCGACCTGGAGCGGGTGGAGGTGAAGGCGACCCTGACCTACAAGCCGCCGCAAGGGGACGCCGACGGGTTGCTCTTCCGCATCACCCGCGGCGACCTTTCCACCCAGAACCCGAAGGCCGGGTACTACCTGTTCGACCCGAAGACCGGCTGGCTGACCAAGTCCGAGATGGAAGTGACCATGAGCGGCAGCCTGGAGGTGGCCGTCGGCACCACCACCACCAGCGTGCAACTGTTCCAGAAGCAGACGACCACCGTCGAGACGAAAGGCGAGACCTTCCTGCCGAAGAAGTGACCGCCAGCCTGTAGCCGGCCTCTGTGAGGCCGGTCCGGACCGGCCTCACAGAGGCCGGCTACAACACACAACGGCCGGGTTCGACCCGGCCGTTGCCGTTTCCCGGAGCCTCCCCATGCGCGTCGCCGTCCTCGGCTCGGCCGGCCAACTCGGGCGAGACCTGTTGCCGCGGTTGAAGGGCGAGGTCATCCCGCTCACCCGCGCCGACATCGACCTCGCCACACCCGCGAACGCCCTCGGCTTTTTGGAATCCGTTCGCCCGGACGTGCTGGTGAACTGCGCCGCCTACAACCTCGTGGACAAGGCCGAGGACGACCCCGCCCCCGCGTTCGCGGTGAACGAGGGAGGTGTGGTCACGCTGGCGGTGGCATGCGCCGCACTCGAAGTCAAACTGGTTCATGTGTCCACCGACTACGTCTTCGGCAGCGACACCGCTCGCACCACCCCGTACCTCGAAACCGACACCCCCGGCCCGGTGAGCCAGTACGGGAGGAGCAAACTCGCCGGCGAAGCGTTTGTGCGGCAGTATCGGCAGCATCTGGCGGTTCGCACCTGCGGGTTGTACGGCGTGTGGGGGAGCGGTGGGAAGGGCGGGAACTTCGTCGAGACAATGCTGCGGGTGGCGTGTCAGGGGAAGCCGCTGCGGGTGGTCGCCGACCAGCGGTGTACGCCGACGTACACCGCCGATCTGGCGGAAGGAATCGCCGAGTTGATCGAGAAGGGCACTACGGGGCTGATTCACCTGACAAACAGCGGTGACTGCACCTGGCACGAGTTCGCCGCGAAGATTTTCGAGCTGTCCAGCATCACTACCGACCTGACGCCGATCACGTCCGCCGAGTTCGGGGCGAAGGCCCAACGGCCGGGATACAGCGTGCTCGGGTCGAATCGCACCGAGGAGACGGGGGTGAAACTGCGGCCGTGGCAGGAGGCACTCGCGGCGTATCTGGAAGAGCGGAAGCGGAAAGTCTGACTGTAGCCGGCCTCTGTGAGGCCGGTCCGGACCGGCCTCACAGAGGCCGGCTACGACATAGCGGTGACTTTCACTTCTCCTCGTACCCGGCGGCCGTCTTCTCCTTCACCAGCTTGTCGGCCTCGGCATGGGCCTTCTCGGCGGTGGCGAACGTCTTCGTCTTGGTCTGCCCATCGCTCCCGATCTTCCCCCACCGGGTGGTGACGCCCGTCCCGCTCACGCTCACCTCCCAGAACTTGCTCGCCCCGTCGGCGGTGTTCTCGAACATCCGCGGCCTACTCCCGGCGGTCGCCTTCACCTTCTTCGCAACGGTCGCGAGGGCCGGCGGGGTGGCGACGAGTGGGGCAGCCACCTTCGGGGCATCGTGCCGCACGCCGACGAACACTGGGAACCGCGGCACGCCGGAATCCTTGTGCAGTTCGTGGTACTTGAAGGTGACGGTGCTGCCGATCGGTGGCGGGTCTTCCCGCTGCTTGTCACTGAACCCGGTGCCGATGTTGAACCGCTTGCCGTTCGACAGTTCGGCCAGCACCGACCCGAGCCGCCCTTTGTGCCGTCCCTTGCCCGGCTCGTGGCCCACCACCGTCGCTTCGGCGTCGTGGAACTTCTTCACCTTCAGCAGCGTGGACGAACGGGCGAACTCGTACTTCGACCCCGGCTTGCGGAGCATCAGCCCTTCCCCGCCCAGGCCGATCACCCGCTCCAGTTCCCGGACCAGATCTTCCAGCCCCTCGCATTCGTCGTGGGTGTGCAGTTGCAGGAACTGGTTACCCCACCCGGGCACCGCCCCGCCCAGCCACTCCAGCCGCGCCTCGAACCCGCCACGGGCGGCGGGGGCGTCGAATACGACGTACCGCATCTCCTTCCACTCGGGCGGCTTGTCCTGCCGGCGGGCGAGGCCGGAGGCGCGGTTGAACTGCCCGCGGCCGAGCCACAACTCGCCGTCGAGGGCGACCGGGGGTAGGCCGGCGGTGAACCAGTCCGGGGCGTAGATGAGGTTGTTGTTGCGGGTGAGCAGCTGCTTGCCGTCCCAGTACGCCCGCACGCCGTCCAGCTTCTCGCTCATCCACCAGCCGGTCGGGTCGGTGTCGTCCCCCCACGACTCGGCCAGCAGCAGGGGCAGCTTGTCCTTCTCCTCTTCGCCGTCGGGCTTCGTCGGCTTGGCCGGCAGAGCAGACCCCAGGCGGGCCTCCTCGGCGGCGTCGCCGCGGTACTTCCGCAGGTGTTTGCAGGAGCGGACCTCGATGCGGACGGACTGGTTCCGCCACGCCGGGCACGAGCACGAGTACACCCCGCCGACGTTCCGCAGGACGTAGGGCTTCGACCCGGAACCCTGCAGTTCGACTGACTGGCCGTCGGCGATGTCGGGCACGGCGTGTTCCTCTCGGGTTTCGAGGAAATTACACGCCGTCGGGGGGAGGTGCAAGGACGGGAGGGGATGGGGCGGCGGGGTGACCATCTTGATCATGTTGAGAATGACCGCCCGCCCCAACTCTGTTCACGGCCCGCTGAGTTTGATGATCGCCTCGCCGGCCGCCCGGCGGACGTCCTTGTCCGGGTCGTTCAACAGCGGTTGAAGGGCGGGCAGGGCGGCTGACGCCGCGGGTCCGAGTTTGCCGAGCGTCCGCACGGCGTTCAGCCGCACGTTGTCGTCGGCATCGGCCAGGTCCACGACGATCGCCTGGATCAACTCCTTCGATGGTTTTGACTGCGGCTGGATCAGCCGCAAGGTCGCCACCGCCGCCCGCCGCACGTCGCCGTCCGGGTCGCTCAGCGCGAGCGTGACCGCCGGCACCGCCGCCGCCGCGTCCGCCTTCAACCCGCCGAGCGTCTTCACCGCCCGCAGCCGTAGCCCGACGTCCCGGCTGGTCGTCTGCTCGATGAGGGCTTTCAGGTCTCGGGTGTCGTCGGCCGCGAGGATTTGTCGGGTGGTCTGCTTGATGGCGAGGTCGAGGTCGATGGTCCGCCCCTTCACGGTGGCGAGAGTCGGCAACGCCGCCTTGGCGGCCGAGCCGATGGCCCCGAGCGTCTCGATGACGGCCGCCTGGAGGGCTTCCAGTTCGTCGCCCTTCAGCCGCTTCAACTGGGCGATCAGGTCGGGCACCACCACGGCCGCCTGCGGGCCGAGTTTGCCCAGCGTGCGGGCCGCCTCCACCCGCTGGGTTTCGCCCTGCCGCGGGTCGCGGACGACACCCACCAGTTCCTTCGCCAGCCGGTCGGTGGCCTCGTCGGCCCGCCCGAGTGCCGCAACCGACAGCAGCCAAAAGAGGCCGACGAGAACGCGCATAGCCCACCTCCGAACTCCGGCATCGGCCGCGGTCGGCCCCGCGGGTTGGCAAAAAGTGCCCCGCCGCCTTCGATCACCACCGTCAGACCCGCCCGACCCGAACCCGGTGCCGAATCCCCTTGTGGAACGGCCGCACCGGGGTTATAGCGGAGGGTGACACCGGACGGGGTGGAACGATGCGCACGACGGCGACGGTTGGGGTGGTGCTACTGCTGGCGGTCGGCGTCGGCCGGGGTGATCCCCCGTCCGGCCCGGCAACGCCCGTCGGCCCCCCCCTGACGTCGGCCCCGCTGCCGTCACTCCCGCCCATCCCCCCGGCCGACAATCTGCCCTGGAAGACGGGCGGCAGTTTGTGGCAGAAGACCCAGCCGATCGACACGCCCGCCCCCTTGCCGCCGGTCGAGAAACCGGCCCCCAGCAAGGCCGAACCGCCGCCCGCCGACAAGGGGGGCACACTCGACCGACCGGACGCGAAGAAGTTGAAGGAGGAGGTGGAGAAACTGCTGAAGGAGTCGTCGGACAAGTCCAAGGACAAGAGCGAGCCGGCACCGACGAGCGACCGGGCCGAAATGCTGAAGAAGCTCGACGATCTGGTGGACAAAATCGAGCAGCAGAAGAAGGCCCCGAAGCCGGCCACGCCGCCCAAGCCGAACGACCACCCCGACCCGCACGCCACCCCGCCCGGCAAGCCGCTGTTGCCCGAGGGTGGCAAGCCGATCGACCTCGTGCGGGCGGCCGGCAACCTGTACAAGGCCGGCGACCCGGAGGGGGCCTTCGAGACGCTGAAAGTGATCGACACGAACCAACTGCCGAAGGAAGACCGGGCGTTCGCCGACTACGTACGGGCAGCCTGCCTTCGGAAGCTCGGACGCACCAACGACGCCCTGAAATTGTATCGGGCAATCGCCGACGCGAAGGATGACCCGTTCCTGGCCGAGAGTGCGGTGGTGCAGATCACCGCCATCCAATCCGCCAGAGAGCTTGAGACCCAGCTCGAACAACTCAAGTCCCGCCGCAAACCCAAGTGAAATTGAGGCCGATTTCGGGAGTCCTTCCACCCCGAGCGGAATAGCCGTGCTAGAAGACGTCGTCAGCCTGATGAACACGGCCGAACGGCTGGCCGATCGCGTGACGGACTTGTGCCGTCGCGGGGAGCCGGTCGATAATGACCTGGACGGGCTGACGGCGGCGGTGGCGGGGGTAGCCGCACGGTGTCCGGGCGGGTTGCCGCCCGAGCTGCACCGCCGGTGGCTGGCCCTGGGCGAGCGGGTGGCGTCGGCGACAGCCCTCGCCGAGACCCGCCGCCAGCAACTGGCCGCCGAGTTAGAAAACGAATCCCGCCAGCACCGCCTCCGCCGAGCGTACGGCCGCCCGCCCGCCTGAGCGTCGCACCCCGGAACCCCTTGATGGCCGCGATCACCGCCAACCTGCTCGCCGCCGCCGCCCCGCCGCTCAACCCGACGGTCAACTCCGCCGCCCAGACTGGCGCGTCCACACAGCCGGTCTCCCGTTCCGGTTTCGCCGACGTCCTCACCCAGGCGACCACCCGACCACCGACCGCTCCGCCGACTCCGGCTAGCCCCGACACGCCGACCGCCACCGAGCCGCTGACCGAATCGGGTGAAGACCCCGACCTCGTGGCCACCGCCCTCGCCGCCCTCGGCCTGATTCAACAGCCGCTGCCGAACCAGCTGCCGGTGATCCCGCCGACCTCAATACCCGCGTCGGCGATCGCCGCGTCCGTCACCGCCACCGCCCAGACCATTGCTACGACGGCCGACATTGCCGCCGAAACGACTCCGCCGACGCTCACCCCCGTCGCCCCGACCACCAGCCGCACCGAACAACTGCGGTTCGAGGCCGCGCCGGCCGCCCGCGGTACGCCGAACACCCAGGCGGTGCCCACGTCGCTGTCGTCGACGGTGCCGACCGCGACGACGGGCGAAGTGAGCCGCCCGTTGCCCACCCCGCAGGCGTCGTCGGTCCTGCCGGTCGTTCCTGCCATCCCGACGAACACCACCGTCGCCGCCGCCCCGAGCGACGTGATTCCGGCGGCCGCCCGCACCCCCGCCGTGGTCGCCCAGGTGCCGCTGGTGGCCGAACGGTCGCAGCAACTGCCGGCCTTACCGCCCGAGTTGGGGTACTCCCTGGTCGGCCCGACGGTCGACGGCCCGCAGGCGGTCAACCCGGTTCTGGCCGTCGGCGGTACGCCGTCGCAAGGGCAGGTGGAGGTTCGTGCGGCCGGCCTGCCGCCGGTCGAACCGCCTGCCCCGATGCCCGACATTCAACCGCCGCAACCGGGGCAGTCGTTCGGCGACGTGTTCACCAACCGGGCCACACCGGTCGCCCCCGCGAACGTGCCGACCACCCCAGTCGTCACCCCAACCACGACGGGCGTCCCCCAACCCACCGTCACGCCAACCGCCGACACGCAACCCACCCGCACCCGGCCGACCGACACACGACCCGTCGGCACGCAACCTACCAGCACACCCCTGACCGCCAGCACGCCTCCGAGTAACGTCCCACCGGCCATCCAACCCGCGGCCACCCAGACCGCGAACTCACCACGCGTCAGCACCCCGTCGAGCCACGTCCCCACACCGGCGGGCGAAGTCGATGCGGTCGTGGTGCACCGGCCCGTGACCGCCGAACGCCCCTTCGCCCCGATGGGCGACACCCTGACCCCTGAGTCGACTGACGGCCAACCGCCTCCGCTCGCGATTCCTGCTCCTGCCGAACAGGCGGTCGTCGAGAGTCCCCTGCCGAGTTCCGCCACCACCGTATTCTCCGCACAGTCCCGCCCGGTCGAACCGTCCCCGGCCGACTCTCCGCGGGTGAACCCGACTGCGTCGCCCGTCGCAGCGCAACTGCAAGACGCCTTCGTCATTCAGGCGCGGGTGATCGAGCGGGGTGGGCGGCACGAGTTCCAACTGCGGCTCGACCCGCCGGAGTTGGGCGAGGTGAAGGTGCGGGTGCTGGCGATGGGTGATAAGATCGAAGCCCGGCTGGTGGTGTCCGACGACGCCGTGCGGAAGTTGATCGAGAGCCAACTGCCGGACCTGCGGCAGCGGTTGGAACAGGCTGGCGTGTCGGTGCCGAAGTTCGACGTGACGACCGACGGCGGACGGGCGAACACCGGCGGCGACGCCTGGGACCGCCACCACTCCCCCGCCACGCCCCGCACGGCCACCCCGACGGCCGCCCCGACCGCCCGACCCGCCCCCGCCGCCGGCGGGTTGCTTGATGTGACCGCGTGACCAGGGTGGCCGGCTCTCCCCGAGAGCCGAACCGAGCAGTCGCTCTCGGAGAGAGCGACCCACCCTCCCGACCCCGCCCCCCGGAGTCCGGCCATGAGCCAGGTGTCGTCCGTCAGTGCCGGTATCGCCCGCGACCAGTTCCTGCAACTGCTGGTCGCGCAGTTGCAAAACCAGGACCCGCTCAACCCGGTGTCCGACACCGACTTCATCGCCCAGTTGTCGCAACTGTCGCAGTTGGAGTCGTTGCAGAGCCTGGACGCCAACTTCGGCCAAGTGTTGCGGCTGCAGCAACTGACGAGCGGCACCAGCCTGGTCGGCAAGACGGTGACGTACACGGTTGACGGGGCGGAGCGAACCGGCGCCGTCTCCGCCGTGGCCGTGAACAACGGCGAGTTCCAGTTGACCGTCGGCACGGACACCGTGCCGCTGAACCAAGTGACCTCCGCCCGCTGACAGGACGTCATCCCCACACCCCGATTCTCACCGAGGACGACCGCGATGGCCCTGACCGCCCTGTTCACCGGAGCCTCCGGCCTGGCCGCCAACTCCACCGCGCTCGACGTGGTGGGCAACAACCTGGCGAACCTGAACACCACCGGGTACAAGAACCAGCGGGTGCTGTTCCAGGACCAGGTGTACCAACTGCTCAGCCTCGGGTCGGCCGGGGACAGTGCCGGGGTGGGCGGGACGAACGCCTCTCAGATGGGGTACGGGGTGCTAGTGGGGACGGTGGGCAACCAGTTCCAGCAGGGGGCGATCAACCCCACCGGCCGGTCGCTGGACGCGGCCGTCCAGGGGGGCGGGTTCTTCGTCCTCCGCGGGGTGACCGGGCAGGTGTACTCGCGGGCGGGCAACTTCGACGTCGATTCGGCCGGGTATTTGGTCGACCCCGCCACCGGCGCGCGGGTGCAACGGTACGGCACGGTCGGCGAAGGCGGGGCAGGGGTGCCGGCGTTCCAGGTGCCGGGGAACAACGACATCCGGGTGCCGTTCGGGGCGGGGGCGAGTGGCACCCCGACCACCCTCGTCCGCATGCAGGGCAACCTGAACCGCGACACCGCCGTCGGCGGGACGGTGTCCTCGGGCATCCAGATCTTCGACAGCCAGAGCGGCCCGCAGACGCTCAACCTGCTGTTCACCAAGACCGGGGTGAACACGTTCCAACTGAGCGGCTCGATCCCCGGGGCGACGGTGACCATCCCGCCCACCCCGATCACCTTCGACGGGGCCGGGTTGCTGGTGTCGCCGGCCACCCTGACGGCCAACATCACCGGCATCCCGGGGGCGAACCCGCAAACGGTGACACTCAATTTGGGCACGCCTGGGCAGGCGACCGGGCTGTCACAGTTCGGCGGGGCGAGCACCGCCGCGGCCATCACCCAGGACGGCGTGGGTGCCGGGTCACTGACCCAGGTGAGCATCGACGACAACGGCAACGTGCAGGGGACGTTCACCAACGGCCGCACCATCCCGCTCGCCCAACTGGCCCTGGCCTCGTTCAACAACGAGGGCGGACTGATCCGCCAGGGGGGCAACTACTTCACCACCGGGCCGGGGTCGGGCGAGCCGCTCACCGGGCCGGCCGGGAGCGGCGGCCGCGGCGTCATCCAGGGGGCGGCCCTGGAGGGGTCGAACGTGGACATCGCCATCGAGTTCAGCCGGCTGATCCTCGCCCAGCGGGGGTTCCAGGTGAACTCGCGGACGATCAGTGCGGCGAACGAGACGCTGCAAGAGTTGGCCAACATCATCCGGTAATCTACGGTGAGCCGCCCGGGTGAGCGTCACCCGGGCGGCTCACCACGCGGGTCACTTGCCGGTCAGCCCGGTCAGCGCGTCGCGGGTCATCGCCTCGGTCTGCTCCTTCAGTTCCTTCGCGTCCGGCGATTCGGCCAGCGACCCGAGGCCCGTCTTCTCATCCAGAAGGATGTTCAGCAGCAGGCCGAGCGGGCCGCCGGCGACGCTACCGGTGTCGCCGTTCGCCCCGCTCACGAACACCCGCTGCGGCACCAGCGGCTGGGCGCTGTTGGCCAGCCGGTCGGCCAGCACCGCCACCGCGTACAGCCGCGGGTCGCCGTAGGCGGCCACCTTCTTCAGCACCACCGACGCCTCGGCCAGACCCACCTGCAGCGCCTTCTGCCCCTCGCCGCGGCCGGCCAGCGTCTTCTGCTTGGCGTCCGCCTCGGCCAGCAGCACCGTCTGCTCGGCCTGCCGTTTCGCCTTCGCCAGTTCGGCCTCGGCCACCACCACCGTCTGCTCGCCCTGCTTGCGGGCGCGGGCCAACTCGGCCTCCCCGCGGCTCTCGGCGATCTTCACCTCGGCCGCCGCGTTCGTCAGTTGCACCTGCACGGCGGCAATTGCTTGCGCCTCGTTCAGGCTCCGCTGCTTCTCCGCCGCCGCCCGCTGCCGTTCGAACGTCTCCAGTTGCTCCATGCTCAGTTGCCGCAGCCGCAGTTGCTCCAGCAGGGTCTCGATCTTGGTGTCCTTGTCCGCCGCGACCGGCTTGCCGATGAGCACGTCCACGCACTCGATGTCGAACTCGCGGAAGCGGTCCCGCAGTTCCTTCCGCGCCTCGCCCTGGATTGCGTCCCGCTCATGGAGCAGTTGCAGCATCGTCTTCTTGTGGGCGATGTCGCGGAAGAAGGCGCTCAGCATCGGGTCGATGGTCTGGGTGATCAGTTTCTTCACGTCCCCGAACCGCTGGATGACGCTCGGCGCCCGCTGGTAGTCGATGTGGACCACCACCGACAGCGGGAGCAGCGGCTCGTAGGCGTCTCGCGTCACCAGGTCGATGCTGCGAAGCCCCTCGTCGAACTTGTGCGCCTCGGTCTTGCCGGTGATCCAGTGGAGCACGAAGTTGGTCGTCGGCACCAGGATCACCTGCCCGGCGTACACGTTGAACGGGTACTTCCCCGGCCCGAGCGGCCGCTCCCACACCCCGCGTTCGCCCTCTTGCACCCGCTCGCCGTGGCGGAACGCGGTGCCGCTCACGTCCCGCCCGGCCCGCCCGACGTAGCTCACCACCACCCCCACGTGGCCGATCGGCACCACCGTCTTCGGCACCATCTCCACCGTGGCGAACCAGCGGTTGATGAAGTACGTGCCGTCCGTCAGCGGGGCGTACTGCCGGCCCCGCCGCCCGCCGGCGCTCAGGAACGCCTCCGGGTCCTGGTAGTTGTTGTGGTAGCTGGCACCGTCCGGCTCGGTGCCGACGGCCGGGGCGATGATCTCGCCCGGCGGCAGGCTCGGTCCGTCGTGGACGGTCACCACCCCGATCAGGTCGTCGTGGACTTCGGTTTCCCCTTGCTCACTGCTGCCGCCGATCACCACCGGGTGGAACCCCTGGTTCTCGGTCAGTTGCGTGTGCCACGCCTTGATGCTGTTCGACTCCTGGGCGTCGAGCAGGTGGGTCAGGCTGTACGCCCGGTTCTCGGTCATCACCACGAACGCCGCCGGGTTGATGGCGTACACCCCTTCGCGGAGGATCATCCGCTGCCGCCCCCGCTGACCGTGCTGCGACTCGTCCTCGGTCTGCGTGAGGAACTTGCGTGCGTCCTGGAAGTGGTTGCAGTCCACCTCGCGGCCGAGCGTCTGGCTGGGCGGCAGCGGCTGGCCGTCGCGGGCGTACACGTACCCGATCTGCCCCTGCGGCACCGTGACGAGGGGCACCACGTGGACCCGGTACTGCCACCGCCACAGGCCGAAGTGCAGACCGCCGCGGAGCAGTTCGGCCTGATAGCCGGCCTCGCCGTTCATGGCGATGATCCGCCCGCCGCTCACCGACCCCTGCCCCGCCCACAGTTTCTCCACCACCCCGACCTTGTCGTTCGGGATCACCTTCACCGTCAGCCACCAGAGCACCAGCGGGACCACGACCACCAGCACCGCCACCCACCAGTACCCCTGGATCAACTGGGGGAATTCGCCGTTGGCGAACATGGGAGACCTTCCGGTCCGGAGTTGGGGCGCGATCGTCCGAGATGATGGCGACGAGGGTGCCCGTTCAGTGGCGACGGGACACACGCCCGACGCCGGCCTGCGAGGTTAGCTGACGGGCTAGGGCTTGAACGTGCCCCGGTGAGGCGAACCTCACCTGCGCCCCGGACGGCGTCTCTCGTCGCCGTCGTTGGGTCCCCCGCTCCCGCGTTGTGCCGCGGGATTCGGCTGCATGTCGGGAGTTTCGCACACTCCGGTCCCGCATTCCAATGAAATCGCCGGCCGGATGGTTTCATTCCACCCCCACCCACCCATCCGCGAAACCATGCTCGGAATGCGAAAGATCCCATGCCCGCCAAGCACTTACGACGAATTCGGCCCCTCCGTGGAACCTCAAGAATCATCCCCGCCAAGCTCCCCCACACTTCCCGGTCGATTCAGCCCCCCCGTTTGGCCGATACGAAACGGTTGTGCCCACGGACGGGTTTCCCCATGCGGTTGAACAAACTGCCGATGTTGCGACTGTGCGGCGGCTGGTTCATACTGGTTGCACTCGTCGGCTGTCGGACGATGTCGGCCGAAGACAAGCCGTTCACGCACACCCGCACCTACCACGCGGCGACGGCGATCGATCCCGAACCGCACGTCCTGAACGTCACCGTCCACGCCCCCACCCGCCCGCTCGATTACACCACCCCACGGCGGCTCGGGCTGTCCGTCGGCGGCGGCACGCTCCTGCAACTCCGGGATTCGGCGACACAGAAGTGGTTGGGTCGTACGCTCGGGGCGCACAGCGTCGGCCACGTGCTGATCGAACTGAAATCGACCGACCCGCAGACCGGGCAGCTTCGCTACCTGCTCACCGCCGTCAACGCGGCCGACCCCGGCGAGTGGGCCGACCAGATCGCGAAGCGGCAGGTCGGGTACAGGATCTTCACCCGCGGCATCGGCGGGGCGATCGACCCGCCCGATCGCGTGGCGTCCGACACCGACGAACCGGCCGAGGTGGGCATCGCGTCGGCCCGCCTGCGGGTGCTGCTCTCGCCCGAAGCGGCCGACCGCATGTTCCGCTTCCATGCCGAGTTCGTCGCCCGCGGCACCTACCGGCGGTTGGCCCTGGCGTCCGACCCGTTGGCCGGCGACGGGGCTTCGTGTGCCAGCCTGGCGGTGGCGCTCCTCGAAGTGGGCGGGGTGATGACCCCGGAGTGGCGGGCGGAGTGGCAGCGAACCCTGCGGGTGCCGTGCGCTCTGGTCGGCGACCCGGAGGGCGGGAGGCGGGTGCCCCCCTGGCGGCTGGTCGTCGGGCCGGCGGTACGTCGGTGGGCCGAGCCGGGCGAGCCGCACCAGGTGATCACCTACCTCGACACCACGCTGATGCACGCCTGGATCGCCCGGCGGGCCGGCAGGGGTGCGGTGGAGTGTCAACTGTCGCGGCTGCTGGCCATGCCGGTGACGACGGTGGACGGGCGGGTGCCGACTAGTCCGCCCCCCTCGACTCGTTAGCCCGACGCGCGTCAACTTATTGCAATCGTGCCGTAAGTCGTTGTGGCTGGGCGGTTCGCAGGCGGAT
>CAYMHO010000104.1:0-20780 GCA_964390195.1 uncultured Fimbriiglobus sp. | reverse complement strand
CCGGCGTACCTCGGCGCGAACCACGCCCCGTTCGTCATCGACAGCGACCCGAGCGCGCCGAACTTCCAGGTGCCCGACCTCGCTCCGCCGCCGGCCGTCGCCGCCGACCGCCTCGACGACCGCCGCCAACTGCTCGCCCAGGTGGACCGCTTCCAGAAGACGGCCGAGAGCCGGGCGAACAAGCAGGCCGCCGCGATCGAGACGTTCCAGGGGAAGGCGTTCGACCTGATGACCTCCCGCGACGCGAAGAAGGCGTTCGATCTGTCGGCCGAACCGGACAAGCTCCGCGACGCCTACGGCCGGCACTCGCTCGGTCAGAGTTGCCTGCTCGCCCGCCGGTTGGTGGAGTCCGGCGTGCGGTGCGTGACCATCGACCACAGCAACTGGGACACGCACGACGGCAACTTCGCCACGCTGAAGAACTCCCTCCTGCCGATGTTCGACGCGGGCATCAGTACCCTCTTCCGCGACCTGTCCGACCGCGGGTTGCTGGACACGACGATGGTGGTTGTGTCGGGTGAGTTCGGCCGCACGCCGCGGATCAACAAGAACGCCGGCCGCGACCACTGGGGGCCGGCGTTCACGGTCATGCTCGGCGGCGGCGGGTTGAAGGCCGGCGTGGTGGTCGGCGCGACCGACGCGCGGGCCGAGAAGCCGGCGACCGACCCTTACGGCCCGGAAGACCTGGCCGCGACCATGTTCACCCGCCTGGGCATCGACCCGAAGGACGAGTTCCACACGCCCGACGGCCGCCCGGTGGCGATTGTGAACAACGGGAAGGTCATCAAGGAACTGACATGAGCCGCCTCCTCACCTTCATCCTTCTCGCGGCCGGCACCGCCTCGGCCGCGCCGCCGGTGGCGTCGTACCTGTTCCCGGCCGGCGGGCAGCGGGGGACGACGGTGCCGGTGCGGGTGGGCGGGCTGTTCGTCCATGAGTCGTGCGGGTTCGCCCTCGACGGCAGCGGCGTGAAGGCGTCGCCGGAACTCAAGCCCGGCAAGCGCGTCTGGTTCGAGGGGCCGGTCATTCCGCTGCCGGATTCGCAACAAGCGGAAGACTACCCGGTGGACATGCTCGGTGCGGTGACGGTCGAGGCGAAGGCCGCGCTCGGCTCGCGCCGCGCTCGCCTCTGGACTTCGCAGGGCGTGGCGACCGGGCCGGTGTTCGTCGTCGGCGACCTGCCGGAAGTGGTGGAATCCGAGATCGACGGCGACCCGATCCCGGAGCCGGTCACGCTGCCCGTCACCGCGAACGGCCGCGTCTTCCCGCGCGAGGACGTCGACCTGTGGGCGGTGAAGCTGACGAAAGGGCAGACCCTCTCAGCGCTCGCCACCACCGCCGGCATCCGCTCGCCGCTCGTCGCCAAACTCGAAGTGGTGGACGCAAAGGGAGCGGTGTTGGCGCAGTTCGGCTCGCGGGCCGCACTCGGCTCCGACGTGTCCGCGCGGTTCACCGCGCCGGCCGACGGCACCTACCACGTCCGCATCGCCGACGCGCGGGGGCAGGGCGGGCCGGCGTTCGTCTACCGGCTGACGATGACCACCTCGCCCGTCGTCGATTCGGTCTTCCCCCTCGGCGGCCAGCGCGGCAGTACGGCGAAGCTCAACGGCACCACCGCCGTCGCCATTCCCTCCGACGCGCCGGCGTTGTGGGCCACCCGATTCGGTTTGCAGGCGATCACCCTCGACACCGACGACCTGGCCGAATTCGTCGAAGCCCCCGCGAACGTGGTCGCGCCGCCGGCGGTGTTCAACGGCCGCATCGAACCCGCTGCAACGGGGGCGTGGAAGGTGGAACTGATGAAGGCGAAGAAATACGACTTCGAACTGCGGGCGAAGAAGCTCGGCTCGCCGCTGTGCGGCACGCTCGCCGTGCTGGACGCGGACGGCAAGGAGGTGGCGAAGCACACTCCGGACGACCCCGGCACCGACCCGCTCGTTTCGTTCCAACCGCCCGCCGACGGGGTGTACACGATCCGCGTGGCCGAGCGGTTCCGCAATCGCGGCGGGGCCGATTTCGCCTACCGCCTGCGGGTTCGGGAAGCGACGCCCATCGCGCCCGACTTCCGGCTGAAGCTCGCCACCGATTCAGTCAACATCCCGCGCGGCGGTTCAGTGAAATGGAAGCTGACGGCCGAGCGAGTCGGCGGTTACAACGGCCCCATCGACGTGTCCGTTGCCGGCCTGCCCGCCGGCGTGAGTTGCGCGAAAGCAACGTTTGGAATGGGGCAATCCTCGGTCGAACTCGCGCTGGCGGCGGAGGCGCTGGCGAAGGTGGCGGTCGGCACCGTGACCGTCACGGGAACCGCGAAGGTCGGCGACACCACCACCACTCGCACGGCCACTCTGCCCGAGGGCGAAGCGGCCTACGTCGCGGTCGCGGTGCCGACGCCGTTCGTCATCGACGGCGTGTACACCATGAGCAACGGCCCGCGCGGTCAGCCGTACTCGCGCAAGTACAGTTTGAAGCGCAACGGGTTCGACGGTCCTGTCGAAATCCTCCTCGCCGATCGGCAGGCCCGCCACCTTCAAGGGGTCACCGGCCCGACCATCACCGTGCCACCTGGAGTGAGCGAGTTCGAGTACGCGGTCCAGCTCCCGGCGTGGATCGAGATCGGCCGCACCAGCCGCACCTGCCTGATGGCCGTCGGCACCGTCACCGACCCGGACGGCACGAAGCACCGCGTCAGTTACACGACGACGGAAACCAACTACCAGCTCATCGTGGTGCCCGAGCCGGGGCGGTTGGGGATCGATTTGGCGAAGGAGGTCGCGATCGCCGCGCCGGGCGACACGCTCCGCGTCCCGTTCGTGATCTCGCGGGCGAAGGGATTGACGGGCGCGGTGAAAGTCGAATGCGTGCTGCCCGACCACTGGCGCGGCGTGACCGCTGACGCTGTGATGGTCCCCGCCGACAAGACCGACGGCGAACTGGTGCTGAAGCTCGGCAAAGACGCGGTCGGCCCGTTCAACATGCCGGCCACTGTGCGAGCCACGAGTGGCGTCGTCGTGGCCGAGGCGAAGCTGGAGTTGTTGAAGAAGGAGTGAGCCTCACCCCACCAGCGCGGCGATCGGCTCGCCCTTGGACAAGGCGATGGGGCGGTTCGCCTGGTCGTGGATTTCGCCGGTCGGGTCGATGCCCAGGCAGTGGTAGATGGTCGCCACGAAGTCGGCCGGCGTCACCGGGTTCTCGGCCGGGCGGCCGGCGATCTTGTCCGACTTGCCGTACACCTGCCCGCCCTTGATGCCGCCGCCGGCGAAGAGCACACTGTAGCACTCCGGCCAGTGTTCCCGCCCGCTGTTGCTCCGCGTAATCTTCGGCGACCGGCCGAACTCGGCGGCCACCACCACGAGCGTTTCGTCCAGTTTGCCGGCGTCCGTCAGGTCGGTCATCAGCGCACCGAACGCCTTGTCGAACGGCGGCACCAAGTCGTCCTTGTGCGCGGTGAAATTGTTCCAGTGGGTGTCCCACGCGAACCCGTTGATCCCCTGCGTCCGCTGCCAATTACACTGCACCAGCCGGCACCCGGCGTCGAGCAACCGCCGGCCGAGCAGCACGCTCTGGCCGAACAGGTTTCGCCCGTACTTCTCGCGGTCGTCCTTCGACACGGCCGACAGGTCCACGGCCTTCCGCACCGCGTCGGACGACAAAACGTCCACCGCCTTCACCTGCGAGTCGCGGATGGTCTGGCTGACGGCCAGGTCGTTCAGCGACCCGGACTGGGCGTTCAACTGATCGACCAGCGACAGCCGTCGCTTCACGTCCGCCGCCGGGAGGTTGGCGGCCAGCGGCAGGTGGTCGAGCTTGAACCCGTCGTCGTTCGGGTTACCGCCGGTCAGCAGCGGGTCGAACTTCGGCCCGAGCGCGCCGGCGAACTGCCCGGCGCGGCGGCCGCCGGCCACGTCCATGCGATGCGGCACGATGGCCCACGGCGGCAGCGGCCCCTTGCCGGGGGCCAACTTCGCCAGACACGCGCCCATGTGCGGCATGTCCGCCCGCGACATCGAGTTCACGTCCGGCACGCTGCCCAGGTACGGGTAGCCGGTGAACATCCAGTAGGAGCCGCGGCCGTGGTCGTTGTGCTCGTGCCACATGGTCCGCACGAGGGCCGACTTGTCCATCCACTTGGCGGCGGTCGGCAGCAGTTCGGAGAAGCGGACGCCGGGCACGGTGGTCTGGATGGTCTTGAACTCGCCGCGGATGTCCTCGGGCGCGTCCGGTTTCGGGTCGAAGGTATCGAGCTGCGCCGGCCCGCCGGAGAGGTACAGGATGATGCAGTTCTTCGCCTGCCCGAAGCTCTTCGCCTTCTTCGCCGGCGCGGCCACGGCCCTCCGGTCCAGCAGCACGGGCAGCGACAGGCCGAGCAAGCCCAGGCCGCCGAGGCGGAGCATCTCGCGGCGGTCGAGCGGCCCGCGCCCGCCCGTGGGCCAGAGGTTCAGCATGGGATCGGCTCAGCGGTGGGAAGAATCGGCGTGCATTCGGCAGAAGGGGAGCGTACCATCCAGTCCTGCCTTCTGGGTAGCGGAATCCAACCGTCGCCCCCATTTTGCACCGGTTCAACATGCTCCGCTCCCGACCGCTGCTCGCATGCGTCGCGATCCTGCTGCTCGTGCGGGTCGCGTCGGCCGACCCGTTCGTCGAATCGATCTCCCCGCCGGTGCTGGAAGTCGGGAAGACGACACGGGTCACGCTCGTCGGCCGCGAACTGGAGAATGCCGAATCGCTCTGGCTCTCGGTCTCAGGGGTGACCGCGAAGGCCGTGGAAAGCGGTGCGGAGAAAGCCGTCTTCGACGTATCGGTGGCGAAGGACGCGCCGGTCAGCGTCGCGGGAATTCGGATCGCCACGAAACACGGCCTCGGCAACGCCTGCCTCGTTCTCATCGACGACCTGTCGGTGGTGAAGGGCGATACGCCGGCGCTGTCGCTGCCGACCGCCGTGTGGGGCACGCTCCGCGAAGGGACCGTGGATCGGTTCGCGATGGAAGTGAAGGCCGGGGAGAAGCTGAGCTTCGAGGCCGTCGCCAACCGACTGGGGAAGGACGCCGACCCGCTCGTGGTCATCCGTGACCCGAAGGGGAAGGTGGTCGCCGAGCGCGACAACGATCCGGGCCTGTACTTCGATTGCCGGTTCGCACACACGTTCGAGACGACCGGGAAGCACACGGTCGAAATCCGCGACGCCCGCTTCCACGGGAACGAACACCGCAAATACGTCCTGCGGGTCGGCGGATTCGACGCGGGCCGAACACCCGTCGCAACGGAGTCGAAGCCGGGCGAGGGTAGCCTGGCGTTCGCCGTCCGCAAGGGTGAGCGCGGGTCTGCGTGGGTGCCGGTGCCGGACAGCAAGTTCCCGATCACGACGGCACTCCCGCCGGGAATGACGCCCCTCGTACCATTGCGATTCCCATTCGGAATGCCACCATTTCTGGTGAACCCGCCGCCCGTCGTGACGGCTGTATTGGCCCGACACTCGTTCCCCACCACGTCGGTCACGCCCGCGACGGTGCCGGGCGAATTTTGGGGCACGCTGCCGGCACCTGGTGCGCGGACTGCCTTCGCCGTGACGCTGACGAAGGGCCAGAAAATCCACGTGCGGGGTGAGGCAGTGGCGCTGAACTCGACCGCCGATCCCGAGGTGTTCGTCCTCGACCGTAGCGGCCGGGAGTTACGACGGACCGGCGATACGGACGTCGAAACGCCGTTCGACTTCACCGCGCCGGCCGACGGCGAATACCGGCTCGTCGTCCGCGACAAGCAGCGCGACGGCGGCCCCGACTTCGCCTTCCGCTTGACCGTACGGAACGACCCGTTCCCGCCGAAACTGACGGCCGAAGTGGAAGGGCTGACGGTCCCGCGGGGGTCGTACCAGCCGGTGCCGATCCTCGTGGCGCGGTACGGGACGATCGGGCCAATCAAGCTGTCGCTCCGCGGGGCACCGGCGGGGCTGACGCTCTCGCCCACGGAAATCGGCGAGAAGGAGACCGCAGTGGTTTGCCAACTGTCAGCCGACACGGAGTCCGCGCTCGGGCTGCACACGGTGCAGATCGTCGCGGTGGTGGATGGTCAGGAGCGAGTGCTGGTGACGACGCAACCGCTCATCGACGTGAAGAGGCAGAACGTCGACCTCATCCCCATTGCCCTCCGCGACGACCAGCGGCGGTTGCCACCGTCGGTGGCGGATCGGTTCGCGGTGTTCGTCACGCCGGCCGCCCCCTTCACGTTCGAGCTGCCGAAGGCCGTCGTCACGCTGCCCCGCTACCAGTCGGCACCGATCCCGGTCGTCACCACGCGCGTCCCCGGTTTCGACGGGCCGATCCGGTTCGCCGCGACCGGCGGGCAACTCGCCGACAAAAACGAGGGTCGCACCCGCGTGTATGCCGAGTTACCGGAAGCCGGCGCGAAGCAACTCGAAGTCAGCGGGAAGGCCGTGTCGAAGATCCTCTCCAACACCGCGAAAGCACGCATCAATTTGACCGCCACGGGCACCCACGCCGGCCGGCGGGTGACGCTCATCCGCTGCTTCGACCTCGACCTGGTGACGGCGTTCAAGCTCACCCCGGTGACGCCCAAGCTGACTCTCGCGCCCGGCGAATCGACGACGCTGCGGTACACCATCGAGCGCGTACCGGGCTTCGACGGGCCGGTGTCGCTGCGATTGAACCCGCAAGACGGGCTGACGTTCGATGAGACAATGACCGTGGCGAAGGGGCAAGCGACCGTGGACGTGAAGGTGGTTGTGGCCTCCACAACGACCGCCCGCCAAGTGAACCTACAAGTCACCGCCACCGCGACCGTGGACGGCTACGAGGAAGAAGTGCGCGTGCCGAACGTCGAGATCGAAGTGAAGCCACCTGAATCGAAGAAGGGGAGATGACCGATGCTGCCGCTCGCGCTCGCCCTCATTTGCGCCGCCGACCCAGCCCCCGCTGACATCGCGGTGTCACCGGCCGAGGTGGCGATATCACGGCCGCAGGACCGCCAGCGGCTGCTCCTGTCGGGTCGCTTCGGGAGTGGTGGCGACGCCGACCTGACGGCGGCCGCCAAGTTCGTCAGCGTTCGCCCCGAAATCGCCCGCGTGTCGGCGGAAGGAATCGTGACGCCGCTCGCGGACGGCGACACTGAAATCGTCGTGACCGCGGGAGGCAAGGAGGTCCGTGTCAAGGTGGTCGTCAGCGGGCAGAAGGAACCGGCCCCGGTGTCGTTCCGCACCGATGTGATGGCGGCACTGTCTCGCGCCGGTTGCAACCAAGGGGCGTGCCACGGGTCGCCACAGGGGAAGAACGGCTTCCACCTGAGCCTGCGCGGCGAGAACCCCGACTTCGATTTCGGCGTGCTGACGCGGGAGCAGGGCGGCCGGCGGGTGAGCGCGCTGAACCCCGACGAGAGCCTCATCCTGCTGAAGGGGGCGGGTCGCGTGCCGCACCAGGGCGGGACGCAGTGGCCGAAGTCGAGTGCCGCCTACGCGACCGTCCGCCAGTGGATCGCGGAAGGGGCGAAAGACTCCGCTGCGAACAAGCTGGCGAAGCTCGAAGTGCTGCCCGGCGACCTACGACTGCACACGTCCAGCCCGAAGCGACAACTCGCCGCCGTCGCGCACTTCGCCGACGGCACGCGGCGGGATGTCACCGACCTCGCCGTCTTCACCACCGGCGACCCGGCCACGGCAACTGTAACCCGCGACGGCCTCGTCACCTTCGCCCGCACTGGCGAGTCGGCCGTCCTCGTCCGCTACCTCGACGCCATCACCAGCGTCCGGCTGACGTATGTGAAACACGACGCCGACTTCCGCTTCTCCGGCCCCGCACCCGCGAACTTCATCGACGACGAAATCTTCGCCAAGCAGAGGGAACTGCAACTGAACCCCGCGCCGGTGGCGTCGGACGCGGTGTTCCTCCGCCGCGTCTTCCTGGACCTCACGGGCACGCTGCCGACCGCCGAGGAGGCGAGAACCTTCCTCGATTCCAAGGCGTCCGACAAGCGAGCGAAGCTGGTCGATTCGCTGCTCGACCGCGACGAATATACCCTGTTCTGGGCGATGAAGTGGGCCGACGTGCTACGGGGCAGCGCGACCACCATCAGCGAGCGCGGTGTTCACAGCTTCCACCGCTACCTCGTGAAAACGGTGGCCGCCGACAAGCCGATGACCGAGTTCGCCCGCGAGTTGCTGACCGGGCAAGGGAACACGCTGCACAAGCCGGCCGCGAACTTCTTCCGCGTGGCCCGCACCCCGGAGGACGCCGCCGAGGCCACGGCGCAGCTGTTCCTCGGCGTCCGCGTGCAGTGTGCCAAGTGCCACAACCACCCGTTCGAGCGGATCACCCAGACCGACTATTTCGGCCTCGCCGCGTTCTTCGCGCAGGTCCGGTTCAAGGGGACGCAGTTCGGCCTCGACGACGAGATCGTCTACGTGGGTCGCGGCGGCGACGTGCAGCACCCGCTGACGAAGAAGGCCCAACCGCCCGTCGCCTTCGGCACCGCCGTCGAAGGGCTGACGCCGGACGACGACCGTCGGGTGAAGTTCGCCGACTGGCTGACCGCCGCGAAGAACCCGTACTTCGCCAAGGCCGTCGCGAACCGGGTGTGGTATCACCTGCTCGGCAAGGGGATCGTTGATCCGGTGGACGACTTTCGCGACACCAACCCGCCGAGCCACCCGAAGCTGCTGCAACTGCTCGCCGACGAGTTCGCCACGGGCGGCTACCGGTTGAAGCCGCTGATCCGGCTGATCGTGAACTCGACCACGTATCAGCTTGCCGCCGACGGGCCGAAGCAGTCGCCGAACGCCGGCAACGCCGAGCGCTACTTCGCCCGCGCCGGGGTGCGAATGCTCTCGGCCGAACAGATCCTCGACGCGGTGTCCTCGGCGTCCGGCGTGCCCGAGACGTTTAAGGGGTTCCCGGCCGGCACGCGGGCGCTCGACCTGCCCGAAGGCGGCTTCCCGCACCCGTTCCTGCAAGCGTTCTCCAAGCCGGTGCGGGACCAGACGTGCGAGTGCGCCCGCGAGGACGACCCCGGCTTCCCACAGGTGTTGCACCTGCTGAACAACGCCGGGGTGCTGGACAAGGTGCGGTCGCCGAACGGGCGGGTGGCGGAGTGGCGGAAGGGTGGCAAGCCGGACGCGGAGGTCATCGAGTTGGTCTTTCTCTCGACGCTGAGCCGACGGCCGACGGACAAGGAGCGGGAGGTGGTGGCGAAGTTCCTGAAGGCCGCCGCCACCCCGGACACCGGCCTCCAGGACTTGCAGCACGCCCTGATGAATTTGAACGAGTTCCTGCTGCGTCACTGAGTTGGACCGAACTTCGGTACCCGTTACGTCGTCGGCCGCCGTCACCGCGTCGGCGGCATTGCCGCGCTGTTGGTCGGGCCGCACGCCCTCCGCCTTCACCGCGCCGATTCGCGTACCCGCCAGAAGAAATGTCGCTCGACCTGAGTCGAAACGGACAACCTCCATCTGTGCCACGGCGGGAAGTCCGGGCAGGTCTCGATGAACGCACTTCCCAGACCTTCGATCGTCATTCACCAACGGGTTGCGGCCGTCACCACGTTGGAGTGGAAACGGGACGATGTCCAACTCGTCGCGGGAACCGACTCTGGCGCAGCGGCACAATTTCACGAAATAGACACCACGCCCTGTATGGTGGCTGTCTGTGGTCCGCCGTGTGTCCGTGCGACGAACGGCGGGGTGTCGAACCGGATCTTGGCTTGCAGCCGTCAACCGACGCCCCATGGTGGTGTCGTGGCGGGCTGACGAGCCGATCACGCGACAAAGATTGCCACCTACGGGTTTCTCCGCACATCGATTTCCGGCACGGTTGCGGACACGACTGCGCCGGAAGTCATCCATTCCGAGGAGACCCTGCAAGGCACCCGAAATCCCTGAGAAACCAGCCGGATTCGGTGAAGGTGTCAGAAGCACCTATCTGCCCGATGATGTCTCGGTGAGCCCGGCTCACTCGTCTTCGTACTTCATCTCGACCTGCACGCCGAGTAGCTTGCCGGACCCGTTCGGCGAGGGTGTCAGTTCGAGAACGCGAGAAGCGACGAACAGCCGGTCGAAATCCACTCCGGCCGCGTCGCGGGTCGAGTTGATGTGGTCCTCGTTGATGGAGGCGATGTACTGCAAGCCCTTTTCCTGGCACACCCGCTGTGCCAGCCGGAACAGGGTGAGCCGCTGGTGCCAGTCCATGTCGGCGAACAGGCGGCTGTCGTGGAACAGGAAATCGACCGCGTGCCGCTCGCGGAGTGTGAGCACCAAGAGGTCGAAGCAGAAGATCCGCACGTCGTTGATGCCGTCAGCTGCGTCGTGCTCGATGCGGGCGTCGATGTCGAAGCGGACCTGATTCTCCCCGTCGTTGTTCTGCACCACCAACCCGGCGGGTTTGTCCCCGTAGAACTCGCGGGCGAACCCCCGGAAGGTGTCCATGAGTTTGTCGAGGTGCGGCTTCACTGTCTTCAGGTACTCGGTCGTCTGAACCGTCGCCTGCCCCATCTGGGCGCGAACCCGCTGGGCCTCGGTGGTGTACTTGTTCAGGAGCGCCAGGTAGTCCTCGATCCGCTTCGCCTTGGCGAGGAGTTCGGCGAGGTATCGGTTGTTCTCCGTGTACTCGTCGAGTGCCTTGTGCGCCTTGAGGTACTGGAGCAGGCCGTCGAGTTCCGCTTGCCAGCCGGCCCGTTTCTTCTGCCAGTCCTGCCGAGCGGCTAGCGCTGCCTTCCTCTCCACTTCGAGTCGGCGGAGGCGGTTCGCCCGGAGTCGCTCCTGAAACTGCTCGACCTCGGTGAGGCGTTTCGTCACCGCGTCCGGGAGGGTCACCTTCGCCTCGGCGTAGAGCTTCTTCACCCGGTCCGGAGTCACGTCGGGCCGGGTGTTCAGCGCGAGGTCGATGTCGGCCAACTTGGCGTCGAGGATCGCCTCCTCATTACTGGCGTCCATGATCTTCGTGTGGAGTTCGTTCGCCTGCGTCTGTCGGTCGCCGTAGTCCTTAGCCACAGTGAACCCGGCGAGGTTGTCCCGTAGCGAGGCAATCCGCTCCCGGAGTGAAGCCAACTCCATCTCGGCGTTCTTCTCGCCCAGGTAGAACTCACGGAGTTCCTTGTCATCCTTGTACTTCTTGGCGAGGGCGACTTGCTCGTCGAGCTTCTTCTTCGCGTCGTGCTTCTCGATGACGCGGCCGTAGTCGAGGCCGAGCAGGAAACTGGTGTAGAGCAGGCGGTAGTAGGGGGTCGCCTTGGGAGCGGCCTGTTCCGGCGTGAGGTACGCGCTCCGAGACGGGCGGAGGAAGTAGCTGATGAGGGACCGGAACGAGATGCCCGGCGTATCCGGCGGGATGGCGAAGACGCCGAGTTCGGTCAGCGCCCTCTTGTACGCGGTCAGACTCATCGCCTCGCCGTCGAAGTGCATCTCGTCCGCACCGACGGTGCGGGTGATCGTGTGCGACTCGTCCCCGTCCCCGTGCTCGAAGATGAGGGTGAAGTCCCAGCCGTCGAGGTGCGTTTCGAACTGCTCGTTCTTGTTCGCACCGAGGCAGTAGTGGAGCAGGGCGACGACCAGTGACTTGCCGACGCCGTTGTAGGTGGACTGGATGTCCTTCGCCTGCTTGTCGGTGTGTTTGCCGACGATGAGGGACAGCCCGGTCCGATTGAACCGGACGGTCTTGAACGACGAGCGGGTGGAGGAGAGTTCGATCAGCCGCATCGGAACAACTCGCCGCCGGGGGTCACGTCGACCGAGCCGATCGAGAAGAGGAAACACAGCGCCAGGACGAAATTTTCGGTGCCGTGCGTCGCCGGCCACTTCCCGCCGTCCTGTTGGTCCTGCACCCGCTTCCAGAGGTGGTCGAAGGTGATCGGCTTGACGACCAACGACAGCACCAGCCCCGCGAACCCGAGGACCGATTCCGACAGCCGCAGGTGTTTGTCAGGGAGAAGCACCGGGTTTGCCCTTCGAAGCCGGCTTGGGGTCGAACACGTCGCACGCCTCGAAGAAGTATCCTATCACGGCGTCCACCGCGTTCGCCGTGGCAGTCGTGGCGTTTTTCGGGAACAGGTTGCGACGGAACAGCACGAACACGTCGTCCGCGAGGGCGGCCTTGGCTTTCCCCGGCTGGGGAGTGATGGCGACGGCCTTCTTCGCCGCTTCGTAGATGCCGACCACATGATCCTGGAGTTCGGTCAGGGCGAACGACGAGTGGGCGTGGAAGTAGGTTTCGATCCTGCCGGTCAGCAGTGCCCCGTGCTCGATTCGCACGGCGTTAGCCTTCGACAGCTTGTTGAGCTTGATCTTGTCGTCCAGTTCGGGCGGCAAGTCGAGCCGGCTTTCGGCTTCCGCCACTTCGCACCCGACGATGTGGCGGATGACCTCGGCGAGAACGCCGTAGTCGAGGTTGGCGATTCGGGCGGGGTCTGGAACCGCCGCGCCGAGAATCGGATCCCAGGCCGTCTCGGGAAGGTCCAGGAAGACGGCTTCCAAGTCTTTGCACCCGAACGGCGCGAGAGTGATTCCCTTGTTCTTCGGGCGGAGCGCTTTCAGCGCGGCGGCGATATCGTTCGGGATGCCGTCGTACTTGTCGTTGTAGACGAACGTGAACGCGCTCACCGCGCGACCGCCTTTGCCACCCCATTTGGTCTTGAGCTTGGCGAAGTCGGCGGTGAGCTTCTTGGCCGCCGCCCCCGCCTTCTCCTTCGGGTCGAGTGGCGCGTAGAGTTGGAAGTAGTGCTGGTCGGCCGGGAGGTAGCCGTCGTTTCCGCCGTCCCCCTTGCTGCCCTGTGGGGCAACGGGCTCGAACGCGGAGCCGTGTTTCGCCTTCATCACGTCCCAGAACAAGTCTTGGAACGCCTTCGCACTGGCCACGGTGCATTGGCACTTGAACATCCGCCAAGCCAGGAGGCGTTCGTCTCGGGTGGGCATGAGTATTGGGCCTGGGGACGGAAGGTGGTCAGACGGCATGCAGAGTCAGGACCATTCCGGTTGAGTGAGTCCACTCTTTTCTGCACCAAATCTGCCCAGCGTCCACGGTTTAATCAGTGCGACCACCGCGCTAAAGAATCGATCAGAATGCGTCACAATACTTGGAAGGAGTTTACCAATTCTCACCGCCGTCCGGCAGGTGCCGGAATCCCACTCCCGACGGAGGACGAATGCCCCCACCGAATCCCTCGTCGCCCACGCCCGACCCGCCCGACGACGACCGAACCGCGACCAGCCGGCCCCTGACTGTCGCACAGCGGGAGTTCGCCCGAGTGGTTGGCCAGTCGCTCGCCCTCCTGTGGGCTTCCGCTCACGGTGAGCAGAAGAAAGCAGTTGCTCCAGGAGAATCGCCCGCGTGACAACCGCCGCTGCCACAAAGAGGGTTCGATGGGTTGACTTAAGCCCATAATCGGCTTAATGTGACTTGGGAGGGCTTGCCGCGATGAAACTGAGCGAATTCTGCCAGCGGATCGATGTCCAGTACCGGCACGCTCGGTATGTGCTCGAACAGGGCATCTTGCCCGCGGGCGTGGCCGACCAACCCGGGCGGGGTGAACACCGCGACCTCGACTCGGCCCAGGCGTTCTGGCTGGCCATCGTGCTCAAACTGAAGGCCAGCGGTGTGCAAGCCCCCGTGGCCGGGCAGGTGGCCGAGTTCGCGCGGGAGGGGGTGCAAGGGATCGCCCGGCACCTGAGCTGGGATCCCGGCTTCCACCCGTTCGCCGGGCGGATGGAGGCCGAGAACCGCTGGTATGTAGATGTCGGCGACCTGGCGTACCTGCGGATGGTGACGGACGCCAACCCGAGCGGCGGGGGGCAGTTGGAGGAGTTCCCGTGGGTGCGGTTGGGCACCCGCCGAGAGGCGAAGGTCGAGCCGGTGGTGGTTCTGCGGATGAACATCACCCGGATTGCCGCGCTCCTGAAGGGCTGAAAGCTATGCGTTGTTCCTGACCCGCCATCGCGCGGGTGCCTTCACGGACTATTTAAGCCGATTATCGGCCCAGGCACCATGGATGCCACACCCAAGTACACGGCCAAGGAATTGGCCGGCTGGTTCACCGATCCGGAGTTGACCAATCGGTTTCCCCCGCTGCTCACTCCGGAGCAAGCGGCCGAACTGCTCCAAGTGCCCCTGCAAACCATCTACGACTGGTCGAGCCGCGGGCAACTCGACGGGTGCAAGGCCAAGGTGGGCAAACACCTTCGCCTGGCCCGCGACCGCCTACTCGATCACTTCTTCAACGGGAAGAAACGATGAGCCTTGATGACTCGGACGGGGCGAGTGGCCCCGAGTTGGTGGGCGAGCGCGTCCGCATCTTCCGCCGCGGGCGGATGTGGTACGCCAACTTCCAAGCGGGTGGAAAGCAGCACCGCCCGTCCCTCCAGACGACGAGCAAAAAGCAAGCGCGAGTGAAGGCGATGGCCCTTGAGACGGAACTTGCCAAGGGAACCTGGAAGGCGACCCCGGCGGCGGTGGCCGTAGCCGACGGCATCGCCGCCTACCTTGCGTATTTGAAGTCCGAAGACCGCGCGGCGAAGACGCTGACCAAGTACACCGCGGTGCTCAAGCGTGTACAGGAGTTGGCGACCGCAAGGCGGGTGAAGGACTTGGCCGGCCTCGATCTGCGGTTCGTGGACGCCTTCCGCCAACTCCGGACGGACCAGAAGGCGGCAGCGAAAACGAGGTACACCGAGACGAACATCATCCGCCAGTTCGTGAACTTCGCGTTGAGCCGCGACCTGCTGGCGGTCGACCCGCTCAAGGGGTTGAAACTGAAGAAGCCGAAGCCCACTCCCCAGCCGTGTTGGACCTACGAACAGGTGCTAGCAATCTTGACGGCCGCACCGCCGGCGATTCGACCGGCCCTCACCCTGTTGGCCCACACGGGAATGCGGTTCGGCGAACTGGCGTGGCTGCGGTGGGAAGATGTGGAACCGACGGTGTTGCGGGTGCAGCCGAAGCAGGGGTGGAAGCCCAAGAGTGGCGACCAGCGAGCCATCCCGCGGAACCCGGTGATCGACGCCGTACTCGCCGACTTGCCGAGGCGGTACGGGTGGGTGGTGACCATGCCACCCACTACCCGGCACCCACAGCACGGACGCCAGTGGACCGAGCGTCGGTTGCTCGCGGCGTTGAAGCGGACTCTGAAGCCACTGAAACTGCTGGGAAAGCTGCACACGTTCCGCCACTCGTTCATCTCGAACGCGCTGATCAAGGGCGTGCCGGTGGCGGTGGTGAAGGAGTGGGTGGGGCACGTCGATGACACGGTGCTGAAACTGTACACACACGTCCACGATCTCGCCTCGCAGGCGGCGATGCGGGCGTTGACGGAAGCCAACCGGGAGCAGGCCGGGGAGATGAACCGCACGAATGCCGCTGGCGGCGGTTCAGCACAAATTCAGCCCAGCGACCAAGAGGCGAAGAGTGATGTCGAAGAAAAGTGAACGGAGACAACGGGTTACGACGGGGCGGGGCAAACTCAGCGGAGAGGAAGGGATTCGAACCCTTGGTACGGTGTTACCCGTACGCCGCTTTAGCAAAGCGGCGTGCCCCCGGCGAATCCCCTGAGAAATCAGGCGAATCCCCTGCCCTGCCCCGCCCGGATGCAGCACCGGATGCAGCAGCCGAACCGGTCGACCCTCCCGCCCACCCCGCAGACCTCGCCCGACTGGTCGAACGCTGGCCGTTGTTGCCCGCACACATCAAGGCCGCGGTCATGGCCCTGCTTGGCACCGTGGGGAACGAGCCACACGCCGAGGCGAAATGACGGGGGCGGTCCCTCGCGGCGTATCGCGTCGAACGGTCAGCCCGTTCAACTCCTGTCGAGGGGCGTTCGCCAGGTCGGGCAACCCGGGGGGCGGCTGCCAGACGAAGGTCGCAACCCGCCGCCCGCACCCATTGATATAGGGTCCAGGTTCAGAGACGCTCACCTCCCTGCCCCCTCCACCCTCAGCACCCCTCCTACTTCTCCCTTTGGTCGCCACTCGCGGGCTTCGGGCGGATCAACTCGGCGGCGAGGAAGTGCCCGAACGCCTGCTGGAAGTCGCCGGCGTCGATGGCGAGTTGCCCGCGGGCCTTCTGTTCGAGTGACTTGTGGACGGCCGAGGCGAACGGGTCTGCCTTGTACTCCTCGGCGAGTTTGGCGTGGATCTCGGGTCGCGGTCGGGCGATCCAATGCCGACGGGCAAACTCGTCCCCACTGGGTTGTTGATTGGAGTCGAGTTCGGAAAAGTCCTACGAGATGAAGCGGGTGAAGGGGTGAGGGCTGCGGTACCCACCTTGACCAGCGGCAATCATTCCCGCCGGCTTACACGGTCCGACTTGGGCCACCTGGGAAAGGACCGACGCCACTCTCCGCTCACTCTTGTGCGCCACGATCCTCGCGTGAAGAAAGCTGCCGCCAGCGGTCCGAGACGTGGGTCACGCCCCACCACCACTCCAGACTTCGGGGCGCAGTTCTCGACCGGGGTGAACCTGCTGCGTCCCGACTCGTGGGAGTGCCGACCCGCAGGGCGACGCCCGGTGTGGCCTTCCCTGACCCACCGCCGACAATACCCCCACTCGGCTGGAGGCCCGCGAGTGACTGAGTACAAGTGGCTGGCGGGTGGCGACCCGATCGACATGCTGCTGGTCCCTCCCGGCGACGCCGTCGGCGACCGGAAGGTGCGGCTCCTGCTCGTCGCCTGTTGCCGCCGCGTCTGGGGCGCGATGAGCGATCGAAACCGGGCGGCCGTCGAGGTGGCGGAGCGGTTCGCCGACGGCCTGGCCAGCCAGCAGGAGCGGGAGGCGACCGAGCGGGACTCCGCCCTCTACCGCGACGTGGGCGACGAGGCGGTCGAGCCCGAGCACCAGCCCCAGTCCTACTGGTGCGACGTGGCCGCGTGGAAGGCGAACGAGCAGGACGCCCAGCTCGGCGTCGGCGACGTGTGTGACGCGACCCGCCGGGTGGCCGAGGACGAGGGCGAGGAGGTGGCGCAGGCCCGGCTGCTCCGGTGCATCGCCGGCAATCCGTTCCGGCCGGTGGCGATCCGGTACGGCTGGCGCTCGCCGGAAGCGGTGGCACTCGCCGGCCGGGTGTACGACTCGCGCGACTTCTCCCGGCTGCACGAACTGGCCGCGGCCCTGAGCCGGGCGGGGTGCGGGGACGAAGAGGTGCTGAGTCACTGTCGTACCGGCGAGCACGCCCGGGGCTGTTGGGTCGTGGACGGGGTTCTCGGCCGGCGGTGATTCGACCACCGGGGGGCGGGCGTGGGACACGAGGCGATCATCTCGGGGCGGATCGTCGGGGCCAGGTGGCGGGTCGGCGAGCGGTTCCGCTGGACCCACGACCTGAACCGCGACGCCCTGGCCGCCGTGCCCGAGGCCGACGACTGGCCGTGGGTGGTCCGCGGCATCTTCGCCCTGCCCGCGCCGTACCCCGAGGGCACGTACCGCCGCCAGGTGATCCACCTCGGCCTGTCGATGAAGGATGACCCGACCGACCCCGGCCTCTGGGACGTCTGGCTCGGCAAGTTCGAGGCGGTGCTCCGCCGCCTCTACTGGTGGTCGGTGGTGGTCCGGATCGAAACCGACTTCGGCCCCACGCGGGTGGTCGAGTGGGAGCCGACGGAGGTGGCGCGGGGCACGCTGCACGACGACCCGCCGCAGCCGGTTACGGATTGGGTTCGGTCGTCACGGGTGGAACTCCGCGGATGCCGGCCTGCGAGTTGCCTGTCCTCTGACCGCCCACCGAGGAGGGGTACCGATGACCCAGACCGAACTCCCCGTTCCCACCCCCGAGCGGGACGATCAGCCCCCCGGCCTCCCCGTGCGGGTGCTGGAAGCCCGCGCCCGGCTCGGCCCCGTTGCCACCCCCGAGGAGGTGGCCGATCATCTCCGCGGGAACGGGATGCCGGACGTGACCGCGGACGAGGTGCGGGACCTGTGGGACGAGGGCCACCCGCCGGGGTGAAGGAGTGGGCAGCGTGTGCCCGGTCCTAAAGCGGCACCCGACCGTCGGCTCACCCTGCCCACACCCGCCGGACCGCTGGAATGCCTGCGATTTCAGGCTGAACAGACGAATGCACACAGCACGGGCGGCGTTGGCATACCCGCTGCTGTCCCTCTCCCGTCGAACGAAGTCCTGACGAACCGTGCGGTTGGGAGAGGCCACACGGGGAGAGCGGGGCGGAGTGAGGCATCAAACGACCGCCGGTGCCGGACAGTTGGGAGAGGCTGTCCGGCACCGGCGGTTTACGCATTCGGCCTCCTGCCTGCCACCACCTCGATCCACCCGTCTCCCGTTATCGAGCATGCCCGCGTCCACCAAGGGGGCCCGCTTCAGCCCGAGAGATGGCACCCTGTGGGCCCGGACGGCCGGCAGTTGCTGGCCGTATTCGACGCCACGGGGGTGGTGGTGTGCTGGTCCGATGCTGGGGGCGATACCAAGGGGCCGACGGGGTCGCTTACGGTGTGGGGGAAACGCCCGGCAGGTACCGGCCGCGGGACGAGTACCCCGATCTCGACCAGTTCTTTCGGCAGCGATTCGAAGACCGCGACGGGCCGATTCGGGTGATGCCATTCGCGTCAGCCTCGGTCGGGCTGATAGTCAAGCCGCTACCCCACGGGCTGTTCCGGAGTGTCCTTGATCCGCATGGGTTGGAGGGGATCGGCACAAGCGGATCAGCGAGGGGTGGGAGGGGTGGTTGACGGCGGCAGTAGCCTCACGGTACCAACCACCAGCGACGGCCACTGTTGGACACTCGGGCAACTCCACGCCCCATTGTTAGGAAGGGATAATCCCCAACCGTTCGCACGTTCGCCCGGCAAGCGGAATGCCCCTCTCGCCGCGACCCTGCTATCCCGGACCGCGACACACTCGACAGCGGCTCCCGCCTCCGGACGGGATCGTGAGAGTTAAGCCGCAGAAGTGGTTGTTGTTTATGCGTTCGTTGACATATTTGAACCATTAACGGGTGGAATCTTTAGGCACGTCTGGCCTGATATGTGCTAACACGTTTGTCGCACCAAGTATCCCCCACTCGACGCCTGCCATGTCTCACGCCCTCCCCGACTTCTCGCCCATCTACTTCGTGTGCTGCGGCTGCACCCACACCCTGCGTGTTGGGGGCGACATGGCCGGACAGCGGACCGGATGCCCCACTTGCGGGAGGGCAGTCACCGTGCCCGCAACCTCGCAGAGGTCGCTGGATGACATCCCCACTCGGCATCGCCCGCCCGCTACGCGGCCGGCGCGTTAGTCGGTGCGGACGCTCCACCCGGCCGACGCTCTTACCGTTTCAACGTCACCGTGTGGGGTGGCGTCAAGAGTGGCGATGCCTGACGGCTGTCGTCCTTGGATGGCACCCGCCGGGTTCTCGCGAGATGCGGGTGTTCATGCGGTGGGCGAGGGCGGCCCTTCCATCCCCCAAGAGTTCGGCCGGCACCGAATTCCGCTCCGAAGCGATTCGCGTGCTACGGTAGGGCTTCCCCCTTCCGGAACGTCCGATGTCCGTCCCGTCCCGCCCGCCCTGTCCGTCCTGCCTCCGCCCGTCGCGAGCGGTCGCCATCCTCGCTGGCCTGATTCCGCCCTGCCCGCACGTGTCCCAGCCGACCACGTCCGCCCGCCCCAACCCGAGACCGGTTGAGCGTCCAGCCACGTCGCTGGCGTGCGAATTGCAATTGCTGCCGGCATGAGCCACGCCCATACTCCCGCCCCTGCCACCATCCACATGGTCTGTATCGCCTGCGGGCATCGCCTGAAGGCGGCGTCCGCGATGGCGGGGCGGTGGACCACCTGCCCGGTGTGCGGGTCCACACTTCGCGTCCCCTCCGCCCGCTCGCCCGGCACGACCGACGCCGACGTCCCCACCTTGCTCGACATCCCGGCCGTCGTCAGCAGCCGCGCGTGAGGCATCGCCCGATGTCGAAGGTCACCGGCTGCACTTTGGTCCGGTGCGAGGAAGTGCCGTAAAGTGACACCCGCCCCCTAAGCTCTCCGACGCCCGAAGGTCCCGAACCCTCCGATGGACTTCTTCGCCCACTTAGAAATGCCCTCGCTGTGCCTGCGGGACGTGAGGCGCACCCTGGCCTTCCGGGCGGCGATCGAGGGCGCAGTCAAGCCCGGGGACGTGGTGCTGGACGCCGGGGCGGGGAGCGGCATCCTGTCCCTGTTCGCCGCCGTGGCCGGGGCGGGCAAGGTGTACTCCGTCGAGGGCGACCCGGACCTGGCCGACCGGCTCCGCGCGACCGTCGCCCGGAACGGGTTCGAACGGGTGGTCGAGGTCATCCGCGGCGACGTCCGTTCCGTGTCGCTCCCCGGCCGGGTGGACGTCGTGGTCGCGGAGTTGATCGACACCTGGTTGCTGGACGAGCACCAGGTGCCGGCGCTGAACGCCCTGCGCGCGGCCGGGGCTATCGACGACCGGACCCGCGTCCTCCCGCACCGGTACGAGGCGTTCGCCGCGTTCGGCGAGGCCGACTTCGGCTGCTACGGGTTCGACCTCCCGTTCCCGTCCCACGACTGGCCGGACCTCGACGGCGGCGTGTGGCACCCGCTCCCGTTCCGCCCGCTGTGCGACCCTGTGCGGGTGTTCGACGCCGACTTCACCGCCCGCATCGCCCCAGAGTTCGACGCCGCGGTCAGCATCCTGCCGACGGTCGTCGGGGTCGTCAACGCCGTCCGCTTGTCGGGCGTGGCACACCTGGGCGAGGGAATCTCACTCGGAGACACCCCGTCGTTCAACGGGAACAAGATCCTGCCCCTCGGTGAGCTGCCTGTGAGAGCCTGTCCAAAATGGGTGACGATTAGGTTCTGAGTCGCCGGACCATCAGGTG